>DRKQ01000060.1 GCA_011051685.1 Gammaproteobacteria bacterium
CGACTCGTAGGCGGTTTTGATCGCATGGATACCAACCGCCGACGGATTATGCGGTGCCATGAAAACACCATCCCGGGTATAGAGCCTCAGTACACCCGAGACATCGCCGGCGTTGAGCACCTGCTCGTAAGTCTGAAGCAAGGTACGAATTGCGGACTGATCTGAATTCTCAGCCTGCACACTGGAGAAAAGGCCAAGCACCAGGACTACCGCTGTCATTGTCCGTATCAGTTGTTTGTTCATTGTCTATGTTCCTTATGAAATGGGACTCAAGTAGGTTGAGATTGCACAATATCTCTTTTCCATGGGCAAGATTATTGTTAATATTTATAAATCTTTTTTCCATTTATGGGATTATTGATGGCAACAATCGATAGAAATGCAATGGCGCTGTTCGTGAAAGTGGTTGAAAACCATAGTTTTTCGAGGACAGCACAACGCGAGAATGTACCGGTCTCCACGGTCAGCCGAAAAATCAGTGAACTCGAAAAAGCACTGGGTGTGAGATTGCTGGAACGCTCAACCCGGCAACTGCGCCTGACGGAAATGGGCCAGGCCTATTACGAACGCTGCCGGCGGGGCGTCGAGGAATTCGAGGCAGCCAATCTGCTCATCAATGATCGCCAGAATGAGGTATCAGGTACATTACGGTTATCTGCCCCACCAAACCTTTCGGAAGTCTTGGTCGTGCCATTGGTCAGTGGCTTTCAGGCACTGTATCCAAACGTTTCGGTTCAGGTGCTCATTGCAGACCGTTATGTTCATCTGATCGAAGACGGTATTGACCTGGCTTTACGGGTGGGCGAACTGGATGACAGCAGTCTGGTTGCCCGCCGCTTACTTCGCTACCGCCATGTACTCGTGGCATCCCCTGACTATCTCAAAAGAGTCGGCCACCTGCAGCATCCGAAAGATCTTTATGACCACCCTCTCATTGCCTTTGGCTTCAGTTTTGGGGAAACAGCCTGGACGCTTACTAATGGAAAAAAGAAGGAAAAGGTATTGGTGAAGCCGAAATTCTCCATCAATGATTTTAACGGTATCCAACAGGCGGTACTTGATGGCTTGGGCATCGCGGAGATTCCTTCTATCCTCTGCGGCAAACAATTAACGTCGAGACAGTTGGTTGAGGTCATACCGGACTGGCATTTCGAGTCCGTCACATTATCGGCGGTGTACTCGGCTCGGGTAAATCTGGCGCGTATCGTGTGCTTGTTTAAAGACTTTTGCGTTGAACATATCGATGAACTGGTTTCCCACACGAGATGCTAATTGTTCATCAACCAAACCGGCAATATCACCTTGAAAGCGCGCTTTTCCTAAACAGTCCCTAAGATATTTTCATAAATAGAAAAGTGTTTTCCGAACGCGGCGCTGTATCTCCTGAGATAATCCGCCTAATCTATATTGAATATTCGTGAAATCAACACTGACTTTTTATTTGGGATGAGCATGAAGCAGATCAGACTTTTCTTGATTGCCGCACTGGCCACACTGATAGGGCTTTCCTGTCCTGTCAGTGCAGATGACAGGCAGGATATTTCACAATTGATTGATGCATACGGGCAGGCAATGAGCACCTCAGACATTGATGCCGTAATGCGGCTGTACACAAGCGACAGTATATTTATGCCCGCCGGCCTGCCGACGGCCGTAGGTTGGAAGGCGGTAAAAAAGGCCTATGAACAGGAGTTCCAGACGATTGACCTTGATGTGAAGGACGTTGTAGACGAAATCGTTGTCAGATCGGATATGGCCTATGCCAGAACACGCGCAATCGGTCATCTTATTGTACGTGAGACAAAGGAAAGAAAAACCACAGATAACTACCGTGCCTTTTTTACATTAAGAAAACAGCATGGAGAGTGGAAAATATCACGATTTATGTTTAATTTTACAAAATAGAATCCATCCCGGAATTAACCCGTATTTTAGAAACATCCTCCTTGAGCAGCACTCCTGCCGCCTCTGCTTTGTTCAAACTCGCTACAATCCAGGTATCCATGCATTTGATCGTGAAAGCATAAGTTAGTCGATAGGTCTGTTCATGGCTGTCAGCCGCAGGGATGTATTCACAGCATATTACGAACAGCCCTGTCGACTATCTTATTTAGGTCTCAAAAGTGGTAACGGACATCGATAAGCATTCACCATATTGGGAATACCTGAAGCAGCAGCGAGTAAACGCAAGTTATCTTATTGCGGACTACTACAGTGTGAAATACGGTGGGAGCGCCTTTCCAGGCGCAAATCGCGCCTGGAAAGGCGCTCCCTCACGGAAGAAATAACCCTATGGCGTTTTTTGAGACGATGAATAGGTGCTTCTTTATAATTGGAGGAACATTTTCCTGATAAGAACATTATCCCTCCAGGTTTGCTCTGTCACCTATATCGGAAAAATGACCCCAAAGCTTCCGGGCCATAACACCCCGGTATTCCCCGGCAACCCGGGCGACCACAATATCCACAACGGTGCCCTTGATCCAACGCCCTTCGATAGATATCAGCGTCCCCTCTTCCAGCTCTTTGGCAACCATAAAGTCCGGCATGTGTCCCCATGCCATGCCCTGGACGATGATTGACTTTTTCGTGTGTTGGTCAGCCACGGTGATGCAGTGCGCGTCATCGAGAACGAAATAGTTTTCCTTTTTAGCCTTTCTCGCGGTGTCACGAATAATGCACTGGGTATAGGACCGTAGCGCAGCGTACCGCCTATTGGTGTCAGGGTCGAACTCGAGAAAACCCGGCGCAACCACTGGTATGATTTTCACCTCAGCAATCTTTTGACATTCAAAGCGGGGGTCAGATGGATCGACGTGGTGAATGATCAAATCAGCTTCACCATCCAACAGGCGTTCACGGGGTCCGGACAGGTTTTCGAAATCCAGGTCAAGTTGTACGTGGGGATACCGTTGGGCAAAACCGCGCAACACCTGAAGCGTCTCGTCGAGCGGTGTGACATCACCGATCACGATACGCAACCTGGCCTCGTTGCCTTCCTGAAGAAACCCGGCCAGGCCCTCCAACTCGGCCTGTTCGCGCAATACTCGCAAGGCATGTTTATAGAAGGCCTCTCCCGCTTCGGTCAGGCGTGTGCGATAGCCGGACCGATCGAACAGTGTGAAGCCGACCTGCTCCTCCAGGCTGCGCATCAGGTTGATCACACTGGGGTGGCTCCGGTGCAGGGTCTTGGCCCCTGCCTGGAAACTACCGCCGCGCACCACTGCATCGAGAGTCTGAAGCTGTTTGAGAGAGATCATTTTTATAATACTACATTGTTTGTTCATTTTTTGTACTTTTTTATTACATTGCTGCCAGTCATTATTGCTTTCACATTCTTCAACGACTTTTTCATTCTTCAACGAATAGGAGAGCAGCATGAAAGCAATGGTCATCAAGGCCTACGGCGGCCCCGAACAACTGGTCATGAAAGAAATCCCCGACCCGAAACCTCAACCGGGCGAGGTGCTGATCCGGGTCAGGGCATTCGGTATCAATCGCGCCGAAACCTATATGCGGCAGGGCGTGTGGGGCGATGTGGCGCAGGTGAGCGGGATCGAATGTGTCGGCGAAATCATCGAAGATACCACCGGGCAGTCCAGCCCCGGGCAGGTGGTGGCCGCCATCATGGGCGGTATGGGGCGCACCATTAATGGCAGCTATGCCGAGTATGTGACACTGCCCGCCAGCAATGTCTTCCCCTTACAGACCGGGCTGGACTGGGCCGAGCTGGCGGCCATTCCCGAATCCTACGCCACGGCCTGGAGTTGCCTGCACGATAACCTGTCCTTGCAGGAAGGCGATGTGGTGCTCATCCGCGGTGGCACGTCTGCCCTCGGACAGGCGGCCATCAATATAGCCGCCAATATCAAAAACGTCACGGTTCTGTCCACCACCCGCAACCCCGAGCATCTGCCACTACTGGAATCACTGGGTTGCGACACCGGCCTGATCGACCAACCCGAACTCAGCCAGGAAGTGCGCAGCCTTTACCTCGATGGAATCGATGGCGTACTGGACATTGTTGGCAACACCACGCTCAAGGATTCCCTGAAAATGGTGAAAAAAGGCGGCAGTGTGTGCAATGCCGGTTTTCTGGGCGGCGGGGACCCCATGTCGTTCAACCCTCTCACCGACATGCCCTCTTCCGTCAATCTGAACTTCTTTGCCAGTTTCATGCTGGGCACCAGGAACTTCCCGCTGAGCGATATCCCCATGCAGGAGATTGTGGACCGGGTTTCACGAAGAAAATACCAAGCCAAACCCGCTCATATTTTTCAGTTCAATGCGATCGGCAAGGCGCACGAAATGATGGAAGCCAACCGTGCTGCCGGGAAGATCGTGGTCAAATTATAAATACTCAGAACAACCTCTTTTGATCGCTGGATAACAGACTGGCCTTTTCGGTGGCCTCGCGCAGCCCCACCGTCAAATGGAGATGTTTCTGGATCTCAAGGCTGCATCAAATGCCTCCCGTGCCCAATCACATAATGCCTCACTATCCTCAAGCGCTTCATCCGGCGCCAGATAGTAGGACATACTGTATGCCTTTCCCTTTCTCAAATAGGTAAAGCAATCAAGCCCTTTTTCAATAAATCGGGATCGGTTGGTATCGTCCGCCTTGAAATACAGCGCGCCCTTCACAACAATGGCGAAGATGATCCCGTCACGGTAGATCCCGTGGCCGCCAAACATCGGCTTTGCAGTGACATTACCAAAATCCTGGAGGAGATCCAGTACGTGGGAAACATATTCACCCTTGCCAGCCATTGTGTTATTCCCTTCCAGAAACGCCTTCTACATCCATTGCCTGCGGATCATCGATAACCGCCCTGATCCACGATACAAACGATGTCGCTGGCTCTGGTGGTGAGTACGATCGGTACAAGGCAGCCGCACGACGCGTCGCCTCTAGCTGTCTGATTTTTTTCAGCACGGCGGGAAACCGCCGGGCAACTTCCATGGACGAAGCAAACAGAAGCTGGTCTGGGTTCACGCGCCCTCTATCGATAGCAAGGGACACACGGTTACGACATCGGCAGGCATTGTCGGCATTGACCAGGCCACAGCGCGCCAGCATAAATGTTTTTATCTTGTCTCGTGAGCGCGAGAGGCGCTTGCGGAATGCCGCCGGCGAAACCTCCAGCACCTGCGAGGCTTCCTGATGACTGAGCTCCATGACCTCACCGAGAACATAGGCAAGACGGTGCTCCCGGTCCAGGCACAGTAGCATGGCCAGCGTACAACCGATCTTCACCTCTTCCAGCAGCAGTAGTTCTTCACTGCCCGGTGGAGATTGCTGCACACCACCTGGGTCTTGATACGCCAGATCGCCAGCGAATTCCTCAAAGCGCATCGCACCTTTCTCTGCGCATTGTTTACGCAAAGTGAGCAACCTGTTACAGGCAATCCGGTAAACCCAGGTACGAAACCCACTATTACCACGAAAACTCCCAAGCCCGGTGATAACCCGAATGAGGATCTCCTGTGTGGCATCTTCAGCATCCTGGGGATGCCAGAGGAAACGCAATGCCAGGCCATAGACATCATTCCGAATCGCCTGAATCACGGCCTCAAGGGCCTCCCGGTCACCTGACCTGGCCTTAGTGACATTGTGTTCAAGACCGGGGTTCTGTTTATTCTGCCGTTCAGTCATGATATTCGAGGATAGTCTTGAGTTTCCCAAGTTCTTCTGTCAGGGTTCGGGACTGCTCGTCCAGCGCGCCTTCAAGCTGTTCCAACGGTACTGGTGGCGGCAGGAGGATAAAACTGTAAATGCACCGCCCTTTTCCGTTCTCTACCAGCCGTGAATAAGCTATTGCAACATCACCATTGGGAAATGTCATGTGCCAATCCACCGAGCCACAATCCGGTGACGAAACCACGTCAAGGCCAACCTCGACCTCTCCCTCGGGTGTTCTCATGACCGCCCGGCCCGGTTCGATCGACGCAAAGGCTTGCGTCCAGCTCGGCAGCTGCGCCGGATCGACAATAAGATCAAATGCCTTTTGGCACGATACATTCAATTCTATACTCTGGACATCATAATTTTTCATCGGTGGACTCCAAAATAATGTGAATTAGACTCTGAACAAGAGCCTTCCATCATTTAGACTTCACCTGGTACAGATTTGTGACCGATTCAATCATTCTACCCCGACTAAGGGCCGCTCACCCGGCACTCTTCTTGAGAGGCTGATCAAAGTAAGCGGCAATCAACTTGTGATAGGCACGGATATCGGACAACGCAAGTTATCCATAGCGACTCACACATAGCAAACACTGTGGGAGCGCCTTTCCAGGCGCGAAACGCGCATGGAAAGGCGCTCCCTCACGGGGCAACAACCCTGTAGCAATTATTTTGAGACGATTAAAAATGGGATAACAATGATGAAATCTATAGTGTATCTGCTAGCCTACCGGCACTTTGAATGTTTTCCGCGCCTTCTCGACTTTTGAACGTGTGACACAATCGCCAACATGATCGTTGATCAGCCCCATGGCCTGCATAAATGCATAGACAGTGGTTGGTCCAACAAATTTCCAACCCAGCTTTTTAAGATCCTTCGACAGGGCGATGGACTCAGTAGACGTCGAGACACTCTGAGGCTCAGCTAGATGTTTCTTGTTGGGTTCGTAACGCCAGATGAAGGCAGCCAACGATCCCTCTTGTTCAACAAGGTTCTGCGCACACCGTGCATTGTTGATCACAGCTTCAATCTTACCGCGGTGACGGACGATCCCTTCATCCTTGAGTAGCCGCTTGACGTCTCTTTGAGTGAAACGGGCAATCCTGTCGAAATCGAAATTATGAAACGCGGCCCGAAAGTTCTCGCGCTTGGCAAGGATCGTGCGCCAGCTTAACCCTGACTGAAAACCCTCCAGGCACAATTTCTCAAATAAACGGTAATCATCTCTGACTGGAAAACCCCATTCCGTATCATGATAATCAAGAAACTCCGGCGCCGCGTCACACCAGCGGCAGCGCTTCTGACCATCAGGACCTGTTATCGTCGTCATGGATTGCCGCCCTTGCTGTCAAACACTCTGGAGAAAGGTGAGTCGCTCATCGATTTGGCCCGGCTCGATCTCCAGGATTTCTGCACTGACGATGTTCTCAGCCACAAATGGATCGTCGTTAACCCGACCTTGAAGATCGGAAAACGAGGTATTGTACGCCAGGACCACGCCTCCTGAACTCGGTTGAATGCTGCCGGAGAGCAGGAAAACACCATCATCAAAACCCCGTTCGATCCATGCCTTGTGGCCTTCTATAAACTTTCCGGCCTGGGCTTTATTATCAGAAAATCTAAGTAGCACAATAAACATATATCTGAGCCTCATTTTTAACGGTTAAGGAACTTCTGATTAATTCGGACTATTTTGTCCTGACAGACAAGGTATCAAGCCAGGCGCACATCTTATCTACTTCCTGTTTCACATATTTGTAATCATCAAAGGCATTGCCCAGGGTTGCTACCCCCTGGCTCCAGGACAGTACGTGCATGGCCAGTGCATCGGCATCCTTCTTATGGCCGAGCTGTCTGAACTGGTTTCTCAGCCATACCCGGAATAGTGTAAATATCTTGTTGGCCTCGGTCTTTGAGGCATGGTTCAACTTCGCAAGTTCCGTACACAAGGTGCCTACAGGACACCCGTAGTCCTTGATCATTGACCAGTTTGTGAGCAGAATTTTGATGTAACTCCTGATCCGGTCCTTTGGCGTCGTCCCCTCTTCTTCCCAATCCGCCAGCATGTGTTGCGTCCTGTCCAGGCGGGTTTTGATGACAGCATCGAGAATGTCATCCTTGGACTTGAAATGATGGTAGAAATTACCGCGTGAGATATCTACCACCCTGGCGATATCGGCAAAGGATGTATGCTCGAAACCTTGCCGATAAAACAAATCATCCGCAGCCTCCACAATCTGTCGTCGCGTTGTACCCTGTGCCATCATGTTGTCGCTTCAGGCAACTTGCCCCTGGCCATGAGTGGGATAGCCGGTATAGCTCCTCTCAGTACCGCTAAAAATAGGCCGCTATCAACCTCATTCAAGGGTAATCCCCTATAGCGGCGTACCAGATCAGGATTGACCGATGATTGAAGGGAGTCAAACAGATTTGCAGTCATATATTTTGTCCCGATTGGAAAAATAACCGCCTGAATCGAACCCCCCCGCCCTAGCTTCCGGGAAGACTAGGACAACTGACCTAATGTGTCAAATATTGTTGTTTAGGATGATTTGAGCACGGTCTGATGGCTTGTCGCCATCACCTCACACGACAGCCCCCCTATCGGGCCAAACGATCTGCTGATTGCCGCACATGCCCGTACAGATAATCTGACGGTTGTGACAGCCAATGTCGGAGAATTTTCAAGAGTGCCGGGACTGAAAGTAGAAAACGGGTTGCGGATGTAGCAAAAAGAAAGGATCTACTTGTGCTGTATCAATAATAAATAGCACGGCTGTCCCGTTTCCGTCATTCCGGCGAAGGCCGGAATCTAGGATGTCGTTAAAACCTCTGGATTATTCGCTGCGCTCACCCTTCGGGCCGCCTGAGGCGTTCAACGCGCTTCGTGCTTATGTTCCGGCCTTTGCCGGAATGACGGTAGAGCTTACTGACTATTCATGTCTCAAATTTTCAAACCATGCTGCAGCTCATGAAAAACAAACTATTACGCCCATTAATGCTAATGCGAATGTTAACGGGACAGCAGTGAATAAATTGCGTTTTTCACATTATCGCCTGCCATTGCCAACCAGTGCCAGTCATTGCCTGTGAATGCCGGTTACTCCGACTCAATGCGACCTGGTGTTTTATCCAGTAATATCGTAAATGACTCGGGAGATACCGGGGATTTCACTGACGATGTGCCGCGACACATGGCCGCCGCAAGTTTCCAGCATGAAGCGGCACAAGATGCACTTACCTTGGGGGCTATGGGTGCCGGCATGTGGAACTACACAACGTAAAAACCGCACGCATTCAAGTCAGGCAGATCTTCCTCGCTCCCACAGCGCAAACAATTCGAGCATTTCAGGTTGTTTCTGGTATTTACTGGACTCTTCATCCAAAACAATCCAAGGCTGTGCACTGCGTAACCAGAGATGAGCGATAGGCCTGAACCAACGCGTATCATCAAATGTGCCCGGTTTTAAGGCGAGGATATCAGGATAGGCATCTGCCGAGTACCACAGCGCTGTACCGCATTGCGCACAATGATGCCGTTTAACTTCAACGCCGTTGGTATCCTGAAGATTGATAGCCAGCTCACCTTCGAGCACCTCCACATTCTCACTGTTCACGATCATCGACAGTGTGAACGCTGAACCGGATGACGTTTGGCAATCCGTACAATGGCAGGCATAACAGGTGAGCGGTTCACCTGTCAGTTGATAGCGAACCGAGTGACATTCACAACCACCTTGATGCATTATGGTCTCCTGTTTTTGGTTTGTGCTCTACTTAACAATTCAGGCGCCATCGCGCAAAACATTACTCGGACTTGCTCAAACTGTTCCTGCAGATACATTGCAGGGTCCGTGCATAGAAATACCTAATGTATCACCACTGTCCCACTAACTTCAGATTTGTCATCCCGGCGTTGGCCGGGATCCAGTAAGTCATTGAAGCCACTGGATTCCGGCCTACGCCGGAATGACGGAAAAGAGAGCAACGATGTTTATGTCTCCAATTCCGCTAACCTCCCTGATTCCCAATTGTGTCACCAGCTGCATCAAAACAAAATGTAAGTTAGTGGGACAGCGGTGGTAATGTATACTACTTTGCAATAGAATGATGATTATAGCCTAGCACACATGAACAGAACCTTTGAATGCCCCGCATCCGCCGCATCGCCAGTGGCACTGAGAAAATTATCACCCGTTTCACTACCAAGAGATTCCAATTCTCCGCCATTACGGCTGTTGCCGACCACGTGGTAGTCTGCAGCCAGAAAACGATGCACTGTCGACTAGCCGATGCCGGAAGTGGCGCCGGTTATTACAGCTTTTCTCGATGTGCTTTTTGAGAAAGATACTTTACCTGGTCCGATTCAGGGCAACCATTCTGCCGAGCGCTCCACCAATTCAACCTGATAGCCATCCGGGTCTTTAACAAAGGCAATGGTCTCGTTCAAGCCTTCCATCGTTACAGGCCCGTAGGTGACTTCACCACCTCGCGTGGCTATATTTGCGCAGGCTTATTCACAGTCTTCCATACCAATGGCGATATGCCCGTATGCAACGCCAAGTTCGTAGCTATCAACACCATAGTTGTATGTCAATTCAAGTACATAGGTTTCAGATTCGTCCCCGTACCCCAGGAAGGTCAAAGAGAACCGATCCTTTGGATTGTCATAGGTGCGAAAAACCTGCATCCTCAGGACCTGTGAATAAAGATTCAGCGAGCGATTCAGATCGCTCACTCTGAGCATGGTATGTAACATCCGTGCTTTGTTCATCGATATAGTCTCAGTCCTCAGGATAGAACGGCGAGTGCAATACCCGGCTGGCTGCCTCGATGGTGCCCGCAGTGAACACTCGCGTCATAAAGGCCGCATTGAGCTTTTTTGCCGCTTCCGGGAAAGACTCGATTGCGAAGCGCCGTGCATTTTCCACCGTGTCGAATACATCAAAGCCGCCAAGTGTCCCATTGATAGTGTGATTGGGTCTTTAAATGACACCGCTAGCCCCGCGCTATGGCTTCACCGAGTTACTCATTGGTCATGACCTGCCCGTCGAGATTCCAGGCACCGTCCACGGTGTGAACCACATTGACGTAGGTATGCTCCCGCACCAGCTTGCCGCCGGACAGTTCATGGATGATGTCCGTGGCATCCTTGAAAAATCCGGTCTGGATTTCGCGGGTATTA
>DRKQ01000061.1 GCA_011051685.1 Gammaproteobacteria bacterium
GACGGCCTGCTGGACCTGCGGGTGGCGCGGGACGAGGCCGAGGTGCGGGCGCTGTGGGCCACGCGCAAGGCCCTGTCGCCGGCGCTGCGCAACGTGGCGCCGAAGAAGATCAACGAAGATGTCGTGGTGCCCGTGTCGCAGATCCCGGCCCTGATCGCCTCGCTGGCGGAGCTCGGCGAGCGCCACGGCATCACCATCGTCAACTTCGGCCACGCCGGCAATGGCAATATCCACGTCAACCTGCTGGTGGACCCCGACGACAGCGCACAGATGGCGCGCGCCGATGCCTGCCTCGACGCCGTCTTCACGCGGGTGCTGGAACTGGGCGGCACGCTTTCCGGCGAACACGGCGTAGGACTAGTAAAACGTGATTTCGTGGCGCGCGAAATCGATCCCGCCAGCCTCGCCCTGATGCAGCAGATCCGCCACCTTTTTGACCCCCACGGCATCCTCAACCCGGGCAAGACCCTGCCGTCGTAAAGCGTCCCGCCCTCGCCGCCGACAGGCCCCGCCAAGCCCCTTAATCCGGCACATTCCCCGGTCGGAAAAACAAAGGGCGCAGCGAACCGTCGGTGGCGCGCCCCTGATTCTTCGAAGCGCCCTAAAGTCCCCCTGCTGTCAGTCCGCTAATAACTTCAGAGTACCTGCAGGTTATTGAATGAGCCCGGCTTTCGGCCGCCTGTCAGGATATTCTTCATATCCAGCTGGCGTCTTCCCAAATCCGACTGGCTCCAGGGAGGGAAAGAAACCATGACAAAATCACGCCATTGCCAAGCCTTGCCAGCATCCGCCCCGAGCCGCCCCCACCACTGCACAACGGTGTCTCCGCCGCCGGCCGCCCGGCCCTGCAAACTGCCACACCCCGCAACGCAGCACTGAGCCGGACAACAACGCATGCAGCAACGTACAAAATTGTTGATCGGCTCACTGGCATCCAGTCTGGGGATCATCGTTCTTTTTACCAGCATCGCCTTCACCAGCGCACTGGATTTTACCCGCCACCAGATTCCCAACCTGCTGCACGACCATAACCAGCACCTCATCGAGATGCTGCCGGAAACCCCCAGTCTCGGGCAAATTCAGGCCATGCTGCCCTATCACGAAACCCGCAGCGACACCCTGTCCGTCATCGACGCGGAAGGCCACCTGCTTACCACGGCCGACAACCGTTCATCACAAGAACCCCTTGCCCACATCGACAGCAAATCCCTGCTGTCGGCTAGCAGCGGTTTCGCCACCATCGATGACGAGGAATACATCTGGGCCAGCACCCCCGTCCCAGACACCCCCTACACCATCGTCAACACCCATCGCCGTCCCCAGACCGGACTGCGCGACTTCATGAAACATATCGGCGTGCCGATTGGCTTTGCCGCGCTGATCAGCATCTGGCTGTCGACCTGGGGGGCGATGGTCATTGCCTCTCTGTTCCGCAGGCTCAACGAACAACACGCCCAGCTCGAACACCAGGCCCGGCATGATCCCCTCACCGGCCTGCCCAACCGCGACGCCCTGAGCCAGACCATCGACGAAACCATCGCCCGGCGGGATGGCGACCCGCAGACGCTGGCGGTGTGCATGATCGACCTGCAGCAGTTCAAGGAGATCAATGACTCATTGGGGCACCACTGCGGTGATGAATTGCTGCGGCAAGTAGCCAGACGCCTCAACGCCGTGCTGCAGGCGCCCGATCAGGCTGGCCGCTTCTATGGCAACAAATTCGCCATCATGCTCAGTAACGCCGGCGAAGCGGCCATCGACAGCATCGCCGAAACGCTGCTCGGCACCCTGGAAAACGCCTTTGAAATCGATGGGCGCTATCTGTATATCCGCGGCACCCTCGGCGTCGCCCTGTATCCGCAGCACGCCACCAGTGCACCGGTGCTATTGCAAAAGGCCGAGGCCGCCATCTTCCAGGCACGGAAAAACACCCAAAATGCCGCCGTCTTCCAGGCGCTGGACAACAAGGGGGCGGCAGAACGGCTCGGCCTGATCAACGACCTGCGCAACGCCTTGCGCGATGGCCAGCTGGAACTTCACTACCAACCAAAACTGGATCTGCGCAACCACCGGCTCATCGGCGCCGAAGCACTGGCGCGCTGGGTCCACCCCCAACACGGCCCCATCCCCCCCGACCAGTTCATCGAGATCGCCGAGCGCACCGGACTGATCAAGGAGTTGACCCGCTGGGTGCTGGAAACGGCAGTACAACAATGCGCCCACTGCCATGCCAATGGCTGGGTGGTAAAGATCTCGGCCAACCTGTCGGCCATCAATCTGCACGACGAGGAGCTGGTGCCGCTGATCGCCTCGCTGCTGGAACGGCATCGACTGCCGGCACGCAGCCTGGTGGTGGAGATTACCGAGACCGCCATGATGGCCGACCCGGCCCGTGCCAAGGCACAATTGCAAAAACTCGACACGCTGGGCGTATGCATCTCCATCGACGACTTTGGCACCGGCTATTCTTCGTTAGGCCACCTGAGACAGCTGCCGGTGGATGAAATCAAGATCGACAAATCCTTCGTCATGGACATGATCGCCAGCGAGGATGACGCCTCTATCGTGCGCGCCACTATCGGCCTGGCGCACGACCTGGGCTTGGAGGTAGTCGCCGAAGGCGTGGAGGATGAAACCATTTTGCAACAATTGACGAACATGGGTTGCGACATTGCCCAGGGCTATCACATTGCCCGCCCCATGCCGGCGGCGCAGTTCGTCGCCATGCTGGATGAACACACGGAGACAAAGAAAGAAAATCAGGCGGCGGCTTCGTGATATTAACCCCCTTAACAATATTCACCACAGAGAATCACAGAGATGATAATAATTTGCCGTTCTCCGTGTTCCTCTGCGCCCTCTGTGGTGGATGTCCTTAGCTGGCAAGCTCAAAGCTCAATAAGCCCGTCGTTACGCCACCTGCACCGGCAACGGGTGCCGCAACATGATTTCTCGCGTTGAAACCTCCGCCGCCCAGGCCAGACATTCCACCCCACAGGCAACGGCCTCGCGCAGGGTCTCACCGTAGCGCGGGTCGATATGA
>DRKQ01000062.1 GCA_011051685.1 Gammaproteobacteria bacterium
TCGGAGACCAGCACCTTGGCGAGTTCGCCGGAATACTGCGGATAGAGTTTGTCGAAGATCTCCTCCATGCGCCGGGCGTGCGCCTTGGAGGAGCAGAAAAAGATGGTCTTGCCCGGTAGCACGCCATTGGCGTCCTTGATGCATTGTAACTACTCAGCACAAAAAATAGCAGAAAACACTTGACAAGGTTTTTCGTACATTTCCTGTATTTCTGGTGCGGTTGGGGCGACACCTAAAACAGACTTGCGACAGCGCCCGAGTTGCTGTCAACGGCGAATCTCAACGCAATGCCATCCCGGCCCTTGCTGAATTTGTTTTTCGCCTCATAGCGCCCCTCAAAAGCCAAAATTGGCATTTCAAAACACGTGAGACAATAGCTGCAGGACCACTGGTCATGCAGGCCATCTCACATGAAGGTACAGGGCATCGATATCGACAAGGCGCTGACACAGGTCAGACAACAGCTGGAGCAAGAGAAAGATCTCTCGCCGGGTCTGCGCGCCAGCATCGAAATGCTGCTGACGCTGTTTGTCGTGTTGATCAACCGCCTGGGGATCAATAGTCGCAACAGCAGCAAGCCGCCTTCATCCGACCCCAATCGGCCAAAGCAGAAGCGATCTCGCTCGAAGCGACCCTCGGGCGGCCAACCCGGCCATGTCGGCAAGACACTGGAACCGGTCGAGGATCCTGACGACATCAGCGTCATCAAGATCGATCGCCGCCGCCTGCCACGGGGTGAGTATGTCGAGGCGGGGTTCGAGTCCCGGCAGGTGTTCGATATCGACATCAGACGGTGGGTCACTGAATACCGGGCGCAGGTTCTGGAGAACGCGGCCGGTGAACGCTTCGTCGCCGAATTCCCGCAAGGGGTGGAGCGAAAGGTCCAGTATGGTGATGGCATCAAGGCCCACGCGGTCTATCTGTCGCAGTACCAGCTCC
Source organism: Gammaproteobacteria bacterium (assembly GCA_011051685.1). Taxonomy (GTDB): domain Bacteria; phylum Pseudomonadota; class Gammaproteobacteria; order SZUA-152; family SZUA-152; genus SZUA-152. The sequence continues at coordinate 940 of DRKQ01000062.1, forward strand.
TGCCCTACAAGCGTATTCAGGAATACTTTGCCGACCAGCTGGGCATCGCCCTGAGTGACGGTTCACTGGTGAACTTCAATCGGCAAGCCCATGTGCAACTGGAGACATTCGAGGGGATCAGCAAAACAGCGCTGGCCAAAGCCATGTCGGCCCATGCCGATGAGACCGGTGTCAATATCGATGGCAAGCGCCACTGGTTACATTGTGCGACCAACAGGCAGTGGACGCATTATCAGGTCCATGCGAAACGAGGCAAGGAGGCCATGGATGAGATCGGCATCCTGCCCCGGTTCCGTGGTGTGCTGTGTCATGATCACTGGAAACCCTATTATCGCTACCAAGACTGCACCCATGCCCTGTGCAACGCCCACCACCTCAGGGAGTTGGAGCGGGCCGCCGAGCAGGATGACCAGCAATGGGCTGTAGCCATGGGATCACTGCTCAAGGAGATCAATCGGGCGGTTGAAGGCGCAGGTGGCGTCCTGCCGCCGGTCAGGGCCGGCGGTTACCGGCGACGCTATCGCAATCTGCTGAAACAGGCGGACAAGGAATGCCCCGCACCGGAGCAACCACCCGATAAGAAGACCAGAGGCCGACTCAAGCGCAGCAAGGCGCGAAATTTGCTGGAGCGGTTAACCGCCTATGAAGATGATGTGCTGCGCTTCATGATCCATGCCAATGTGCCTTTCACAAACAATCAGGCTGAAAATGACGTGCGCATGACAAAGGTGCAGCAGAAAATATCTGGGTGCTTCCGCAGCGAGGAAGGGGCGCGGATGTTCTGTCGAATCAGAGGATATCTGTCGACCTGCCGCAAGCACGGAATGTCGGCTTCGGAGGCCTTGCGTTTGGCATTTGAGGGGAAACTGCCGGACTTCGCCTTGGAGCGAGATGGTGCTGAGTAGTTACAAAAATAGCATCTTCGTGGGAAAAACTGCTGGACAAGCACGCTCCATTCGCCTAATATTTGCGCCTCTTTCGGGGCCATAGCTCAGCTGGGAGAGCGCAACACTGGCAGTGTTGAGGTCGGCGGTTCGATCCCGCCTGGCTCCACCAGATCGTGGTATTTTCGTGGTTGGTTTGAACCAGAAAATGCTTGATTTACAAGGCGGAATCAGTAGAATGCAGCGCGTCGGTCAGATCGCCATTTGGCTTGGCATCCTGCTCACGCTGGCGGGACTGCTTCTCGGTTTCGGCGTCATGCTGAGTGATCGCGCCAGCCAGGCGGTCAATCTGCTTGCACTGGTGCCGATCGGTTTCATGCTGTTGATGCTTGGCACCGTGATGACGCAACTCAGTCAGCCTGACCGGCCAGACAGAAAGATGCCATAGTTTTCTGTCCCCATCGTCTAGAGGCCTAGGACACCGCCCTTTCACGGCGGTAACAGGGGTTCGACTCCCCTTGGGGACGCCATATTCAACTGCAACCCGTTGTATGGACGGGTTGGCAAAAGCCCCTTGCTTCTCGCGAAGCAAGGGGCTTTTTATTGTCCCGTGGTTTTATTCCTGAAATGCCACGCATTGCACGCGCCTTGCCAAGAACGCAATGGCAGGCACGCTGGCAGCCTGACGATGAACAAGACATCCAGGCTTTGCAACGCCTCCGCGAGCGTACCGCGCTGAGCAGTCAACAAACCACCGGCTGCAAGCCGGTGGCATGATTTTTACGCACTGTAAGTGCGGTTCCGGCTAAAGCCGGCTTCAAGCCGCCGGCCCAGGCCGGTTCATGACGACTCGAA
>DRKQ01000063.1 GCA_011051685.1 Gammaproteobacteria bacterium
GATGTCACCGGCCGGGCACAACTCACGCCGGTGGCCATTGCCGCGGCGCGGCGCCTGGCCGACCGTCTGTTCAACAACCAGCCCCAGCGCAGGCTGGATTACAGCAATATTCCCACGGTGATGTTCAGTCATCCACCCATTGGCACCGTAGGTCTGACAGAAGATGAAGCGCGCAAGCAACACGGCGATGCGGTGAAAGTGTATCAGACCCGCTTTACCGCCATGGCCCATGCCTTCACCAAACACCAGCCCACCACCGCCATGAAGCTGGTCTGCGTGGGCGCACGAGAAAAGGTGGTGGGCCTGCATGTCATCGGCCAGGGCGCCGACGAAATGCTGCAGGGCTTTGCGGTGGCCATCAAGATGGGCGCCACCAAGGCGGACTTCGACAATACCGTGGCCATACATCCCACCAGCGCCGAAGAACTGGTGACGTTACGATAGGGCGTAGGGTGGGCACGTATTGTGTGCCCACGCGTGCGGGGATTTAAACTTACGCGTGGGCAAAAAAACATGCCCACCCTACGGGCTGTTGAGTGAGAGAGAACCGTGGGGATCAATAGAATGAGTGAAACAATGAAAAATATCAGAACCTTCCAGGGCGTTGCCCCCACGGTGGATGACACGGTGCTGGTGGACGATACGGCGCTGGTGATCGGTGACGTGCACATTGGCGAAGACAGTTCCATCTGGCCCATGACCGTGGTGCGTGGCGATGTGAACGGGATCCGCATCGGTCGGCGGACGAATATCCAGGACAGCAGCGTGATCCATGTCACCCATCCCCACGAGGACATGCCCGACGGCTATGCGGTGAGCGTGGGCGACAACGTCACCGTGGGTCACCGGGTGATCCTCCACGGTTGCACGGTGGGCGATCATTGCCTGGTGGGCATGGGCTCAACCATTATGGACGGTGCGGTGCTGGAACCCTTTGTGTTGTTGGGGGCGGGCAGTCTGGTGTCACCGGGCAAGGTCCTCGAAGGGGGGTATTTATGGTTAGGCAGCCCGGTGCGCAAGGTGCGACCGCTGTCCGAAGACGAGCGCAAGTGGATCGAGTATTCCGCACAACATTATCTGGATCTGAAGAACCAGCATTTGGCTAGCGACTGATTTTCCCTGAGTTTTCCTCGCAAAGAATCTCCAACGAGTGTGCAAATATGGATGTATGGCGTAAGGCCGGTCTGGCAAAAATTACCCTGTTCTTTTTTCTGGTGATGTTGGCGTTCCATCCGGCCTATGCCCAGCCGGGAGTGACGGACAATTCCGGGCTGCTGACCTCGTTGGCAAACAGTGGGCTGCCGGTGGTGTATCTCAGTGAGGCGCAGGCGCAACAGATGATGTCTGAACTGCAGGCGCAGGGCTATGCAATAAGAGAAGGAAACATGGCGCAGCTCGAGCAGGTAGCGGAGGCAACTGCTGTGGAGGTGCAAGCACCTGCCTCGAATGGCACTAAGCCATGTCTCCAAGACAAGGCGGCTGACAAGAAAAAATCCACCGAGGCCGGAGACTGTGCCGAGGGGCAAGAGCCGGGCGAGAATGAACAATTGCAGGATCAGCTCAATGAGGAACTAATGAGTGCCGAGCCGGCGGCACCGGCAGAACCTGTTGCACCCACCGGGCAACATCCGGACAGCGAGCCTCCCGCGCCGCATGTAGAGAGTCATGTTTCAGTCGGTGTACAGGGCAACCTGTCATACAGTGGTGGAGGAGGCAATCATGATTTTGCCAAGGTGTTTTTTATCTTTGCGGGTATTGTCATGGTGGCGGCCTTTGTGGTGTACGCGGGAAAGTACATCAAGGATATGGTGGCGGGAAAGGAGCAGACCTTGTGGTGGGAGTTGGTCAGTAATTCCACCTTTCTGGATACCCGGGTCGGGCGGCACGGGGAGTTTTTTGGCGCCAAGCTGGCCACGGGTTTTGTCTCCGATGAGCTGATTCAACTGGCCCTGGTGGGCGAGGTGGGCAAGACAAATCTGGACCTGGTGCTCAATGAGTACAGCAATCCCACGCCGCTGAATTTTTCCGCCAGCTATTGGATGTTAGGCGCCGCGGCGCGTCTGCATCTCACAGATGCCCTGGTGAACGCCAGTTACCTGTACCTGGAGATGCTGGGCGGCGGCACCAGTAACAGCGCCACCGATGCCATCGGCGCGGCGCGATTTGGCGTGAGTTTCGGGATCAATGATCATTGGCGTCTTGGCGCGAGCCTGGGGGCACAGTACATCGGCCTGGATGAGCGTCAGGGTTTCGTCAATGATGGAGACAATTACTGGCTGACCTATGGTATTGAATTGGGGGCGCGTTTTTAGCCGTTTATTGGGGTCGACAGTGCTGGCTTCCCGTCTTTTACTTACCTTAAATTTCGCACCCATGCCTGAGCCATTCGTGTTGCGTTCGACGGGTTAGGTCCGCGAGTGGGCCGCCGGCGAGAAACCTATGAGTGCATCCTGCGGGGTTTTTCACAAGCCAATGTCCATCGGGGCATGCCGAATCTGTAAGGCCCCGCCAGCCCAGTCTGCTGTCTCCAAGCCATTGTCCAACGGGAGATTTTTTGTGCCTATAAAATAAACTTGCTGTAACCGGGAGTTTGTCTATACTTCCCTGAGCCCGGCGGAAGTCCGGGTGGAGAGGGGGAGAGAATGCTCGATATTTATATCGGTAATTTACCTGATCGCGCAAGGATTGATGAGCTGCGCGAATTGCTCGATGAAGTGGTGGGGCCACAACCAACAGGTTCGATTTTTGGGGGTATCCTGCCGCGTGTGGGCAAGAAACGCCCCAGTGATTTTGTCCGATTCACACTTGTGGCTGACGCGCCCGCAGGCCAGGGTCGGTATTGCCGGGTGTCCGGCCAGTCACGCGTTATTGCGAAGCGTATGATTGCCCAGCTCTCGGGGGTGGGCTTGCATGGCCAGGTGCTGGAGGTGCGGCCGTTTTATCCACGTGACATCAGTAACGACCGGCGCCGTGCCGGCTGGCATTTTCGTCTCTGGTTGGGCGTGGAACGGCGCATTGGGGAGCGTCGTGCTGAACCATGAGTTTTGGGGCAGGCTGGAAGCTTATCGGCGATCGTTCAGTTCTGTGCGAACAGACTGAATTACCGCTGCCGTTTCAGGCCGTATCCCCCGCCAGATGAAAAAGGACTCTGCAGCCTGTTCCACCAGCATGCCCAGGCCATCCACAGTCTTCGCCGCGCCCAGCTGTTGCCCCCACTGCATGAAGGGCGTGGGCTCAGCACCGTACATCATGTCATAACACCAGGTGCGCGGTGTGCAACAGCCGGCGGGTAGAGGCGGAACTTCACCCTGCAGGCTGGCAGCACTGGCATTGATGATGAGATCAAAGGATTCTCCTTCCAGCTCCCCGAAACCCCCGCCGCTCACCGGGCCCAGGGCCGCGAAGTCAGCTGCCAGGGTCTGCGCCCGGCTGGGGGTGCGGTTGGCGATGACGATGTGTGCGGGGCCTTCGGCCAGCAACGGCGACAGCACGCCCCGGGCCGCGCCACCGGCCCCCAGCAGGAGAATGGTTTGTGCGGCAATCTTTCCGCCGTGGTTGTGCAGGATGTCGCGCACCAGGCCGATGCCGTCGGTGTTGCGTCCCACCAGCACCCCCTGTTTATTCATCAGCAGGGTGTTTACCGCACCGGCCCGTTCGGCCTCGGCGCCCCGCTCACCGGCCAGGGCCCAGGCCTCCTGTTTGAAGGGTACCGTGACATTGAGACCCTTACCGCCGTTGGCGAAGAAATTGCCCACCGCCTGTTCAAAGCCACCGGGGTCCACCTGGATAGCACTGTAGTGGATGCGTTGTCCGGTCTGCCGGGCGAAGGCGCTATGAATCTGCGGTGACCTGGAATGGGCGATGGGATTGCCCATCACCGCGTATTCATCTGCCGGCGGGTCGAAATCAAACAGGGAGGACATGGCAAGTTTCTCGAAAGTGCTTTGTAGTGGCCGCTATGATAACGGTGTGGGCAGAGTTCGGGAACTGCAGCATGACGGCAGGCAGGCGTCACAGGAATGTCATAAAGCGGTAACATTGCCCCGGTTTAATGCCAGCATGAAGGACAGTGCCTATTTTTTATGAGTGACGGAACTATAACAATCCTGGTGGTGGAAGACGAGGTGGCAATTCGCGACATGATCGGCATGAGCCTGGAGCGCGCCGGTTTTCAGTGGCTGCCTGCGGGCAGTACGGAAGAGGCGCGGCGCCAACTGGTGGACAAGGCGCCGGATCTGATGCTGCTGGACTGGATGCTGCCGGGCACCAGCGGTCTGGATTTCGCCAAACAACTGCGCCGTGACGACAGCACCCGCGATCTGCCGGTAATCATGCTCACTGCACGGGATGCCGAGGAAGACATGATCCGCGGCCTGGAGGGCGGAGTGGATGACTACCTCACCAAGCCCTTTTCCACCCGTGAACTTATCGCCCGCATCAAGACCGTACTGCGCCGCGCCGGTGGCGCTGACGAGACCCCCATCACCCTCGGCCCGTTGACCCTGGAGCCCTCCAGCCATCGGGTGCGTGCCGGCCAGCAGAAGATCGAGCTGGGGCCCACGGAATACCGTTTGTTGCAGTTTTTCATGCGCCATCCCGAGCGGGTTTATGCCCGGGAACAGTTGCTCGATCGGGTCTGGGGCCGTAATGTGTACATCGACGACCGTACCGTGGACGTGCACATCCGCCGCTTGCGCAAGGCCCTGGAGCCGCATCAGGCGGCGGGCCTGATTCAGACTGTGCGCGGCGCCGGCTACCGGTTTTCCACACAATCCTGAATAACGCAGGCAGAAGCAGGCTTAAACAGTGTCCAATCCCTGGTTACGAGAGTTCTGGCGCATGGCGGCGCTGTTTGGTGGTGCACTGTTCGTGGGCTGGTTGCTGGACATGCCCCTTGGCCTGTTCACCCTCGCTCTGATGGCCTATCTCGGCTGGCATCTGTACAACCTCTATCGACTGGAACGCTGGTATTACCGGCGCAAAAAGACCGAGCCGCCCCATGCTTCGGGCATCTGGGGTGAGGCCTTTGAACATATCTATCAATTGCAACGCAGCAACCGGCAGCGCAAGAAGCGCCTGGCGACCATCCTCTCGCGCTTCAAGGAAAGCACGGCGGCCATGCCCGACGCCACGGTGGTGCTCACCGAGGACGATCGCATCGAGTGGTTCAACAAGGCGGCCAAGCGTTACCTGGGACTGAAGAACAAGCAGGACATCGGCCAGCGTATCGATAACCTGATCCGTCATTCACGTTTCAGCGAGTTTCTGGCCCGGGGGGATTTTGCCGAGCCCCTGGAAATGGCCTCGCCACTGGACGACCAACGCTATTTTTCCTTTCGTATCGTGCCCTACGGCAATAACCAGAAATTGCTGGTGGTACGCGATATTACTCGCCTCAAACGCCTGGAGCGCATGCGCAGCGATTTCGTCGCCAATGTTTCCCACGAATTGCGTACTCCGCTGACGGTGCTGACCGGCTACCTGGAAAATATGACCGATGCCACTGGCGAGCACGACGGGCAGTGGGACAAGTCCCTGCAGCAGATGCAGAGTCAGACCCAGCGCATGACGCGCCTGGTGGAAGACCTGTTGATGCTCTCGCGTCTGGAAAATGAGGAAAAATCGGCGCTGCGTGATCCGGTGGCGGTGTCGGCCATACTCGCCTCTCTGCTGGAGGATGCACGGACCCTGAGTGGTGAACGCCGGCACCAATTCAGTCTGGAGGCCGATGATGCCTTGTGGCTGCGCGGCAGCGAAAAGGAGTTGAGCAGCGCCTTTTCCAATCTGGCGTTCAATGCTGTGCAATATACGCCGGCGGGGGGTCATATTCATCTTCGTTGGCAGCGTTGTGGCGATGCGGTGTGCTTCGAGGTGGAGGACGATGGTATCGGTATCTCACCAGAGCATCTGCCGCGCCTGACCGAACGTTTTTATCGTATCGACACCGGACGTTCCCGGGAATCCGGCGGTACCGGACTGGGCCTGGCCATAGTCAAACATGTGCTGGATCGTCACGGTGCGCACCTGGAGATCGACAGCCAGCCGGGCAAGGGCAGTGTGTTCCGTTGTGTGTTCCCCAAAAAGCTGCTGATCGAGCACAGACAATCACAAGCCGTTTGAGGGCTGTGATCACTGTCATCAAATTGTCATATTGTGGTCACAGGGCTGTCATATTCCCGAGTAATACTATTCATCATAGCGTGGGCTGGGGATCGTTAAGGCAGTAGACCACGCCACGTGCAGAAGATCGTTTTCAATCCTGGAGAATATGTAATGAACATAAATCAAACCTTCCACAAAGGTCTGTTGGGCCTGACCATAGCGAGCCTGCTGTTTGCCGGCAGCACCCTGGCGGGCCCCAAACTGGATCCCCAACTACCCGAATATCACCGCGCCAGTGGCGTATCCGGCAACCTGTCCAGTGTCGGTTCCGATACCCTGGCCAATCTGATGACCCTGTGGGCCGAGGAATTCAAACGCGAATATCCCAACGTCAACATCCAGATTCAGGCCGCCGGATCCTCCACGGCGCCGCCTGCCCTCACCGAGTCCACCTCCAATCTCGGCCCCATGAGCCGCAAGATGAAGAGCAAGGAAGTGGCCGCCTTTGAAAAGAAATTCGGTTACAAGCCCACCGCCATTCCCGTGGCCATCGACGCCCTGGCGGTGTATGTGCACAAGGACAACCCCATCAAGGGCATGACCATTCCGCAGGTGGATGCGGTGTTCTCTTCCACCCGCAAGTGCGGTTACAAGAAAGATATCACCACCTGGGGTGATCTAGGCCTCACCGGCGCCTGGGCCAAGCGCAAGATCCAGATCTACGGTCGTAACTCGGTGTCTGGCACTTACGGTTACTTCAAGAAGAAGGCACTGTGCAAGGGTGATTACAAGAATACCGTCAACGAACAGCCGGGTTCCGCCTCGGTGGTGCAGTCGGTGTCCACCTCGCTTAACGGTATCGGTTACTCCGGTATTGGTTACAAGACCTCCGGCGTGAGGGCTGTGCCGCTGGCCAAGAAAGCCGGCAAGCCCTTCGTGGCTGCCACCCCGGACAACGCCATCAACAAGACATATCCGCTGGCGCGTTTCCTTTACGTCTATGTGAACAAGCATCCCAACAAGCCTCTGCCACCATTGGAGCGAGAGTTTATCAAGCTGGTGTTGTCCAAGGTGGGTCAGGAGGTGGTGATCAAGGACGGGTATATCCCGCTGCCGGCCAAGGTGGCGAAGAAGGCGCTGGCCAAGATTCAGTAATAATATAGAACCAGTTGTCCACAGAAGGCCCCGCTTTGGCGGGGCTTTTTTTTGAGCAGGATACTGACGCATTGAGCATTGTAAGGTGTGCAGCAGCGCTTGGAAAAACCGGACTTTTATCCTTCCCCTTTATGCTTTCCTCTGTGGCCTTGTCACAAAACTGTCATATTCCTCGCCTATCATTCGTTTATGACTGAGAGTCCTGTCTCCCGAACTCCTGCCCGGGCGGTTCTGCCCCCCACCGACAGCGCCGAAAATCAGCGCCGCCGGCGCTGGCGCATGTTCAAGGATGGCCTGGCCACCCGCGGTGTAGCCCTGGGTGGGTTGAGCGTGATCCTGGCCATTGTGCTGATCTTCTTTTATTTACTGTACGTGGTGGTGCCCCTGTTCAAGGGAGCGGAGATGGAGCGGGTGGCGGACTATGGGTTGCCCGGCGGGTCCGGGCCTTCCTTGTACTTGGCCATGGAGGAACAGGCAGAGATTGGTTTTCGCTTGACCTCGTCGGGCAAGGCAGTTTTCTTTGCGCTAGACAGTGGCCAGCCTATCACTGAACAGGCATTTGAACTGCCGGCCGGCGCCGGGATCAGCAGCTTTGCCGCGGGCGAGCCGACCCAGGCGCGTTTTGCCCTGGGTCTGTCCGATGGTTCCGCCGTCGTCGCCCGCCACGTGTACAAGGTAAGTTATCCCAATGATCAGCGTCTGATCACTCCGGTGATTGAATATCCCCTGGGCGAGGAACCGCTGGAGATCGATGAGGATGGTGAGGCCCTGACCCTCATCGCCTTTCAGGATGGCGAGGAGGAGGCCACAGTAGTGGCGCAGACCGCCGACGGCCGATTGCTGCTGACCCATTTTGCCAAGGAAGAATCCTTCATGGACGATGCGCCGGAACTGGAGCGCGAACAGGTGGTGATGTCATTTGCGGAGCCCTCTGCCTCGCCGGTGTCACGCCTGTTGCTGGATAAGGAACAGCGTAATCTTTATCTCATCCACGACGATGGCAGCCTGGTGCATTTCGATGTGAGTGACAAGACCGAGCCGCGCCTGCTGGAGCAGTTGAGGCTGGTGGATGTGGGCCTGCAGGTTACCTCGGTGCAATTTCTCGCCGGCGACCTCTCCCTGCTGGTGGGTGACTCCAGTGGGCGTGTGGTGCAATGGTTCAGTGTGCGAGACGAACGTGGTAGCCATGCGCTGCGGCCCATTCGCGAATTTACTGAGCAGTCCCGCCCTATCCGGGATCTGGCGCCAGAATATACCCGCAAGGGTTTTGTCGCCGCGGACGATAGCGGTCAGCTGGCCATTTATCATTCCACGGCCCATCGTCTGTTGCTAAAGCAGAACACCAGCAGCAAGCCCATCCGCCACGTGGCCATGGCGCCGCGGGCCAATGCCCTGTTAAGCGAGGATGCGGCGGGACGGGTTTCTTTCTGGCACGTGGACAATCAACACCCGGAAATCTCCTGGTCATCGTTATGGGGCAAGGTGTGGTACGAAAGTTACGAAAAACCGGTATATGCCTGGCAGTCATCTTCCTCCAGTGATGACTTTGAGCCCAAGCTGAGTCTCACCCCTCTGGTTTACGGCACCATCAAGGCAGCCTTTTACGCCATGCTGCTGGCCGTACCCCTGGCCATCCTGGGGGCTATTTACACCGCCTATTTCATGGCGCCGAGGATGCGCCAGATCGTCAAGCCCAGCATCGAAACCATGGAAGCGCTGCCCACGGTGATTCTGGGTTTCCTCGCCGGCCTGTGGCTGGCGCCGCTGCTGGAGGCCAACCTTCCGGGTATTTTCAGTCTGCTCATTATCGTGCCCACGGGGGTGCTGGTGTTTGCCTTTTTCTGGCACAAACTACCGGTGCGCTTGCGTCATTGGGTACCCGATGGCTGGGATGCCGCGCTGCTGATACCGGTGGTGCTGGTGCTGGGCGCCGTGGCCTTCGGTATGAGCACAACGATGGAGTTAACTTTCTTTGGCGGCGACATGCGGGCCTGGCTGTATGATGAGCTGGGTATTGGCTTTGATCAGCGCAATGCCCTGGTGGTGGGCCTGGCCATGGGTTTTGCGGTGATTCCAACAATCTTCTCCATCACCGAGGACGCGGTGTTTAGTGTACCCAAACACCTGACCTTTGGCTCCCTGGCTTTGGGCGCCACCCCCTGGCAGACCCTGGTGCGGGTGGTGATACTGACTGCCAGCCCCGGTATCTTTTCCGCGGTGATGATCGGCATGGGCCGCGCTGTGGGTGAAACCATGATCGTGCTCATGGCCACCGGCAATACCCCGGTGATGGATTTCAGTATCTTCGAGGGCATGCGTACCCTGTCAGCCAACATTGCCGTAGAGATGCCCGAGGCAGAGGTGGACAGCACCCATTATCGTGTGCTGTTCCTTGCCGCCCTGGTGTTGTTCGGCTTTACCTTCGTGTTCAATACGTTGGCGGAAATGGTGCGCCAGCGTCTGCGCACCAAGTACAGTTCCCTGTGAGGCCCGAGTGATGCGTACCTGGTTCAAGTCCGGCAGTCCCTGGATCTGGCTCACCGCAAGCGCGGTGAGTGTTAGCCTCATCCTGGTGTTCGGCCTGTTGGTGCTCATCGCCGTGCGTGGCATGGGGCATTTCTGGCCACACACGGTGTGGGAATACGACTACCAGAAACAGGATGGTAGTGTGGTCCGACTCATCGGCGAGATTCAGGACGAAGAAACGGTCACCGCACAACGTCTGCGCGATGCGGGCATGAGCATCGAGGGCGATGCTTTGGTGACGCGTTATCTGTTGAAGACCGGCAACCGCGATGTCACCGGCAAGGATTTTCGCTGGGTGGTGGCGCCGAATATCAAGGCGGCGCGCAACCCGCAGACGGTAATGGCAGTGGAGCGCCGCGAGTGGGGCAATCTATACGGCTATCTCAATGCGGTACAGGAAAACGGCCAGTCCGTGGTGGTGGGCAAGGGCGCCTGGGAGGGCTTGTTGCCGCGCCTGCAGCGGGCCACGGATCTGTTTGCCGAGATTCGTCATCTGGAAAAGGGCGAGATCGGCGCCATCAATTATGCGCTGGAACGTTTGCGTTTACGCGAACGCGCCCTGGAGCTGCGTGGCGAGGATGATCCCGAGGAGCGCGCCGCCATCGAAGCGGAACGCAAGGATGAACAGGCAAAATACGCCGGTCTGCAGCAGCGGCTCAGGGACCTGTACAAGGACATCAACCGCGATCAGATGCTGGTGACGGTGGCCACCGGAGAGACCGTGCTGGTTCCCCTGGCCAAGGTGGTGCGCGCTTATCGACCCAATGAAATGAGTCTTTCCCAGAAGTTGGGTTTTTATCTTACAAAGGCCTGGGAATTTGTCAGCGACGAACCACGCGAGGCCAATACCGAGGGCGGCATCTTCCCGGCCATTTTCGGTACGGTGATGATGGTGATCATCATGTCCATCATGGTGGTGCCCTTCGGCGTGGTGGCGGCGGTGTATCTGCGTGAGTACGCCAGGCAGGGACCAGTGACCCAGTTGATTCGTATTGCGGTGAACAATCTCGCCGGCGTACCTTCCATTGTATATGGCGTGTTTGGTCTTGGCTTCTTCGTGTATTTCCTCGGCGGTAATATCGATCAGCTGTTTTTTCCCGAGGCTCTGCCGGCCCCCACCTTTGGCACACCGGGGCTGATGTGGGCTTCCCTGACTTTGGCCTTGTTGACGGTGCCGGTGGTGATCGTGGCAACGGAAGAGGGTTTGTCACGCATACCCAAGTCAGTGCGCGAGGGCAGTCTCGCTCTGGGTGCCACCAAGGCCGAGACCCTGTGGCGTACGGTGTTGCCCATGGCCAGTCCTGCCATCATGACCGGGTTGATCCTGGCCATCGCCCGCGCCGCCGGTGAAGTGGCGCCGCTGATGCTCGTGGGTGTGGTGAAGCTGGCGCCTTCGCTGCCCCTGGACGGAAATGCGCCGTTCCTGCATCTGGATCGTAAATTCATGCACATGGGCTTCCATATTTATGACGTGGGATTCCAGAGCCCCAACGTGGAAGCGGCGCGACCGCTGGTGTACGCCACTGCGTTTTTGTTGGTGCTGGTGATCGTGGCCCTGAATCTGCTGGCCATTGCGATTCGCAATCGTTTGCGCGAGAAATACCGTGCCCTGGAAAATTAATTGCCGGCAGATGATGCTGGTCAGAGGCGTCATCCGGGTGTTGTCATGCCGGCCTGCGCCGCAATGATGGACATAAAAATCTAACGGGACAGTAGTGATGACCGAAACAAAGACACATGCCATCGACATCGATGCGTTGAGCCGGGGGCGCGGCAGCCTGCATATCGAGGACGAAACCCCTTGCCTGCAGGTGCAGGATCTCGATCTGTACTATGGCGAGAAACAGGCCCTGCATGGCGTCAACATGGTGATTCCCAAGCAGCGGGTAACGGCCTATATCGGTCCCAGCGGCTGCGGC
>DRKQ01000064.1 GCA_011051685.1 Gammaproteobacteria bacterium
CCAGACCGGAACACTTGAGCTTAGCCGTCTGTTATTCAGGAATAATACATTAATTGAATTACATGATAGGCAAACGTCAAAGCGCGGACATCAAAATGAGCCACCATGACTGAACATTATTTGTCGACAGAATCGACTGGCAGCATGAAGAAGCATTATGGCGGAGGCTTACCGTTAGCGGACGTCACGGCATTATTGATTGACGAGGAACTGTGCCTGAATCTGCGCGGTCGCAGCCTGTCCTGCCAGGCCTGCGCAAAGCAATGTACTTTCGGCGCGCTTGAACTTTCCGCGGATGCCGTTGCACTGCATGCGGAGAACTGCCGTGCCTGTGGTGCCTGTTTGTCCGCCTGCCCCACGGGCGTTTTCCGTTTAAGCAATTTCTCTCCAGCGGATTTTCTGCAGGCGCTGAAAGGTGAAAAGGAGACGCACCTTCACTGCAGCATCAGTGGCGGCAAGGACGAAGACCTTCATCTTCCCTGCCTGCAGCTGCTGGATGCCCGCCTTCTTGCGGCGGCCTTTGCCGAAGGCACAGAGATTTTCCACCTTACCGGACTCGGCCACTGCGAACGATGCCACAAGGGAAACGCGATCAACCACATGTTGGCCACGCAGAACCGCCTGCAGCAATGGTTTGGTGCAGAGTCTGCGCCACGCATGGTCGTCGCGGCCATTCCGCTGACGGAATGGCTAAAAGACCATCATCGGGATGAAAAACAAACCCGCATCAGTCGGCGGCAATTTTTTTACCAGGCGGGCATGCGCGCCGCGGCCAGTGCAAGCCACTACTCGACACCCGCCGTGAACGATGATGACACATCGCTGGCACCACAAGCGTTTCATCAAACAAACAGCCGGCATCAGCGTGCCGTTGAATATCAATCACTTCTGGCCGCATGTGTGAGTGAATTGCCATGGCGGGAAAATGAAATCCCGTGGCATGGCCGCTCCATTAACGATAAATGCAATGCCTGTCTCGCCTGCGCACAGCGCTGCCCGAGCGGTGCCCTTTACGCCGAACAAAGCGATGCAGGCCGTGGTATCAGTTTTGAGATGAGCCTGTGCACCGACTGCAGCCTGTGCGCGCAGGTTTGCCCCATGGGCGCCATCGAGCGCAAAAGAGCAAAGGATGCGGCCGACGTCATGGCCACGCGTTCAATGCTGATGTATCGGCACTACCGCACCTGCCAGCACTGCGCGCGAGGCTTTTTGCCGCAGACGGGAGACGAGAGGCTGTGCCCCACCTGCAAGAATGAACAGGCACTAGAAAATGAATGGCTAGCGCAGTGTACGCAGTGATCACGTTGAATTTCGGCTTTGCCTAAAGAGGGAGCCGACGCCGTTGCAAACGGCTGCGCAGGCAGGGCGATAAAACAATAATTGGAGAGAGCTGGATATGGGCGAACGAGTGTATGGCTTCAATGGTGTTTCGCCAAGCGCAGGCAAACCAGGGCGCAAGCGCTATGCCATGGTGATCGACCTGCGCCGTTGCACCGGCTGCAATGCCTGCACCGCATCCTGCAAGACCGCCTACGACGTGCCGCTCGGCGAATCGCGCATCTGGCTGATGGAGGCAGAGGTTGGCGAGTTTCCCAACACCAAGCGTAATGTGCTGCCGAGGCTATGCAACCAATGCGACCAACCCTCCTGCATCCGCAACTGTCCGACCAAGGCGACCTTCAAGCACCCCGACGGCTTCGTACTGCAACGATACAACCGCTGCATTGGTTGCCGGACCTGCATGGTGGCCTGTCCTTACAATGCGCGCCATTTCCTGCCGGAACATCGCCGCGATCCACGCAATCCCCGCAACGTGGCGGACAAGTGCGATTTCTGCATCGTCCGCGTCACCCGCGGCCTGGCGCCGATTTGCGTGGACTCCTGCACTGGTGGTGCGATGATATTCGGCGACATGAATGATCCCGAAAGCGAGGTGTCCCGCGTCTTCCTGGAAAACAAGACCTTCACCCTGCGCCCCGAACAGGGCAATGCGCCGCAGGTTTTTTACATAGGCTTGAACGAACAGATTGCGGACCCTGAGTTTGCCTTTCATCACCGCAGTGCGCAGCTCCATGCACGTTACAACACTTTCAAACGCAACAGTGAAGTTGGCGGCGAAATGGCCGGCAACATCATTGACACGGATATGGGTTTTTTCGGACTGGTACGTCAGGCACTGCGCAATTACAAGACCTTCTTTAAGGACGCTCCCCATAAAATTTTCCGAGGACTTTTCTAATGGAAGGCCAAATCATCGCCAATGGGTTTCATCATGCCTACTGGGGATTCCCCATAGCCACGTATTTCTGGTTAGTTGGCGCCTCCGCCGGTTCATTTGTTATCAGCACACTGGGTTGGGTATTTGGTGTCAAGAAATACAAACCCACTGCCTTTTTCGCTTCCAACATGGCAATCGCACTACTGATGATCGTGCCACTGATATTGATCATCGACCTGGGCAAGCCATTCCGCTTTTTCCATTTATTGATGCTGCCGAGCTTCAGTCACTGGTCGGCACCGATGATCTGGGGTTCATGTTTTATCCTCAGTTATCCCGTCGGCATGATGTTCTACAGTTATTTCGTCTACAAGAAAAACGAGAAGTGGGCGCGAATCCTCGGCATCCTCGCCGTGGTGCTGGCATTGTGTACTCACTGGTATACCGGCGTGGTTATACAATTGAACCCATCGCGTCTCCCCAATCACGCCTCTGTAGCACCGATTCTGTTTTTGACCGGTGCCTATGTCTCTGGCATCGGTCTGCTGAATATTCTTTTGTGGATTCGCAACCGATTTGTTGGGCCGAAGAGCCAAGTATCATCGGGTCTGATTGCGGACATGGCGCGCCTGATGCTCTATGGCATTGTCTTCGACCTGTTCCTACTGTGGAATGAGTTCCTGCAGATGACCTACGGCCTGGGCGAAGAACACACCATGCTCTACGACGTATTGCTTGGCCCATTCCGCTGGCCCTATTTCTACCTGGAGATTATCTGGGGCCTGGTGATCCCACTGATCATCCTGATAATCCCCAAGATCAACCGTCAACTCTTTTGGGTGCTGCTGGCCTCATTCATGTGCGCCACGGGTGTTTATGGCATGCGCATTTGGTGGGTGATGGCCAGCTTTTACTATCAAGGACACTATTGAGGGGACATCCATTGAAATTCACTCGACGTCAATTTCTCAAAGGCAGCGCTGCCGCCACCACGGCCATCGGCATCAGCGGCAAGGCGCAGGCAATGGAGCTGGCGCTTGGCAACAGTTCCTATAACTACATCAAGCGCGGTGAACCGAGACAACGGGTGTTCTCCTGCTCACCCTTGCATGCGCATGACAATCCGGTGCAGGCCTGGGTGGATGACGATCCGATGGCGCCGCCCAACCCCCTCACCCAGCAGGTCGGCAGACGGGTGGTAGAGATTTCCGGCGTCACCGAATCAAATCGCAGTCGTGGACGGGTGAGCGCGGTCGAGGCAACGGCCTGGATGGAGGTCGACAGCGGCGACCGTCTGCTTCACCCCTTGAAGCGAACCGGCAAGCGCGGCGCCGGCCAATGGCAGACGATTTCCTGGCAGCAGGCGCAGGAGGAAATCGCCGCCGCACTCAAGGCCAGCAAACCCGGTGAGACCTTTCTCATGCGTGGCAAGGACACCAGCGCCGGCGCCTGGGATCACTTCATGCAGACCCTGGGTTCAAACAGCCTCATCGAGCTGGACGATGCACTGAACCAGCGCGCGGCCTGGCGGGCGACATGGGGCGAGGATATCTCGGTGCCGGATCTGGCCCACTCCCACTATATTCTCAATTTCGGCACCAATTTTCTCGTCAGCCGTCCCGATTATGCAGCGGAGGCACTGGACGGAAAGATGTTCCGTCGCGCCCGCATTGTCACCTTCGATCCCCGCTGTTCCAAGACCGCGGGACTGTCCGACAAGTGGGTGCCGGTGCGTCCGGGAACCGACGGCGTGGTGGCGCTGGCAATGGCGCATTACCTGTTGCAACAGGGCTGGGCGGACACGGCGGCCATTGAACGCCACAGCAATCTTACCGCGGCCGGCCTGATCGAGGCATTGGCCCCCTACACCCTGGAGCATGCCGAAGAGATCAGCGGCGTGCCGGCCCTGACCATTCGCAGCATCGCACGGCAATTTGCCGAGAGTGGACGCGGCTGCATCATCACCGGCTCCGGCATCGGCAGCCACGCCAACGCCTACGACACCGAGCGGGCCCTGATGCTGCTGCCACTGGTGACGGGCAACCTGGAAGTGCGCGGCGGAAACTGCCTGCCAAAGCGGATCGCACTGGGTGATATCCAACCAAGGCCACCAGCCCCTGAGGTAACAAATCCAGTTAGGCAATCGTATCGCTTCCCCTGGGATGCCGGCAGCCACTACCCCGTCGAGGTGCTGTTTGGCTACAACACCAATCCTGGCTTCAATGCCCCCACGGCCGCGGCATGGCGCAGCACCCTTGGCGACGAAACAAAGGTCAAACTTTTTGTGGCCATTGGCAGCTTCCGCAATGAAACCTGGGAATTGGCCGACCTGGTTCTCCCCGAGGCCCATTGGCTGGAACGCAATGAGCCCGTAGAGGGCCGAGGCAGCCTGCTACCCTGGGTAGGACTCAGGCAGCGGGCGGTCGATCCGCCCGGCGAGGTAAAGGAGCTGCGTGAAATCCTGCGCGATATCGTGCATGCGCTCAGAGATAACGAAAAGGCGCGCTACTGGCAGTTTGAGGACACCCGAGAATGGCTGGGCGCACAGCTGGACGGCGTTGCCGGCCTGAAGCAGGCCGGCGGCTGGGAGTTGATGGCCAAGCACAGCGGAGTATGGCCTATTTATGGTTACCTCCACCCAGAGGTGCGCCGCATCGTCGACGAACAGGGAGAAGAAGTCCTGCCGGAATACGGCAAGCCGGTAACCATGAATCTGGATCCCTTCCCCCACTGGCAGGCTGCCAGGGACAGCCTCACCGCAGAGGGAGAGCTCACCCTGCTGGTGCATGCCTCCGATTATCACGCCGGCGACGCCTCGGCCAACGACAAGGTGATCATGGAGATCACCCTCGCCAATCATCTGCACATCAACGTCAAGACAGCGGAAAACCTGCAAATCACCGACGGCGACCTGGTGCGGGTAACGTCAAAGGCCGGTTACCTGGTCACCCGCGCCCATCTCACCCAGACCATCCGTCCTGAGATCGTTGCCATGCACCGCGAGGGCGGACACTGGTCCATCGGCGGCGTGGCGAGCGGCAAGGCGGGCCCCAAACACAAGGATTCACGGTCAAATCTTGACGCCGATGTCGCCCGCAATCTCTGGTGGAGCGACATGGGCGTTCATCCCATGGATATCATCCTGCCGGTGTTTGACGACAAGGGCGGCGGTGCCGCATCGGCAACCTCCGTGACAGTGAAGCGGGCGGAGGATGGGGATGTCTATGGCATGGTCGAGGTAGAGCCATCAACCCTGCTGGCATTCAATCATTCATCGAAATCGCGGGAAAGGCTCTAGTGCTCTTTCAAGGCAATATTGCCGGGTTCAGCGTTCCTGTGGTGTTGCGCGGCAAGGCGCGGTGCGCAGGCAATGGCCAGCCCCTTGTCAAGCACCGCAACGCCGCCGCGGGAGAGCACAGGAGCGCCCGAAGGATTGGTCTGTCAGCGTCCATGGCCGCGTCGCCTAAAGCGCCTACTGTCGCCTCAGGGCACCTGCTTTTGGAGGTCCGCCTCTTGCAAGGGACTAAGGCCATTCGCTGTGAGGCGCGCCTTGCCCTGAACACTGGCAGACCAACTGAATCCGGCAATATCACATTCAAAGAGTACTAGCCGATGATAAACAAGCATCGAATCATTTTTGCTGCGGCCGGCGTCGTGGTGCTGTTACTGGTCTTCCTGATCGGGAAGATTGGCATCGTCCAAGTGCCGGGTGTCAC
>DRKQ01000065.1 GCA_011051685.1 Gammaproteobacteria bacterium
CACCCCAGCGCCCACAATGCCCTCATTGTCAGCACCACGTTGATCAACAACGCCGATTTCGTGCAACCCTTCCCGCTGCTCACCATGGTGTTCTCCGACATCAATGGCAAAAAGATCGCCCAGCGACGCTTCACCCCCCGCGAATATCTCGATAACAGCATCGACCTCGAAGCCGGCATGACCCCGGACATGCCGGTGCGCATCGAATTGGAATTGGTGGATCCAGGCAAGGCGGCGGTGAATTATGAATTTTTCGCCGAGGCGGACCCGCGCCGCACGCGGCCACTCCGCTAACACCTCCCGTTAGAATCACCCATTCGGCGAAAAAATTTCGCCCACATCTTTTCAGGCTTCTCGCTTGAGAGTAATATCGTCTGTCCGTTTTCCCGGCGCCTCACATTGCAGGCAGTTTCATCGGCAGATCCTCCGGGCGGAGAACGGTGGTAATCATTGTCGTCAGTAACCAGGCACAACATGCGAATCGGTCCCTACACACTGTCCAATCCGTTGATCCTCGCCCCCATGGCGGGCGTCACCGACCGGCCGTTCCGCCAGCTTTGCAGGAAACTGGGCGCCGGTATGGCTGTGTCGGAAATGGTGGCCTCCAACTCCCTGCTGTGGGGCTCGGAAAAAACCAAACGCCGCGCCAACCACGACGGCGAAACCGACCCCCGCTCGGTGCAGATCATGGGCGCCGATCCGCAGATGATGGCCGAGGCGGCGCGCTACAATGCCGCCAACGGCGCACAGATCATCGACATCAACATGGGCTGCCCGGCGAAGAAGGTCTGCAACGTGGCCGCCGGCTCCGCCCTGTTGCAAAACGAGACCCTGGTGGGGGAAATCCTCAATGCCGTGGTGGGCGCCGTTGACATCCCCGTCACCCTGAAGATCCGCACCGGCTGGGATACCGCCAACCGCAACGGCGTGCGCATCGCGCGCATCGCCGAAGAGGCCGGCATCCAGGCCCTGGCGGTGCACGGGCGCACCCGCGCCTGCGCCTACAAGGGGGAGGCGGAATACGACACCATTGCCGCCATCAAGGCGGCGGTGGACATCCCGGTGATCGCCAACGGCGACATCACCACCCCGGAAAAGGCACGCTGGGTTTTGGAATACACCAAGGCCGATGCGGTAATGATCGGCCGCGCGGCCCAGGGCCGGCCGTGGATCTTCCGCGAGATCAACCATTACCTGCAGACCGGGGAAATACTGCCGGAGCCCACCCGGCAAGAGGTGCGCGACATCCTGCTCGAACACCTGGAAAACCTATACGCCTTCTATGGGGAGTACACGGGGGTGCGCATGGCGCGCAAGCACATCGCCTGGTACAGCAAGGGGCAACGGCACGGCGGGGCATTCCGCCAGGCGGTCAACCGGGTGGAGACCGTGGCAGAGCAGTTACAAATAACAAAAGACTTTTTCCAAAACTTGTTGGTTCGGGAGGAACTAGCCGCATGAGCATTCACTTTCAAAACACTGAGTCCATGACCGGGGTGGTGGAACACGAAGAAAAAAATGCCCCGCTCAGCGAACACATCAAATCCATGTTAGAGGGATATTTCAACGACCTTGATGGACACCCACCCGCCGATCTGTATCAAATGGTCCTGCAGGAGATCGAACAACCCTTGCTGGAGAGCGTGCTGCACTACACCCGCGGCAACCAGAGCAAGGCCGCCCTGGTGCTGGGGCTGAACCGCGGTACCCTGCGTAAGAAGCTCAAGCAATACGACCTGAACTAGACCGGTTCACGCCGATTGCCCCGGGGGCCTTTTGGCCCCCTTTGTTTTTAGAACGATTTTATTAACAGTTTTTTGCCACAGAGGGCACAGAGAACACAGAGAAAAAGATTGTGAGTTATTCGTCTTCTTCCGTCACTCCGGCGTACGACTCCATGGATGGAGGAGGTAGAGCGACGCAGGACGCCAAAGCCGAGGCCGGAACATAAGCGCATAGCGCGTTGAACGCCCAAAGGGCGGCCCGCAGGGTGAGCCCAGCGAATAATCCAGAAACGTGCTAATGCCCCTGGACTCCGGCCTGCGCCGGAGTGACGGAAATCCCAAATTTTTTCTCTGTGTTCTCTGTGCCCCCTGTGGCAGGCCCATTCATCAGCAACACCAGCAACAAAAGGTTCTCACTATGTCCCCCATCCAACGCGCCCTCATCAGTGTCTCCGACAAGACCGGCATCGTCGATTTCGCCCGCGCCCTGCGCGAACTCGGCGTGGAAATCCTCAGCACCGGTGGCACCGCCAGGCTGCTGGCCGACAACGGCGTGGAGGTCATCGAGGTCTCCGACTACACCGGCTTCCCGGAAATGATGGACGGCCGCGTCAAAACCCTGCACCCGAAGATCCACGGCGGCCTGCTGGGCCGGCGCGGCATCGACGACGCGGTGATGGCGGACAACGGCATCACCCCCATCGACCTGGTGGTGGTCAACCTCTACCCCTTCGAGCAGACCGTGGCAAAACCCGACTGCGACCTGCCCACCGCCATCGAAAACATCGACATCGGCGGCCCCACCATGCTGCGCGCCGCGGCGAAGAACCACAACGCTGTGACCGTGGTGGTGGATGCCGCAGACTACCAGTGCGTCATCGACGAAATGAAAGCCAACGCCGGCGCGGTGAGCGCCGAGACCCGTTTCGATCTCGCCACCAAGACCTTCGAGCACACCGCCGCCTACGACGGCGCCATTGCCAACTACCTCGGCGCCATCCAACTGGACGGCAGCAAGTCCGACTTTGCCCGTACCCACAATGCCCAGTTCCACAAGACCCAGGAGATGCGTTACGGCGAGAACCCCCATCAGAAGGCCGCGTTCTTCGTGGAGAAAAATCCGCCCGAGGCCAGCGTGTCCACCGCCGTGCAATTACAGGGCAAGGAACTGTCCTTCAACAACATCGCCGACACCGACGCGGCCCTGGAGTGCGTCAAGCAATTCAGTGACACCGCCTGCGTCATCGTCAAACACGCCAATCCCTGCGGCGTGGCAGTGGCCAGCAGTCAACTGGACGCCTACGACCGCGCCTACAGCACCGACCCCACCTCGGCCTTCGGCGGCATCATCGCCTTCAACCGGCCGCTAGATGCCGAGACCGCCCAGGCCATCATCGAGCGCCAGTTCGTGGAGGTGATCATCGCCCCCAGCATCCACGACGACGCCAAACCCATGCTGGCGGAGAAGAAAAACGTGCGCGTGCTGGCATGCGGTGAATGGGGCGACGAGCGTGTGCCCGGACTGGACTACAAGCGCGTCAACGGCGGCCTGCTGGTGCAGGACCGCGACCTGGGCATGGTCGGCCAGGACCAACTGAAAGTAGTCACCCAGCGCGCACCCACGGAACAGGAGATGCGCGACCTGCTGTTCACCTGGCAGGTGGCCAAGTTCGTCAAGTCCAATGCAATTGTCTACGGCAAGGACGGCATGACCATCGGCGTGGGCGCCGGGCAGATGAGCCGCGTGTACAGCGCGCGCATCGCCGCCATCAAGGCCGCCGACGCCCAACTGGAAGTTGCCGGCTCGGTGATGGCCAGCGACGCCTTCTTCCCATTCCGCGACGGCCTGGACTCCGCCGCCGAGGTGGGTATTCGCGCGGTGATCCAGCCCGGCGGTTCCATGCGTGACGACGAGGTAATCGCCGCCGCCGATGAACACGGCATCGCCATGGTGTTTACCGGGATGCGGCATTTTCGGCATTAAAAAAAGAGAGGACTGAGGGCGAAGGACTAAGGACTAAGTGCGTAGGGTGGGCACGTGTTTTGTGCCCACGCGTAGGCTTTATTGAACCCCCAACTTATTCAACTCCTCGATCAGATTGAGCATCAACTGCTCCCCGCTGGGGCCCATGCCCTGGCACAACACATCGGGATCGCGTTCGCCATCCACCAGCCGTTTCATGTTGCCGCCCAGGCGCGCCATGTCGCCCGGGGCCTGGAGCATTTGCTCGGCCATTTGTGATACCGCCCGCAGGGCCTGGGCGTCACCGCGACCAGCAGCATGAATCATCTGCGCCAGGCCGGGGGCGGCCTGGGTGGCGTCACCCTGCTGGGCGGGATCGGGCAAGCTGGCGGGATCCTGCAAGCCCTGGAGGATACTGCGCACGATCACCGTATCCTCTTCATCCAGGCCATTGAGCAGGGCCTCGTCGCGGCTCCCCGCGACGATCCGCCGGATCACCTTCACCAGATCCTGCCAGCCCTGTTGCAGGGCTACCTCGAGAATGGATTCCAGCGCGGGGCGCTCATCCTGATGGTGACAGGCCTGCACCACCTGGTGAATCAGTGGTGCATGGCTCATGCGGATTTGTTGTTCGCGTTCGGGAAGGGACACGGTCGTTACCTGTGGGTGAAGAAAATTGCGTTAGTGCGGGCTTTTATTTTTTTCCTTGAATGGCTCCACATATTTTTCCACGTACTGCTGCGCCAGGATCCTGGCCTGTTGCTGTTGCGCGGTATCCAATTGCCCCCAGGCATAGTCCCGGCTGTTGGCCGCCACCCTGTCATCCTGCTCCGCCGCCGCATTGAGCCAGGCATAGGCCTGAACATCATCCTGTGCCACGCCCTGCCCCTTGCCATACATCAGTCCCAGGTTGCGCTGCGCCTCGATATTGCCCTGTTCCGCCGCGGCGCGCCACAAGGACAGCGCCTGGCCAATATCCTTCGTCACACCCTTACCCCGATAATAAAGTCCGGCAAGGGCGGCCTGCGAACGGGCATCTCCCTGCTCCGCCAGCTTCCGCCACCAATGAGCGGCCTCGGCAAAATCCCGGGGAATACCCTTGCCATAGGCCAGCATCTGCGCCAGATTGATCTGTGCCGTGACATTGCCCTGCTCCGCCGCCTTGCGATACCAGTAGGCTGCCTTCGCATAATCCCGCTGACGCCCCTGGCCTTCGTAATACATCCAGGCCAGGGCCTGCTGGGCACGGGCTTCCCCCCGTTCCGCCAGCGCGGAAAATTCACTAAAGGCCTCGGCGAATTTTCCGTCATTGGCCGCCGCCACTGCCTCATCAAACCCTGCCCATGCCGGCATGCCCGCCATGATCAGCAAAATACCAGTCACTGCAAAACGACACATAACCACCACTCTCCAAAAGAAAAACCACATTTTACGCAAAAACAAGCAGATACGTAACAACGCTGCTTGTATTTGCGCCTTGCTCGTCTAATATGCTTGGGGAATGCCTGCAACGTGGCCCTCAATAAAAATAATACACCGCCGCTCCATAACCAGAACTGTCTCTTTTGGGAAGCCTTCCAATTTCATGAATTTTCTCGTGGATAAGATATATCGAAAGCGCATAAAAACTGTCTGCGGGCTGATAATGAGTATTGCCCTCATTTTCGCAACCCCGATCACAGCCGCACCGGGGA
Organism: Gammaproteobacteria bacterium; assembly: GCA_011051685.1. Taxonomy (GTDB): domain Bacteria; phylum Pseudomonadota; class Gammaproteobacteria; order SZUA-152; family SZUA-152; genus SZUA-152. The sequence goes on from DRKQ01000065.1 coordinate 5,382, forward strand.
ATGAAAACCGCTTCCCCTCCGGAGACAATGTCATCTATTTCGGCATCTTGCCCTACCTCAGCAGCACTGCACTAATCAAAACCTGGCGCCCTCTGGCTGACTATATTGGCCGCACCCTGCACAAAAAGGTCATCATCAAAACGGCGCCCAATTTCCTCAGTTTTCTCGAAAGAACCGCCGAAGGACGTTATGACCTGCTGATGACGGCGCCCCATTTTGCCGCCCTTGCCGTCAAGAACCATGGCTATCGGATTATTGCCGGGCATGGCAACGAGCTGACAGGTGATCTCGTGGTTGCGGAAACCTCACGTTTCCAGTCCATCCCAGATTTGCGGGGCAAAACCATCGCCATGCCCGGACGTCTGGCTGCTGTGAGTATGCTCGCAGAACTGTTGCTCAAACAACACGGACTCATGCCCAACAAAGATGTACTGATCAGTTTCACCCCGGCCCACAATACCGCGCTCATTGCCGTTGCCGAGGGAAGGGCAGATGCCGCTGTGGCAGTGGGTGGCTTGTATCGCCGCATTAATGCCAGCAATAAGTTTGCACAGCTCAGGCGCCTGGCCACTACGAAGAAAATACCTCACGTCATGTATATTGCCGGCCCTGCAATATCCGCCGACGAGATTACCGTTCTGCGCCACGCCCTGATTTCCCCCGTTCCCGGCAGCCCGGGAGCAATGGCAATCAGCCAAATAAAAGCCAATTTTAACGGTGGTGACATCACCATAGTTTCGGCAGACGCATTGCAACGGCTCAGGCCGGTGGTCTCCCTACTGGAATCACAGCTTCTAAAGAATGAGTAACACCACTCCCCCCACATACGGTTGGCATTCCCTACGTTTCAAGCTTCTTGCCGCCAGCATCATCGTGCAGGTGGTTATGCTGTCATTGCTGGTGTGGAACAGCACGCGCCTCGCCCATGAGCATCTGGTGAATCAGGCGGAGAGACATATCAAAGAAATCCAGCCCCTGCTTAACGCCAGCATCGCCGGCCCTCTTTTTCAGGAGGACCTGGCCACTCTGGGAGAGATTCTCGATCAAGTGGTGAAAAAACAGGGCGTGCGTTATATCGCCGTCTATGATGCCAGCGGCCGTCCCTTTATCCGCCGCGGACTGCCTTCTCATGAGGGAGACAAACATAGTATCGACGAACAAAGCCTGCAACAACATATTGGTTCGCCACTGCGGGAATCGCCGTTCCATCTGCGCGCCCCCGTGACCCTCGCCGGTTCACAAATTGGCCACTTGATTCTCGAGATCGACACCCAGTCAATCATTCAGGCCATCGACTCGGTACGCAGACAGGGCACGACCATCGCCGCCGTGGAAATCATCCTGTCCATTTTTCTCCTGACCCTACTAGCGGTCGGTATCACCCGTAACCTGCTGAAACTGACGGCCGCGGTTTCCTCTCTCTCTCCCGAAGGTGACATCCCCGAGCTGGACATCGATGCCAAAGATGAAGTGGGAGGCCTGGCGCGCGCTTTCATTAACATGGCAAAAAAGCTTCGCCAGCGCGAGCGGGAACGTGACGCCGCGGCTCGCGCCACCCAAGCTAGCGACGCCCGTTATCGGCGCCTGGTGGAAAATCTCAGTTCTGAATACTTTTTCTATTCGCATGATACCGAAGGAGTATTCTTTTACGTCAGTGAATCCATTACAGATGTACTGGGCTATTCTCCAAATGATTTTCTGGCCCACTTCAGCACATACCTTACCGATAATCCCATCAACAAAAGCCTGTTTTTCCGGGCTGACAAGCGCCGTCCCGGGAAACGCCGCCCACCCTTTATCATTTCCGTTTACCACAAGGACGGCAGCGAACGCATGCTGGAAGTCTCCGAATCGCCTGTGGTGGATGACGAGGGCAACATACTGGCCATGGAAGGTATCGCTCACGACATCACCGCCCGCCTGCGGGAGGCAGACGAGCTGCGCCGGCACCGCGACAATCTGGAAATCCGTGTGGCCGAGCGCACCATCGAGCTGGAAACCATCAACGATGAACTGGAGTCGTTTTGTTATTCCGTGTCCCATGACCTGCGCGCGCCACTGCGTGGCATCAACGGCTTCAGCAACGCCTTGCTGGAAGACTATGAACAAAGCCTTGACGAAACCGGCCGGGACTATTTGCGACGCATCACCCTCGGCACCGAGCGCATGTCGCAACTGATCGACGACATGCTCAACCTATCACGCATCACCCGTCAGAAAATGAATGTCCAGAAGGTCAACATCAGCGAACTGGCCAGGGATATCGTCCAGTCCCTGCGGGAAAGCGATCCCCAGCGCGATGTCAACGTGGTCGTCGAAGAGGGCCTGGAGGCACGGGGCGATAAAAACCTGCTCTCCATCGCCCTCTCCAATCTCATCGGCAATGCCTGGAAATACACCAGCAAGCGTGACAATGCAGATATCCGTATTTTTTCGTCCACTGATGACAACGGTGGCCAGATCTTTACCATCGAAGACAACGGCGCCGGTTTCAACCCGGACTACATCGACAAAATATTTGTCCCCTTCCAGCGCCTGCACAGTGCCGAGGACTTCCCGGGCACCGGCGTGGGCCTGTCCACCGTTTACCGTGTCATCAGCCGACACCAGGGGAAAATCTGGGCCAAGGCCACCCCTGGCGAAGGCGCCAGCTTCTTTTTCACCCTGGAAATTCCTGAATAGAACGGTTAACCCGACCGGCCAACAATGGTATGGTCTGACCCCAAGCAAGCTCCCGCATTCACCGCCACTGGCCCGTTACACGAGATCCCGTTGCGCATCCTCATCAACAAATCGTTACCCGCCTGGTTGTTCATCTTCAGCTTGCTGGTCTTCGCCGGCGGCCTCGGCGGCGATTTCGTCATGGACGACTGGCCGGTGATCAAGGAAAACAGCAGGATCACCGACAGCCAATACATCCCCGACTACTTCACCCGCGGCGTGTGGGCCAATACCGACCTCGCGGCACAGACCGGCGTGGGCGGCCATAGCCTTTACCGACCGTTGTTCCTGCTCACCCTGAATCTCGAACACCGGTTATGGGGCGACAACCCCCTGGGCTATCATGCCGTCAACCTGCTCTTGCACGCCACCAATACCGTTCTGGTGTACTTTCTCATCCTCGGCCTGCTCGGCTCAGGCCAGCGCATGATCGCCGCCATGGCCGCCGCCCTGTTTGCCGTCCATCCCGTGCACGTGGAATCCGTGGCCTGGATCGCCGGCCTTACCGACCCGCTGGTCTCGCTGTTTCTGCTGGCCGCCTTTTTATTGCATCGCCGTGCCCGGCAAGCTGCGGACGCGCGGCAGGCCTGGCCGTACGCCATCGCCGCCCCGCTGTGTTTTGCCCTGGCCCTGCTCACCAAGGAGACCGCGATCTTCTTTCCCCTGTTGTTGCTGGTCGACGACGCCTTGTTGCAGCGCGGCGGCCTGTCTCTCAAATCCACCGTCCTCCGCTACACCCCCTATCTCCTTTTGCTGGTGGTGTATTTCATGCTGCGCAGCAATGCCCTGGGAACGGGGCAACAGGGCGCCCTGGCGCAAATGCAACTGCAGAACCTTCCCACCCTTGTCATTTTTCTTGCCCACTATCTCCAGTTACTCGTCTTCCCCACACCACTGGAATATTATTACTCGCCGCCCGCCAACCACGGCTTCAGCCTCGTCATTGGCGGCCTGATCCTGTTGGCCGCCCTAGCCTACCTGCCTCGCGCCCTGCGCCGGCAGCAGCGCGCCTATGTGCTCGCCCTTGCCTGGGCGACCATCCCCCTGTTACCCGCCCTGCCCATCGCCCTGCTGGACGAACCGGTTTTCGCCGAGCGCGTACTGTATCTGCCCACCCTGGGCTTTGCCCTGTTCATCGCCTGGCTCCTGCGCCTCGCCCAGGGATTCCGCCGGCCACTGGAGGCCACGGTGAAAACGGGCGTCATTGTCTTCCTGTTGGTGTTTTCCATGGCCAGCCTGTCGGAGTTCTCGCAATGGGAGAACGACAAGAGTTTTTACAGCCAGGCGATGAAGACCAGCCCGGACTCCTACAAGCCCATGGCCGGCCTGGCCGCCGTCTATGCCCGGGAGAAGAATTTCGAGGCCGCCATCGACCTCTACCTGAAGGCGGCCAAACTGGCGCCGCGACAAAGCGACCAACTGGACTTCACGGAAAACGCCGCGCGCCTGTACGGGCAGACGGGAAAGATCAAGCAAAGCGAGGCG
>DRKQ01000066.1 GCA_011051685.1 Gammaproteobacteria bacterium
CCGCACCAGCTTGCCGCCGGACAGTTCATGGATGATGTCCGTGGCATCCTTGAAAAATCCGGTCTGGATTTCGCGGGTATTAAAGGCCAAGGATGGGGGCTTCCATTCGACCCGGGCGCCGGCAAAAAGCTTGCGCCGGAAAAGGTGGCATTTCCGGGCAGGATGTTCACTTGTGCGGTGACATTGGGGGTCATAACGTTATTGCCGGACAAGCCATGCCATTTGAGCATGGCATCCGTCCTTGCGAGATACGGGCTCAAATGGCCCCGGCAACTGTTCGGGTTAATGAGGAAAGGACGTGACGACCCAAGCTCTCCCGCGGGCTGGAAATACCCAAGGGCAGGACGATCTGCCACGTCCATGATCAACGATAATGTACCATGGCATGGTACATACAAGGGTGAGGGTTCAAGTTTCAACCTAGGTGCATGTTGGGGATTCGCCATCTTGGGGACACCTGAAGGGGCAATGAGTGAACACAAACTAATCCCAGAGAACAACTTCTACAGTGCAAATACTGTGGGAGCACCTTTCCAGATGCGAATCGCGCCTGGAAAGGCGCTCCCACATGGAGACTCGAACCCTGTGGCAATTTATCGTGTGACGATTGATAACTGTTCTTCATCCATCATACTAGGTCGGCTTACCATCCAGGCTGGTCTGTTTTTTTCTCTTTCCAGTAAGCCTGTATTCCTTCTTTGCCGTTCTTCCTAGCCCAGTCGTTCAGCGGCATTCGCTCGCCCGCATAGTCAAAGGAGGACATAATCATGCCACCGGATGTCTGCACCAAATCAACATCCAGGTCGAATATCTGTCTGACCCCGGGAAGCGGGTCGAACAGGCCAGTCTTATTCAATGCAATCAACCCTTGTCGCACCACGGACAAAATCGAATGCGCCCACACCCTGTACCACCAAGTACCGACATGATGCTGCATCAACATTGATAACCTGGTGTACAATGCCTGCTCGAATCTCCAGTTTCTCGCCTGGCGCCAGGATTTTTCGCTGACCACCTCGCAAGACAACGGCCAGACTTCCTTCCAGGCAATAGCAGTACTCTGTAACCGCGGAATGGCGGTGACATTCGCCCTCCTCTCCCGGGGGCAGCGAAAACTCGGCAACCCTGACATCTGTCGTATCAACCAGTACGATGGGTGTATCCGATCGCTCTGTCATGGCGTCGCCTTACCGCCGCCATCGGTCAGTATATTGATAATCCCTTCCAACTCTTGATTGAAGGCTTGGGGCTTCACCTGGGCAACAAAATGACCAACCCCCGGTACCATCACCACATGTGCATTGGCAGGCGTTTCCTTGCCGGTGGGTGCGGCATTGATGTTATAAAGCCTGTCGGCGAAACGCTTCAGGTCCGTGGGTGCCTGATGTGCGTTCCAGTCGAACAGTTCATACATGGCACTGACGCCGACCTTGGGATCGGCTGCCGAAAACTTGCCGACAATAGCTTCCACGACAGCCGGATCTGCCTGCGGTGCAAACATCGAGTGCAGCATTTTATTGCTGGTCCCGGGGAAATCCGTTTCAAACGGTTTAACGAACGCGGCGATTTTTTCCGGGGTCTCCGGGTACTCGAAGGGCGTATAAAACGTATCGACACCGACAATGCCAACCACACGATCGCCCAGTTGTTTCGCGGCCTCCACCACAACCGGGCCACCCATGGAATGCCCGACCAGGATCACTTTGCGGGCACCGACCTGTTTTACGACCGCCGCCACGTCTTCACCGAATGCCTGCATGGTGTAACGCTGCCGGTGACTGCCCGACTCACCGTGGCCGGCCAGGTCCAGCCAGATGACCTGATGGTTTCGGGAAAAGTAGTCGATCTGCGCATCCCAGAACGTATGATTGCAGGTCCAGCAATGCACGAAGACAAGGGTTGGTTCGCCCTGCCCGCGCACTCCATAGCGGATAGTGCTGCCGTCGGCGGAGGCGACCGTGGCGGTGATCGGCTGTCCTCCATGCCCTACCGTGGCCGCACAGCCCGACAGGATCAGCATGACGATTAGAACTAGGTACACCGGAATTTTGTTGTAAGACGCTGTTTTCATGGGGTTCCATACTCCTTTTCAATTTTGCAAATGCTCACTGAATAACGTTCATACCACTGTTGGCGTCCCCTGGCGCGTGCCTCGGCATGCTCGGTATGATTTCGCCACGCCTCGATCGAAGCCCGATCCTTCCAATAGGACACCGTAATCCCCATCCCGCTCGCGTCGCGCACCGACTCCATGCCCAGGAACCCCGGCTGTTGCGAGGCCAGTAACCGCAGGCGATCGGCGGTTTGGGCATAATTGTCATCCTCGCCTCTTCTACGAAGGGATGTGAAAATAACCGCATAGCTTCCCTCCGCCGGTCTGGATAGTTCCGCTGTGTCATCCATCGTCATGGATCCTTTTCAATTGTCTTCGTGGCTGTTCCACCCCGGCTGACCAACACCACACCGGCTAGTATCATCGTCGTCCCCAGCATCTGCACCAGGGTCATTGGCTCACCGAGTAGCAACCAGGCCAGGAACAGCGTGAACACCGGCCCGATCGATCCAATGATCGAAGCCGAGCCCGCGCCGATACGGTGGATACCCGCGTGCATCAGAAAGGCCGGCAACACGGTCGACAGCAACGCCATGAGCAAGGCCAACCCGTAGACCTGTGCGGGAAGCTCGAGCGCGGACAGCGGGTGACTGATTACAAAATGCACACCGGCGGCGAGACTGGCAGCCATCATGGCATAGGCGGTATACACAATCGAGCCCAGGCGTTGCATCCGCACGCTGGACAACATCAGATACAGGGCAAACACCACGGCCGATCCAAACACCAGGGCGGTGCCCCGCCACAATTGGTCGGGAACCGTTTCAAATGAATGCCAGAAGATCACGGCAATCCCCAGATAACTCAACGCCAACGCCGCCCTTTCCCATGGCGTAACGGGCCTGCGATACCATAACGCCGAAAACAGGACCACCAGGGTCGGATAGAGAAACAAAATCAGACGTTCCACACCGGCGGGGATATAAGCAAGCCCGGAAAAATCCAGTAAACCCGCCAGATAAAAGCCCAGCATGCCAAGCAACGCAACTACAGTAAACTCCTGACGGCTTGGCGTCGGGCTATGCGCCCGGCGCTGCAGCCAGAACACAACCAGAAGAAAAAAAGGCAGTGCAAACAGCATGCGTAAAGCCATCAGTGTGATGGCGTCCAGCTCGGTGCTGTATCCATAGGCCAGTTTGACCAGCACGGCCTTGGTCGAAAACCCAATGGCCCCAAGCAGTACCATAAAAATGCCGATCAGCCGCTGCTGCGCGGTCGAATGCGAATTTTCCACGTCTGTCTCCCCGATACCAGGGTAGCCGTGGGTCTTGCTGCGGGTGGAGAGGTTGGACAGTCGAACGCGGCGAGATCCGCGGCTGCCCTGAAGTGATCAATCTCTAGTTATAGAACACCAGCACAGCCCGAGATGGAAACGGGGTTTCCACCACAGTCGCATAGGGCGTTTGTTAATGGCTGTGAAGAAGTCGGCGTTCATGGCGGTAGACTACGGCTGGACGGACATGCCTGTCAAGAAAGTCATTAATGGCTACTGCCAATGACACCCCGCTACGATACTGGGTATGTCGATGATCTGGAACCCGGCCTACGGGATAACAGATTGATCGGAGCTCCCTTAACAGGCTGTTGAAAAAAGCATTATCGGTCAGGACCCATTACGCCTGCCAGGAATAAACTGCACTGAGCAATATCGACAGGTAACAACATGTCCCCATCTTACACGGAAAGGTTCGCCCGAATCCTGCAGCACATCGATGAACACCTCGATGAACCACTCTCGGTAGAGAGCTTGTGCCAGCTGGCCAACTTTTCACGCTTTCATTTTCAGCGCCAATTCACGGCCTATGTCGGCCTGCCCGTAGTCCGCTACATGCAGCTGATGCGCCTGCGGCGTGCCTCGTATCAACTGTTGTTCGACGAACAGCGCCAGGTCATCGACGTCGCTCTGGAAGCCGGTTTCGAGAATCCGGAATCGTTTTCGCGCGCCTTCAAGAAACAAACCGGGCAAACACCGACCCAATTCAGAACACAGCCTGACTTGCCACACTGGAAAAAACACTTTCAACCACCCAATTTACCAAGGAACTCATCCATGATTATTGAAATCATCGACTTTGAAGATACATTGATCGCTGTCCTGGAGCACCAGGGTTCACCCGACCTGATTCTGGATTCCGTCAGAATATTTATCGACTGGCGCAAAGAAAGTGGGCTTTCACCGGTGTCGAGATACCGCACCTTTGGCATACCCTACTCCGACCCCGACACGACATCGCCCGAAGATTTCCGTTTTGATATTGGCGGTGAGGTGGACAGCCCGGCCCCGGAAAATCCACAAGGCGTCATCAACAAGCAGATTCCGGGTGGCCGCTGCGCCCGGCTACGGCATATCGGCTCCGCGGATACGATCAAAGAACCTGTTCTTGCACTCTATCAGGAATGGTTGCCTGAGAGTGAAGAAGAGTTACGCGACTTCCCGGTGTTCTTTCACTACATAAAACGTGTGCCGGAGGTGCCTGAGCACGAGCAGGTCACGGATATCTATTTGCCATTGCAATAATGGATTCCTCAGGCATCCCTTGAGGATCTATCCCATCGCATCCGCCATTCGTCCAACCGTCAACAACGCCTTGTCGAGTGCCTCACTCCATGGCTGCGCACAGTTGAGTCGGATGCAATTGTGGTATTTGCCGGACGCGGAAAAGATCGGCCCCGGTGCGATACTGATGCCTTGTTCCAGCGCCTGGTGACACAGGCTCAGTGCATCGACGGCCTTCGGCAGCTCCACCCAGATCACAAAGCCGCCACCGGGTTGAGTGACACGGGAACCTTCGGGAAAGTATTTGCTCACGGCGCGTGTCATGAGAGCCACCTGACGGGCATAGGCACTGCGAACCTGACGCAGATGACGGTCATAGCCACCGTGGTGCAGAAAATCTGCCACGGCCAGCTGCGACAAGGTGGGCGCCGCCAGGCTGGTGACATATTTCAGGTATTCGATGGGTTCCTGCCAGCGACCGGGCAATATCCAGCCGACGCGCAGTCCGGGTGACAGGGTCTTGGAAAACGACGCACAGTAGATGACCCCGCCGCTTTCATCCCAGGCGCGCAAGGCTTTGGGACGTTCCCCCTCAAAACCCAGATCGCCATAGATATCGTCTTCAATGAGCGGAATCGCATGGTCGGCCAATAGTGTTACCAGGGCCTGTTTCTTCTCCGGTGGCATAATGCTGCCCAACGGGTTGCTGAAGTTGGCGGTCAACACACAGGCCTTGACCGGCCACTTGTCCAGCGCCAGTTCCAGCGCCTCAAGGCTGATACCGGTGGCCGGGTCGGTGGGAATCTCCAGCGCGCGCATACCCAGCGACTCGATCGCCTGCAGCAGACCATAGAAACTGGGCGACTCGATGGCCACCACATCGCCTTTTTTGGCCACCGCCCGCAGCGCCAGAATCAGCGCCTCCTGACAACCACTGGTAATGACGATGTCATCCGGACTCACACGACACCCGGCCTCCAGCATGCGGCGGGCAATCTGGCGGCGCAGCTCGGGGCTGCCCGGCGGAAACTGATAGGTCGCCAGGCGGTCTCCTCCGCTACGGGCGGCTGCACTCAGGGCCCGTTGAATGGCCTTGGCCGGCAGAAATTGCGGCGCGGGCACCGCAGCCCCCAGTTGTACACAATCCGGCTCATTGGCCGTTTGCACCAGACGCAGCACCAGTTCCTGACCCGTGACCGGTACCGGCCTGACGATGGGACGGGAGATACCGGGTGGTTCCGGCTGCGGCCAGAACGGCACCCGCACGTAGTAACCGGAACGCGGGCGCGCCTCGATGAGGCCGTCATCTTCCAGCAGGCGTTGTGCCTGGACAATGGTGGAGATGCTCACGTCGAACTGACGTGCCAGTCGCCGCACCCCGGGCAGGCGGTCACCCGACCGATAGAGGCCCTGGTCGATCTGTCCGGCGAGTTGCCCGGCCACGCGTTCATACAGTTTGTCAGCCGCCATGACTAAAGATGCCTCGATGAGCACAGTAATGCATATCAGATAACAGTACAGTTTTATATAAGGGGATATCTGTACCGTTTCTTTTATATTAGAACTGAATCTGTACTTGACTATTTACGCACTTTAATCTGTACAGACACTGCTGTCCCACTAACTTCAGATTTGTCATCCCGGCGTAGGCCGGGATCCAGTAAGTCATTGAAGCCACTGGATTCCGGCCTACGCCGAAATGACGGAAAAAGAGAGCAACGATGTTTATGTCTCCAATTCCACTAACCTCCCTGATTCCCAATTGTGTCACCAGCTGCATCAAAACAAAATGTAAGTTAGTGGGACAGCAGTGCTGTACAGACTAAAAAAACCAACTTCGGACAGTGAACACAACCATGAGCAAAGCGCTTTCACTCTTTCAGGTCGATGCCTTCACAGACCGCCCCTTTTCCGGCAATCCTGCCGCGGTCTGCCTGCTGGACCGCGAACGAGACACCGACTGGCTGCAGGCCGTGGCGGCGGAAATGAATCTCAGCGAGACAGCTTTTCTCCTCGAACAAGCCGATGGCTTCAGGCTGCGCTGGTTCACACCGACCACGGAGGTGGATCTGTGCGGCCACGCCACACTGGCAGCGGCGCATGTACTCTGGGAGCAATGTCTGCTGACGCCCGAGACAACAGCACGCTTTCACACCCGCAGTGGACTGTTACGCGCCACGCACAACAACGGGATGATCGAACTGGATTTTCCGGCCACACCGGCGGAGCCGGCCCCGGCGCCACCCGGACTGCTGGCCGCGCTGGGTCTCGACAAAGGCAACATCTACCGCAGCCGCTTCGACTATCTGGTGGCGGTCGAAAATGAACCCGCAGTACGCGCCCTGCAGCCTGACTTCTCCGCCCTTGGGCAGATTGAGGCTCGCGGCATTATGGTCACGGCACGTTCCGATGACCCGGCTTACGATTTCGTCTCCCGCTTCTTCGCACCCGCAGCAGGCATCGATGAAGATCCAGTCACCGGTTCCGCCCATTGCACCCTGGCCCCCTGGTGGGCGCCGCGCCTGGGCAAACAGTCCATGACCGCCTATCAGGCATCCAAGCGAGGTGGAATCATCAAGGTCAGCCTGCAGGACGACCGGGTTCGCCTCGGTGGCCGGGCGGTCAGCATTTTTTGCGGAGAACTCCATGCCTGACTCGACCTGCTTCTGGATCAATGGCCGGTTACTGCCGGAACGCGAAGCCGTGATTCCGGTGACAGATCACGGGCTGCTCTATGGGGATGGCGTTTTCGAAGGCATCCGCTTCTATCATCGCACCCCCTTTCGGCTGTCCGCCCATTTGCAACGCCTGGCCGATTCCTGCAAAGCCATCCGGCTGGCCTTGCCTTACACCCGGACGCAACTGACAGAAGCTGTGGACGAAATTATCACAATCTTCCCGGAAGAGGATGGATATCTGCGACTCATGGTGACCCGTGGATCTGGCCCCATGGGACTAAACCCGGCGGGATGCAAACAAGCCAATGTCATTCTGATCGCCACCCGGCTGGAAATGGTTCATCCGGAACTGCGCAATGAGGGCATCCGCCTCATCATCGCCAGTACCCGGCGGCTACCGGCTGACGGGCTTGATCCACGGATCAAGAGTCTTAATTACCTCAACCACATCCTCGCCCGTATGGAGGCGACCCAGGCCGGTGTTGAAGAAGCCGTATTACTAAACGGCCAGGGCCGGGTAGCGGAAGGCAGTGCAGAAAACATCTTTATCGTGCAGGGCGGCCATCTCGCCACGCCGCGGCCAGCTGACGGCGCCCTGGCTGGCATCACTCGAGGGCTTATTCTGGAACTGGCTGCAAAACTGAATATCCCTGCCCGGGAAGTCCCACTCACCCCTTACGATCTATACACCGCCGATGAATGTTTCATGAGCGGAACCGGTGCGGAACTCATCCCGGTACGTGAAGTGGATGGCCGCCCCCTGCGCCACTGCCCGGGGCCGGTATTTTCCACCCTGGCCAGCGCCTTTCGGAAACAGGTGGCCGAGGAATGCAAAACCAGAGCGTGCAAACCAAGGGAGGGCGAACCAAAGGAGAGCGAACCAAAGGAGTCTTTATCATGAGCCATACAGTGAACCAGGCGAGAAAATCGCAATATGCCATTCAGAGTCATTACAACCAATGGATGAATCAGAAACTCTATAGCGTGTGCAAAGCAGTCCCCGACGAGACGCGCAAAAAGGATATGGGCGCTTTCTTTCATTCCATCCATGGCACACTCAACCATCTGCTACTGGGCGACCGGCTCTGGATGGGACGCTTCACCGGTACACCGTTCCCGGTTGAATCTCTGGATCAGGAACTATTCAGCGACTTCGAGGCGCTAAGGGAAGCGAGGACTGAGACAGATATGGCCATCGACTCATGGATCGGTACGTTGACTGAAAACGACCTTGACCGGATCATTGCCTTTCAAGCGGTTGTCACGCAACAGACGCACCGCTTCCGGTTGGCCGATGCACTCACGCATTTCTTCCACCACCAGACACATCACCGCGGTCAAATCACCACACTGCTATCCCAACTTGGTTACGACTTTGGCATCACCGACATGATGTGGATGCCGGGTATCGAAATCGTCAATATGACGGAACGATAGCTGCGATTCCAAACCGGGATGAAGCCGCCTGAAACATGAACATCAATGACTCAATAATACTGTTTTTTACCCTGGCCACCCTGGCCGCTGTGCCAGGCACCAGCGTGGCACTGGTTGTTACACGATCTGCAACGTTAGGCGTAGCAGACGGCATTGCCGTCGTCTCCGGCATTGTTATCGGTGATTTGGTATTTGTTTCACTGGCGCTCCTCGGCCTGTCCGTTATTGCCAATACCCTGGGCAATCTGTTCCTGACAATCAAATACCTGGGCGGCGCCTATCTGATATGGACAGGGATCACTCTGTGGCTAAGCCAGAGCAAAGCCAGCATGACGCTCAAACAACGCCCCTTGGGCAGCCTGGTGGGCAGTTTCCTGGCGGGGCTATTTATGACAATGGGCGACGTAAAAGCAATCGTCTTTTATATGAGTCTGTTCCCGTTATTCATGGACACAAAATCCGTTGACCTGACAGACATTGGTATCATTCTTACGATCACTATAATGGCCGTAGGCAGTGTAAAGATCAGCTACGCCGTCCTGGCGACAAAAATTGCCAGGACACACCTGAATCAGACAATGATAACTTTTGCAAGACACGTTGCGGCTGCTTGCATGATCGGTGCAGGCAGCTTCCTGATCGTGACAAACTGAGCTTGTTATATGCAGGGGAACACATATCCCTTCATTGAAGACATGTCATTTCCGTATAAGGAAGGCGACTGCGTTGGTTTTCCTGCAAATACTGCTGCACACCCCCTGAAAAATACCGGAACTGAAACACTCTTCTTTCTGATCATGGAGCAGCGCCTGAAACAAAACGTGGCTGTCTATCCGAACCATGGAAAACGGTTGTATCGTAATAGTGGCGACTGGGATGTTGTGGACTTGGAAAACATCATGGAACCGAGAGCCAATAAATAAGGCGCGGAGAATCGGACCATAAAAACACTGCTCATTCACCGCTTTGTATTTTGCCGCATACATGGTGAGACATCAGCACCCGAAAGGCAATATCTATAATGAACAAGACCAAACATACTGCTTCTTTTGAGATTGCGCAGCCTGTAAACGATCTATTTCCATTATTCAGCCCAGAAGGTGAAAAACTGTGGGTACCGGGCTGGGACTATGAAAATATCATGGGCGGCACCGACATACATGAAAACTATGTATTCCTAACAAGGAATCATGATCATGCATCAGCTGAAGCAGTTTGGATCGTAAAAAAATACGATCCAAAAGAGCATTGCATTCAACTTTATAAAATCGAGCCGGAATATAAAGTGGGCATTATTGAAGTAACGTGCATTCAATTGAGTAGCGCCCACACCAAGATACAGGTTTCTTATGAGTATATTGGATTGTCTGACAAGGGAAATCAGTTTATTGAGGGTTTTACTTCTTCAGCATACAAAAGCTTTATTGAAGATTGGAAAGATTCTCTTATTACGTATTTCAGGACAGAGTCTTAGCATACTCACTGCTCATCTATTTTTGCGCAATCGCGCTTTGTTCATCAATGAACCATTCGTCCTCATCCTTGCACGTAAAGTTTGTTACACGAACACCTTGGAAGCATTCTTTTTCACCTTGACAAGTTGCCGTATCTGACTTGCAACGGCGCCGGTCTGATTCAAGTTGAAATATGATCGGCCAGACTCTTTGGCTTGCCTTTCCCAGTGTGGCGTTTTGCACGCGGACGAGCTCAGAATCTCCTCACATACCTGGCCGATCACAGAATCCGGCCGGTTCTATCTCCGCGGCCTCGCGTACTTAACGGTCTCTGCCTTTTCCTGACTTAATCCGTGATGAAACTGAAATTTTTGAAGCCAGAATGTCTGCCATGGCAAGCCTCGTGGTCTGCTCAAACACATCCGCTCTTTGCCAGCCACGACGCCACCGGTGATTCGCGATATACTGGCCGGATCAACCAGCAATGAAGCTAACCAATGGATACCCGCCATAAATTCAGTGTCCGGCCCGGAATGGAATGCACCATTCGCTCATTGGGCGACAATGCCGGCGTCGCGCAGCGGTTGGCCCAAATGGGTGTTCTACCCGGTGCCACGCTGCGTGTGGTGCGCCTTGCACCCTTCGGGAAGACCGTCGAAGTCTGTATGGATCAGGGGCAGAGTTTCGCCCTGCGGGAAGAGGAGGTTCGCGCCCTGGATTGCCAGCTCCTTGCCATGCCACTCTCCTCTGCACCCATCGATAGCGAACATGAATACCGTGTGCGATCCCTGGCGGGGGGCAAGGCCTTCCAACAACGGATGAGGGCCGTCGGTCTCCAGCCGGGGAAAAGGTTCCGGGTACCCTACCCCGAGCAGTGGCCGCTGATTCTCAGGCTGGAAGACAGTGGGCAGACACCCAGCATCGGTAAAGGAGAGGCCGATAAAATTATCGTTGAAACCGGCGATGAGTAAACAGGCCTCTACCGTCACTATCGCCCTCAGCTCGATCCCCAATACGGGCAAGACCACCCTGTTCAACCGACTCACCGGGGCAAGCCAGAGCACGGGTAACTGGCCGGGGGTATCGGTACAGAAAAAGACCGGTCACTTCACGTTAGGTGAATATTCCGTCGATCTGGTGGATTTGCCCGGCGCTTATGCCATGTCGCCGGTGACGGAAGAAGAGACCGTGGTGCGCGACTACTTTTTACAGACCCCACCGGATGTCATTCTCAACCTCCTTGATGCGCGCAACCTTTACAGGGGCCTGGGACTGACTCTGCAAATGGCCGCCAGTGGCCTGCCCATGGTGGTAGCCGTGAACATGATGGACGAGGCGGAAAAACTGGGCATCGCGTTGGATATTGATGCCCTGTCCAGCCATCTTGGGGTGCCGGTAATCCCCATTTCGGCGCGCAGTGGCGCCGGCATTCCCGAATTGGAGGCCGCGCTATACCAAGTCATCCAACATCCGGAACGGACACACCCACCTCACATCTCCTGTCCGCCAGTACTGGAGAATGCGGTGGAAGAACTGGCCCGGCGCATTGAAAAATCGGATAGCGCTCACAAGCTGGATCACAGTTTCATGGCCATGCGCCTGCTGGAAGAAAAAGCACCGGGCAATCTTGTCGACGACCCGGCGATTGCAGCCACCGCCCACCAACTGCGTGAAAAGATCGAGGAAAACACCGGTACCGAGCTGCCGATCACCTGCGCCAACTGCCGCTTCAATGCCGCACGCGGCCTGGTGCTGGAGGCCACCCACGCCCAGCCATTGCCGGTGGACACGCGCACTGATCGCATCGACCACCTCCTGCTGCATCCCTGGTTTGGCCTGCCCATATTCCTGCTCGCCATGCTGGTATTATTTCAGGCCATTTATGGCCTGGGTACCCCCTTGCAAGACTGGCTGGCCAATGGCTTCGATGCAGCCGAGGCCGGCATGCGCGGCACCGCCGTGGCGCAAGCCCTGCCGGGCTGGCTGCAAAGTCTGTTGTTCGATGGCATCTGGCAGGGTGTGGGCGTGGTGACCTCGTTCTTCCCCATTCTTGCCCTGTTTTTTATTTTCATGTCGCTGATCGAGGACAGCGGCTATATGGCCCGCGCGGCGTTTCTCATGGACCGCCTCATGCATCGCCTGGACCTGGATGGCAAAACCTTTATTAACCTGCTGCTGGGCTTTGGCTGTAACGTGCCCGCGGTGATGGGCACCCGCATCCTCTCAGGTGCCCACAGCCGCATCGTCACCATGTTGCTGATCCCCTTCACCCTGTGCAGTGCCCGGCTGCAGGTGTTCGTGTTTCTTATCAGCATTCTGTTCAGCCCACGCATGGCCCCCTGGGTGCTGTTCTTTCTGTATTTCAGCAGCTTCATCGCCATCATCCTGGTGGGGCTGTTTCTCAAGGCCATCAAAATCAGCAACAAGCCCGAGCCCTTCATCATGGAGATCCCACCCTATCGCCTTCCCACCGCGCGCAGCGTGGCCCTGCGCAGTTGGCACGAATTGCGGCATTTCCTCAAGCGGGCCGGAACTATGATTATCCTGGGCGTCATTGCGGTCTGGTTTCTCACCCACCTGCCGACCAGCGCCGCCCCCGCCAGCGCCGACACCTGGGCCGGCCAGCTGGGACAGTTCTTCTCCCCCCTGTTCGCCCCCCTGGGTATTGGCTGGCGCGAGACCATTGCCCTTGTCTTTGGTTTTATCGCCAAGGAAATAGTGATCGGCGCCATGGCGGTCATCTACGGCGGCGCCGAACTAAGCCAGCAAATATCCGCCCACTTCACTCCCTTGCAGGGCCTCAGTTTCATGGTGTTCACCTTGTTATATACCCCCTGCGTGGCCACTGTCTCCGCGATTCGTGCGGAATCCCACTCCTGGAAGATCACCCTGCTGAGTGTGACCATGGGCTTTGTTGTGGCCTGGCTGGCGGCGGTAATGGTTTACCAGACGGGAAGACTGCTGGGTTTCTGAAGGCCGTAATGGACACCCGTAATGGACACCACAGTGCCTGGAAAACGGGCCCGGGGCAGCGCCTCCAAACCAGGCAAATTTTCAGGTGAGAATCAGTCCCCGGCAGCGGCCCGGCGCGCCATCTCGATCAATTCGGCATTGCGCCGTTTGAGCGCCTCATCATCCCCCGCCAGGGCGGTGGATTTTTGCGCCAGGCTCTCCGCCATGGCATAACGTCCCTGGCGGAAACGAACCAGCGCCAGACGATGCCAGAGCCCGGCATTGCGCGGCTCGATGCGTAGCGCCCGTTCCAGCAAAGCCGCGGCCCGCTCCCAGCGAGACTGCTGCACCTGCAACTCCGCCCTGGCCAATAAAGTATTAATGGCACGGCCTGCATCCTGGGTGGAACCGATACTGCTTTCATCTTTGCCTGGGCCACTGGCGCAGGCCGTCAGGCCCAGCATAACCACGAGTAGCGCCACACGGAAAAGGTCGGACAGGCATTGGGCCGTGGTTGGAGATTCAGGTGGCATCGCAGGTTTCATTCATCCATCACTTCCAGTTCACAGGCACTGTGTTGTCCGGGCTGTGAACCGGCAATAAACGGCAACTGTACAGAATAGGGGCAATCGTCATCACTGCGTAGGCCATTGCGTTGATCCACCCAAAGCGTATCCACACCATCGGGCGCTGCGGCAGACAAACTGTGCGTCTCCAGCCGGGACAGCATATCACCCCACACGCGCAAGGCCCCGCGGGCACCGGTGAGCCCCGCAGGACGATTGTCGTCCAGTCCCAGCCACACTGCCGCCACGTAATTTTCACTGAAGCCGGCAAACCAACTGTCGCGCAGCTCGTCACTGGTGCCGGTCTTGCCGGCCACCACCATCCCCGCCGGCAAATATGCCTGTACACCACGACCGGTACCCTCGCGGGTCACGCCACGTAGTGCGCTGTTGAGCAGATACAGCGGCTTGTGATCCACCACCCGCGTCACAGACAAGGGGTAACGTTGCAAAGGCCGCCCATCGGCGGTAAGCACGGCGCGAATGGCGCGCAAAGGCGTACGAAAGCCACCAGCGGCCAGGGTATGGTACATCTGCGTCACTTCCAACGGAGAGAAATTGACCGCCCCCAGCAACAGGGAGGGGTAGTCGCTGAAGGGACGTTCCGCACCCAGTGCACGCAAGGTATCCGTTACCGCCGGCACCCCCAGAGCCAGGCCCAGGCGCGCCGTGGCGATATTGTATGAGTGTACCAGGGCATCATACAACAAGA
>DRKQ01000067.1 GCA_011051685.1 Gammaproteobacteria bacterium
CAGACAAAGTGGTACTCTATTTGATATGCCGTATGACTGCCGTATCTGTAATCCATGCCCCTCTCCAGGCTTTTCGGCACAGTATCGCAGCTAAAGCTGACCGGCTAAAGCCGGTGGTTTAAACCTTTATATTGGAAAATCAAAAGGCAAGTTAACGGGACAGCAGTGTTATCGCACATATAAAATGTCAAATACGGTGGGGGCGCCTTTCCAGGTGCGAATCGCGCCTGGAAAGGCGCTCCCAGTCAAGGGAAAAAACCCTGTAGCAATTATTTTGTTTCACTCATTGCCAAAAGACTTATAAGGTTGAAGGAAGTAGAATAATGAAAATCTCATTCCATGGCGCCGACCGGCAGGTCACTGGCTCCTGTCATCTGATCGAATGCAATGGTAAGCGACTCCTCATCGACTGCGGTCTTTACCAGGGCAGCCATGAAATGGCGGAGGACAATGCACAAGACTTCGGCTTTGCGGCAGAAAGCATCGACTACCTGTTGTTGACCCACGCCCACCTGGATCACTGTGGAAGGATCCCACTGTTGAAGAAGCGAGGTTTTCGCGGCGAGATCATTACCACCTCGGCTTCGCGTGAACTGGCAAGGCTAATCATGCTGGATGCCGCGCACCTGCAGGAGGAAGAGGCTGAGTACCAGACCCGCAAGAATGCCCGCGCCCATGGCCGACACCGCAGTCAGGTAGCAGTGGAGCCGCTGTATACGGTGCTTGATGCCCTCAACAGCATGGAAGATTTTGGCAGGGTGGCTAAATACCATGAGGCCGTGGATATTGCCCCCGGCATTCGTGCAACCTATTTCGATGCCGGGCATATTCTGGGATCGGCGAGCATCTTTCTCGAACTCGAAGAAAAGGGACAGAAACGGCGGGTGCTGTTTTCCGGCGATCTGGGCTATAGCGGCCGGGTTATTTTGCGCAATCCCGATACCCCGCCCAAAACCGATATCCTCATCATGGAGACCACCTACGGGGATCGCCGGCACAAGCAGTTACAGCCCTCCATCGAAGAGCTTTTCGCGGGCATTGAAGATACCTTTCATCGTGGCGGTAATGTGATCATTCCCACCTTCGCCCTGGAGCGGGCGCAGGAAATCCTCTATTTCCTGCGCGATGGCGTGGCGCAAAACCGTCTGCCGGCCAGTACCCAGGTATTTCTGGATTCTCCCATGGCCATCTCCGCCACCGAGATCTTCAAGCGTCACCCCGAATGCTATGACATGGAAACCGCAGAGCTTTTCCGTTCAGGCAAGGATCCATTTTCCCTCCCCGGCCTGCATTTCACCCGCGAGACCGCACAGTCCATGGCGCTGAACAATATCGAAGGTGGCGCGGTGATCATGGCGGGATCCGGCATGTGCACCGGCGGCCGGGTGCGCCATCACCTCAAGCACAACCTGTGGCGTGATGACTCCAGCGTCATCTTTGTCGGTTATGCCGCACGCGGTACCCTGGCGCGGCGCATTATCGATGGTGCAAAGACCGTGCGCATCTTCGGTGAAGAAATCCCGGTGCGTGCCCGTATCTTTACCATCGGTGGCTTTTCCGCCCATGCCGACTGCGAAGAGCTCATGGCCTGGTACCGACAGGCCGGTGCACCAGAGCGGACCTATCTCGTCCATGGTGAGGAAGAGACCATGCAGACCTTTGCCAAAGGACTCACCGGTACCGAGGTGATTATGCCCCGGCTTGACGAGGCGTTCTCTCTCCTCTGAGGGGGACCACGGCCTGACATAGACGCCTGCCGGCAAGTTCTTCGCGCCCGCCTTCAGTTTTTTTTCTCCCCGCCTCTTGACCTGGAGTTTACTCCAGGCTGTAGGCTGTTTCTATGAAACGTGTTTTTGCCGTCTTTTTGCCCAAAAGGCGAAAAAATGCAAAAAACTGTGAAAAAGACTTGAACCTGGAGTGTACTCCAGTGAGTCAATACCCACAGCAACAAATCGACGAGCTACAAAATCAGGAGAGAACAGATGAAATTATTGTCTTGGCCCACTCTGGCAGCCAGCGCACTACTCGCAACGACCAGCGGCAACGTCCTGGCCCATGACCCCGTCTTCGGCATTGGTCCCCACGTCTTATTCAAGGATGGTATTGAGACAGCGATAGAAGTTGCCCAGGAAAAGGCCGGCGAGGAGAAAGAATCCGAGCTGGCCCTGGAAATTGTTTATGGCATCACCGGCGATTGGGCGGCTGGTATTGATGTGCCCTATGCCAGAAAAGATGATGGTATGGATACCTCTCGCGGTCTGACCGATTTGCAGGTATTCACTAAGTACCGTTTTTGGCGTGAAGATTCCCTGGGTCTGCAGGAATCTGCGGCAGTGATGCTGGCTATCAATGGACAAAACGGAGACGAAAATGCCACACCAAAGCTGGGCAATGGAGCCACCGATGCCATCCTAGGTCTGACATACGGCTACGAGAGTATCAAATGGTATCGCTGGGCCAGTGCCCGCTATATTTTGCCCGGCAAAAACGATGCCGGTTTCCAGAAAGGTAATAAATGGCTAGTGGACTTTGTGGCTGGTTGGCGTCCAAAAACACCCGAATATACCAAACCAGACACCGTATGGTTGCTGGAACTTAATGGCGAGATTGCCGACAGGGCGGAACTTAACGGTATGTCACTGGCCAACAGCGGAGGCACCGAATGGTTCGTTGCACCCGGCATCTTCTGGACCACTCGTAACTTCGCCATCAAGGCCGGTGTGCAACTGCCCATTGCCAGCGAATTGAATGGCACCCAGGACAAGTCTGACTATCGCGCCAAGATGTCCTTTGAGTGGCATCTCTGATTCAAGATTATCCCATTAATTCTTTTTAACAACAGGAGAACCCCACATGAAAATTACGAACCTCAAAAATATCCTCTTTAAAAGTACACGTCTGATACTGGCCAGCACACTCACTAGTGCCGCCCTGGTCTGGAGCAGCGCCAGTTTTGCCGGAGGCACTGAATACGACCTGCGTGTGGATGGCCTCGCCTGTCCCTTCTGTGCCTATGGTATCGAAAAGAAATTCACCAAAACCAAGGGGGTTGAGAGTGTCGAAGTCGATCTCAAGAACGGCCTGGTGATCGTTAAAACCGATGAAAGCAAAACGTTTAAGGAAGAAGAACTGAAAACCATCGTACATGATGCCGGCTTCACCATGAAGAGCATGACCGAGAAGGCGCGCTAAATCATGGCCAGGCGAACTGTAAATTGCTGCTTGGTTGGACTCAGTCCGCTGCTGTTCTTCGCGATAGGCAGTGCTGTGGCAGCACCCATCACTTTCAACACCGCTCTACCGGTAGCCAAGGAAGAATTTCTTTTTCGTCAGCAATTCATCAACATGCAATCCGGTGACGATCCAAGTGGTGCACAGCGTGATCGTTCAGAGAATATGAGCGCCACCACGCTGGCCTATGGCATCAATAACCGCCTGGCCCTATTCGGTGTCTTGCCCTATCGGGACATCGATCTGTCAATGGACATGGGCTCCGGCAAAGTCAGTCGCAGCAACTCTGGGCTTGGTGATATCAGTGTATTTGCGCGTTACATCTTTCAGCAAAACAACCAGGCAGGACGTACGCTGCGCCTGGCTGCATTCGCCGGCCTTAAGGCACCTACCGGTGAAGACGAGGCCAGCGATAGTATCGGCACACTTCCACCCCCGTTGCAACTCGGCAGCGGATCGTGGGATGCGTTCGGCGGCCTGGTGGTGACGCGGCAAACCCTAGACTACCAGCTTGATGCCCAATTGAGTTACCGCATCAACAATGAAGCCAATCATTTTGAAGCCGGCAATGTACTGCGCCTGGATGCCTCATTGCAAAAGCGCATCTGGCCGCGAGAACTGGGTAGCGGTGTCCCGGGATTCGTTTATGCCGTGTTGGAATTGAATGCCACCAGTCAGGAAAAAAACGCCCTCAATGGGACAAACGATAACAACTCCGGAGGTACACGCATTCTACTGGCGCCCGGCCTGCAATATGTGACGCGACGCTGGATCGCCGAGACTGCCGTACAATTTCCCGTGAGTCAAAACCTTAATGGTACAGCGCTGGAGCTGGACACCATTGCTCGCGCCGGGATCCGTTTTAATTTTTAGGTGTGCTTGCGAAGAGTGTACGAAGGTTTGTGATGAACGATACAACACTGCAAAATACCTTTAACAAGATAACGGGTGACAAGCAAATCGGCATCACCTGGCTAAGTCTGTTTGCTTCCAGCGGTACGCTCATCTGCTGTGCACTGCCTATCACCCTGGTGACCTTAGGTATGGGTGCCACTGTGGCTGCACTCACCAGCAGTTTTCCGTTCTTGATTACCCTGAGTATGCACAAAATCTGGATATTCTCCGGCTCCGGCGCCATGTTGGCCTTGTCTGGCTGGCTCATGTACCGCCCCGGCCTCAGTTGCCCCACCGACCCCGAGTTGGGTCGCCTGTGTAACCGAGCGCAGGTTTGGAACCGACGCGTGTACTGGAGTTCAGTGGTCGTTTGGGGTATTGGCTTTTTTGCCGCCTATCTCGCCTTGCCGCTACGTATCTGGCTGGATGTGTGATGGCGATCAAGGTCGAAGTTTTTTCCTCCCCCGGTTGCAGCAAGTGCAGCCATGCCAAGTCCGTGTTGCAAAAACTGGCCGAAGAGATCGGCGGTGACGCCATTCAATGGCGTGAGGTGAATATCCTCGATGAACTGGATTATGCCGTGGCATTGGGTGTGTTATCCACCCCGGCCATCGCAATCGATGGTGAGTTGGTGTTTGGCAGCTTGCCAACGGCAATCAAGTTGCGCACCGAACTGGAAAGACGGCTGTCACCCATGAGCGGATCATTACGAACATGAGTGCCTTATTATTGCTTGGCATGGCGACGCTATTGGGCACCTTGGCCTTTTTTGAGCCATGCACCATTGCCACGCATACCCTGTTCTCGGCACGCGCCCACCAGCAGCCAAAGACACAATGCTGCCAAAGCCTGCTCACCGTGTGGCTTGCGCGGTGTGTGTTAATCTGTGTCCTGCTGATAACCGCTGTCCTGCTTACCGAAGCGCCTACGTGGGGGAAATATACTCCCAGTATCATCCTGAGTATTCTGGCCACTGTTTACATCATTTCACGTTTTATCTATTTGCCCATCCCCCACCTTCACTTCTACCGCTTATTTCCAGGCTTTGATCGATTCCCTCAAGCTGTTCTTCTGGGGTTGACCTTACCAGCCTGCACCATTCCTCTGGTTATCGTTATTTCCGGTATCGCCATTAGTGTGGATTCTATCGTCTTGGCAGCAGTTTCAGGTCTGTTGTTCGCCACTCTGTTTACTTTACCCATGTTGTTTGCCTCGCTGCGCGGTATCCATGCCGATGGTGCCGACCTGTTACAACGCACAGCCAAGCTCAGCCCCTTTATTACCGCCATTCTTTTATACGGCCTTGCCTTGGCGCTAATGCCACCGATGATCGACGTTGACCCTGGCAATCTCAAAAACCTGCTTAGTGAAGCAAGTTTACTAGGCATTGGCGTGGGCTTTCTTGCCGGACTTGTATTTAGTTTCAATCCTGTATCCTTTGCCTCCATACCAGTAGTGTTGGCCTATGTAACACTTTCCAATAGTACGCAGCACGAGGAAAAACGCGCCCTCCAGCTGGCTAGTGCATTTGTGGCCGGCATGTTGATCACCCATACACTACTGGGTGGTATTGCCGCGCTAAGTGGCGATTGGGTGCAAAAGATCATGGGGCATGAATGGGACCTGTTCCTCGGGCCTGTTTTGATACTGCTTGGTCTGATGTGGCCCGGTTGGTTAAAAATACGCATACCCTGGCTGGCCATGCGTGGAAAAAAGGTCTCCGGTCCTTGGGGCGCATTTCTTCTTGGCATCCCTTTCTCGGTAGCCGTGTGCCCCTTTTGTACACCGGCCTTACTGGTCACACTCACTGCCAGCGCCGCCATCGGATCGGTTGCCTTCGGCGCCGGGATTTTACTGGCCTTTGCTATTGGACGCAGCATCCCCATTCTCATTGGCGCCTGGAGCATGGGTTGGTTGGAGTCGTTACGAATGCTTTCTCACCACCAAACGACCGTGGAGATAATCGCCGGACTTTCCTTGATTATGACGGGACTGTACTTGCTTGGTGAATACTCTTTCGTTCATTAAAGTGGAGCTATTGTGAAAATAAACCATGAAAATAAAACATGCAGTTATCAACTGTAGCAGTTTATTAAGAGACATAAATCAGAGCAAGTACACATAGCAAGACAAGGAATTGGAAATGAAAAATAAATGGGTAATATGGACAATAACCGGACTGGAAGTATTATTTGCACTGTGCGCAGGCAGTGTACTGGTCTACCGTGTTCTCGGTATTGCATTTGATTTTGGCTTATTTTCATACCGGGTGGCCAACATTGTTATTTCTCTCGTGTTGATTGTTTACATTATCAATGGCCTGTTTAAACGCTCTAAAAATATCCTAATCTGGGTTAGTGCCTTCTCCGCCTTTCACCTTATTGAAGGTGTGATTATTGGCTTTTGGTTTAAGGTGGTTATTCACGCACTGATTTTGATTGTTGTTGGTATTTACTATCTACAGCATAAAAACATAGAACTTAAATGATCATTAACACGGAGCACTATTAGTCAGAATCCTGACACTGGTTTAACAGACACCGGTGAGAATTTGCCGCCTTGGAAGGGCGCTCCTACACAGAGGAAATAAGCCTGTAGCCTTAATTCTGAGACGTTTAATAAGTATTCCTCTACCACGTTGTAAAAAACTAATTTGTAACTATTTTGTCAATTATGAGATAAGAAAATGAAATTATTGAAACGTATATTACTGACCCTCGTTACTATTATTGGCCTGTTACTGGTCACTGTTTATGCCGTGTGGATGCCCTCACCACAGGAATCCGCCTACACTCTTGTTAAGACTTGGGGAAGCAAGGGAAATGCCCCCGGCCAGTTCAATGAACCTACGGGTATCGCTATTGCCGGCAATGAACTCTTTGTCAGCGATGCGCGCAATACCCGCGTTCAAGTATTCGATCTTGATGGGAATTTCAAACACCTCTTTGGTGAAAAGGGCGACGGTCCCGGCCAGTTTAGCCGCCCGATGAATCTAACTGTCGCCAATGGCGAACTCTATGTCGCAGATTATTTTAATGATCGCATCCAGGTTTACGGGATCGATGGCACATTTAAACGCAATATAGGCAAGTCTGGTTCGGAAGGTGGCGAGTTCAGTGCGCCGGGAGGTGTCGCTGTGGCGCCCAATGGCGATGTGTATGTTGCCGATTTTTATAACCAGCGTGTCCAGCAATTACACGCCGACGGAAGTTTCGTGCGCCAGTGGGGAAAAACCCGGCAGGTGGGTGTGCTGGATGGCAAGCTGAATTATCCCACAGATGTGGCCCTAGCAAAGGACGGAATGCTGTACATTGCAGACGGCTATAATGACCGGGTGTTGGCTATTGGCCCCGATGGTGAGCTGAAGCATAAATGGGGTGGGCCTTTTGCCATGAACATCTTCGGCCCCTTCAATGGCTGGTTCGCCACCGTCACCGGCATTAGTGTTGGCCCAAGCGGGAACGTCTTTGTTGCCGACTTCTACAACGACCGGGTACAGAAATTTACCCGGGATGGCCGCTTTCTCAATGCCTTTGGGATCAAGAGCACCGGCCCAACGCACACGGCAATTTCGGTCGTGGAAGCTGACGACGGCAGTGTTTTCGTGGCAGACTACGCCAATCACCAGATACAGAAGTGGCGCCCCGGACAATAATGCCCCAGAACCGACTGAGCATCGAAATCTTCTCCGCACCCGGTTGCAATAAGTGCCGCAGGGCCTACCGTCTGGCGCAAGATGTCCTGCAAGAACTAGATAATCATGACATTGCCCTGCGCCTGGTGAATATTGTCGAGGAACTGGAATATGCGGTGGATCTGGGGATTCGCGCCACGCCCGGTATTGTTTTCAACGGTACGCTGGTGTTTACCGCCATGCCCACGGAAGAGGCCCTGCGCAAGGCCATACTGACGCATTTAACGGGGGGCGAGCATGAGTGAGTATCGCATCGGCGACATCGGCAAGCTCCTGGGCCTGAGTGCAGACACCCTGCGCTATTACGAAAAATTCGGCCTGTTGAAAAACATTGGCCGCACGCCATCGGGAATCCGTGTCTATAGTGACAAGGACATTTCCACCCTCAAATTCATTCTGCGCGCGCAAAAGATGAACTTTAGTCTGGCGGAGATCAAGGATCTGTTACAGATGCGCGAAGACCCGCACCATGCCCGCAGCGAGGTGCGTGAACTGAGTCATCGCAAGCTGGCAGAGATTGAAACCCACCTGCAGGATCTCACCACCCTGCGCAATGAACTCACCCTGCTGGTCAACCTGTGCACAGGCAGCGAAGACGGCTGCCCGATTATCGAGGGGATCGAGAATAATCCAGCGCAGGAAAAATAAGGGCTTTATACCT
The DNA here is from genome assembly GCA_011051685.1 of Gammaproteobacteria bacterium. GTDB lineage: Bacteria > Pseudomonadota > Gammaproteobacteria > SZUA-152 > SZUA-152 > SZUA-152. The sequence continues at coordinate 8,481 of DRKQ01000067.1, forward strand.
GAAAGGGCTCAATCACGGGCTCAACCCTCGTTCGCCATATTCCGCCTTTCCTGACCGGCATCCTTGATGATGTGCAGGCCGCCGCGCACCACTACCACGGTGATGATCAGGCCGATGATCAGGTCGGGCCAGCGCGTGTCCAGGGTCAACACCAGCAGGCCGCTGATGATCACTCCCAGATTGGCGATGACATCGTTCTTGGAAAATATCCAGCTGGCCCGCATATGTACTTCTCCCTCACGATGTTTGTGAATCAACACCAGGCAAATACTGTTGGCCACCAGGGCAATGGCGCCAACAATCAACATGAAACCCGGCTCCGGCTCACTGCCCAATAGCGCGCGGCGGATAATATCGGCCAGGACGCCGAGGCCCAGCAGAATCTGCAACAGGCCACTGATGTGTGCTGCCCTGGCCTTCACGCCCATGGTCTTGCCCACGGCGTACAGGCCTATGGCATAGACCGAGGCGTCCGCCAGCATGTCCAGGGAATCGGCGATCAGCGCCGTGGAATCCGCCAGCACACCGGCAATGATCTCCGCAATGAACATGGCACCATTGATCAGCAGCAGGATGATCAGCGTCTTTGCCTGTTCCTTATCCGTAATTTCGATCTCGCAACCACAATCAGACATCAGGAAACATCCTCGCCACAATGGTTTGTTTCAAATTCCAGGGTTGAATGGCCGATGCCGAACTTCTCGAGTTCGTGCTTGATGGCCGTCTTGATGGTTTCGGTGTTGGCAAAGTCGTCGATAATCACATGGGCCTCCAGGGCATTCTGGTGTTCATCCAGTTGCCAGATGTGCACATGATGCACATTGCTCACGCCGTCCACAGCCTGCATGGCCCGGATCACCTCTTCCACCGTAAGATTCTCCGGCGTGCCCTGCATCAGGATATGAATGGTCGTTGGCAGCAGGGTGGCCGCCTGATACAGCACATAACCGGCAATGGCCAGGGTCATCACCGTATCGGTCCAGTACCAGCCATAGAGCAGAATCAGGCTGCCGGCAATGACCACGCCTACCGAGGCCAGGGCATCGGAGACATTGTGCAAAAAAGCAGCGCGAATGTTCACGCTATCCTTGGACATGCTATAGGTCAGGGCTGCCGTGCCCACATCCACCGCCAGAGCCACGGTGGCCACCCAAACCACGGTCCAACCCTCGATTTCCTGAGGCGTGTATAGGCGCCATAGTGCCTCGTACACCAGATAGATGCCAATGATCACCAGAGTCACCAGATTGATCAGGGCGGCAATCACCTCTGCCCGCTTGTAGCCGAAGGTCTTGAAGGCATCCGGCGGCTGGCGGCCGATCCTGCGAGCCACCCAGGCGATGAGCAGGGAACTGGCATCACTGAAATTGTGCAGGGCATCGGCAATGAGCGACAGGCTGCTGGAGACAATGCCGCCAATCACCTGCACCACGGTCAGCAGCATGTTGATGGCAATGGCCACCAGCAAGCGCCGGTCGCCCATGGCCTCAACATCGTGATGTGTATGCTCGTGGCTCACGATTGATTCATCTGAAAAAACTTGGACACATATTAACCGTATCAAAATAATTGCTACAGAGCTCATTCCCCCGTGTGGGAGCGCCTTTCCAGGCGCGAATCGCGCCTGAAAAGGCGCTCCCACAGTATTTGGCATTAAATAAGTGCGCTATGGAATTAGCTTGCCTTCACTCACTGCCCCTTCAGGCATTGCCAAGGTGGCGAGTTAAACCGATTTTGAGACGCTTAATAAGTATCAATATCCGTCATCCCGGCAAATTTGAAGCTAATGGAGCAACATCCGCGATAACGATGACAAACATGTTATCGCTCGATCATCCCTTGTTGTGTCCTCACGCGCAAGCATGAAAGATTTCATGATTCCACTTCTTCATAATGTGCCCGGGAAAAGAAGCCGTACAAGGCCGGGATGACAAACAACGTCAGCAATGTTGATGACACCAAGCCCCCCACCACTACGGTGGCCAGCGGTCGCTGTACCTCGGATCCCACTCCCGTGGAAAGCAACATGGGGATCAGCCCCAGGGCTGCGATGGAGGCGGTCATCAACACCGGGCGCAGGCGGGACAGGGCGCCACCGAATACTGCCTCCTCTGGCGCCATGCCACTTTCACGACGCTGATTGATGGCGTTGACCATCACCACGCCATTGAGTACCGCCACGCCAAACAGGGCAATAAAGCCAATAGAACCTGGCACCGACAGATATTGCCCCGACAAATACAGGGCCGCGATGCCACCAATGAGCGCCAGCGGCACATTGAGCATGATCAACAGCGCCTGGCCCACGGAATTGAAGGCAAAATAGAGCAATAGGAAAATCAGCCCCAGGGACAGCGGCACCACGATCATCAGCTTGGCCTGAGCGCGTTGCTGATTCTCGAACTGACCGCCAAACACCACGGTATATCCGGGGGGCAAGTCCACTTCACTATCGATGCGTTGCTGTAACTCCGCCACCAGGCCACCCATGTCACGACCTTCCACATTGGCCTGGATTACCACACGACGCTGCACATCGTCACGCCGGATCTGCGGTGGGCCGGATTCGATGGCCACCTGGGCCACATCGCCCAGTTTTACCCAGGCGCCATTGGGCGCCTGAAGGATCAGGTTGCGAATCGCCTCCACATTGTTGCGGTGGTTTTTTGCCAGACGCACATAGATGTCGTAACGCTCGTTACCATTGATCACCTGTCCGGCCTCACGTCCTCCGATGGCATCACTCACCAGGTCCATCACCTGTGCCACGGGGATACCATAGCGTGCCAGTACATCCCTGTCCGGGCGTACGGCCAGCTGCGCCTCGCCGCCGATCTGCTCCATTCCCACGCCACGGGTACCATCCACCTTGCGCACCAGGGCCTCGATGGCCTTGCCGGATTTGGTCAACTGGGCGAGGTCGGGGCCAAACAGCTTGATGGCCAGTTGTGCCTTCACACCGGAGAGTAGTTCATCCACACGCGTGGCAATGGGCTGCGAGAATGAGAACAACAATCCGGGGTGGCGGGACATTTTCTCTTCCATCAATGCCTGTAGGGATTTGCGGTCCTTTGCCGAGGTCCATTCCGAGACCGGCTTCATGCCCACGAAGATTTCCACGTTGGATACCGGCTCGGGATCTCCCCCGATCTCGGCGCGCCCCACCCGGCTGGACACATACAGCACCTCGGGAAAAGTCATCAACTGCTGTTCCAGTTTTTGCGCTACTTCCAACGAGGTATCCAGACTGGCCGAAGGCGCCAGGGTGACACGGATATTCAAGGTGCCCTCCTCCAGTTCAGGCACAAATTCCGTACCCAGCAGGGGCACCAGCGCCAGGGAACCCACGAACAATGCCAGGGCGGTGCCCACCACCAGACGGCGTGTCTTCAGGGCCGCCTTCAGTAAGCGCCGGTAGAGCCTGTCCAGCGGCTTCATGACGAAGCTTTCTTTTTCCCGCACGCCGCGCTTGAACAAATAGGTGGCCAACGCAGGCACCACCACCAGGGCCACCAGCAACGATGCCAGCATCGCCAGGACGATGGAAATGGCCATGGGCTGAAACAGCTTACCCTCCACGCCCTCTAACGCAAACAAGGGGGCAAAGACGATGATGATGATAAACACCGCGAAGAACACCGGTCGTCCCACTTCCCTGGCCGATTCCTGAATGCGCAGCGCGATGCCATGGTCATCACTGGCAGCGTCGTAGGGGTGCTTGTCGCCGGGCGCCAGTTCCTGTTGGGCATGTTTGTGATGCAATCGGTCCGGTTTACTCAGATGGGTGAAGATGTGTTCCATCATCACCACTGAGCCATCCACCATCATGCCGATGGCAATGGTCAGTCCTCCCAGCGACATCAGGTTGGCCGACACGCCCCATTGCGCCATCACCATTAGCGCCAGCAGGATGGAAATGGGTACCGAGATCAGCACCAGGAAGGTGGCGCGAACATTGAGCAGAAACAACATGAGAATAATCACGATCAACACAAAGGCTTCCAACAGCGCCGTGCTCACTGTATTCACCGCTTTGTCCACCAGATCGGATTGATCGTACACCGGCTCGATGGTCACCCCTTCGGGCAAGGCCATTTGAATGGCCGGCAGACGTTCCTTGATGCCGTCGATGGTGGCCTTGGTATTGGCACCCATGCGTTTGAGCACCACACCGGCCACGACTTCTCCCAGTGATTCCGGCTTGCCACTGGCATCACGCCGGGTCATGGTCACCGCACCTTGACGAATCTCCGGGCCAAAGGCCACGGTGGCCACATTGCTGACCCGTACTGGTACGCCATCCACATCCTTCAAGGGAATGTTGCCGATATCACGCAGACCATCTTCACCACTGCGCAACCAACCCACGCCACGGATGATCAACTGTTCCTCGCCGCGATCCAGATACCAGCCACCGGCATTGCGGTTATTAGCCTCGATGGCCTCGGCCACATCGTCGGATGTCAACTTGTAGGCCAGCAGACGCTGTGGATCCAGTTGTACCTGGTACTGGCGCACTTCACCACCAAAGGAGAGTACGTCGGTGACGCCGCCCACGGGCATCAACAGCAACTTGACCACCCAGTCATTCAGACTGCGCAGGGCAATGGCGTCATATTTCGAATGATCCTCAGCCAGCAGGATGTACTGGAACACCTGACCCAGACCGGAGGTATTGGGCCCCATGCCCGGTGTGCCGATGCCTTCGGGAATCTGTTCCTTGGCTGCCTGCAGGCGCTCAAAAACCAGTTGCCGGGCGAAATAGATGTCCGTGCCCTCCTTGAATACAACGGTGACCACGGACAGACCGGTCTTGGAAATGGAGCGCACTTCTTCCACATCGGGCAAGGCATACATCACCGCCTCGATGGGAAAGGTGATCAACTGTTCCACTTCCTCCGCCGCCAGACCCTGGGCCTCGGTATTGATTTGCACCTGTACATTGGTGACGTCCGGAAAGGCGTCCAGATTCAGTTTGGGCAGCACCATGGCGCCACCCACCAGGGTGGCCAGCAGTGCCAGTACCACCAACAGGCGGTTTTCAACCCCAAGGTCGATGAGTTTATTCAACATGGCTCATCTCCCTATTAATGGTTATGTACTTCAAAACCGCTCTTGGCGATTTCGGATTGCACAAAGAAGGCGCCCTTGCTGACAATGGTGGTGCCTTCATCGATACCCTCGATGAGCAGGCGATTGCCCACAGTCTGCAACACCTCCACTTCCCTGGGCTCGAAGCGTCCAGGTGCAACTTCCACAAACAATTGCCAGTCACCATCGGCGGAACGCATCACCGAACCCAGGGGTACTACGATGCCTTTCTGCTGCTGTTTTCCTTCGATGACCACGGAAACGAATTGGCCGGGATGCAGAAGGTCATCGGGATTCGCCACTTCCACATGCACCGCCAGTGTACGGGTGGTTTCATCCAGGGTATGACGGGCCTGGGTGACCTTGCCCGAGATCCAGCGTTCGCCCACTTGCACGTGCGCGTCTGCGCCCAGTGCGATGTTGGCAGCATCTTCCGGAGTCAGGCGCGCCTCGACCCAGAGAGTGGATTCATCACTGATCTCGAACAACACACGTCCCGGCTCGATGATCTCACCAACGATAAAGTTATCACTGATAACAGTGCCCTTTTGTGCCGCCAGCAGGGCAAATCGGCCTGTGGCCTTGCGCGCATCCCCGGTCTTCAACAAGGCATCGATGTGTGCCGGCGTCATGCCATAGGCACGTACCTTGGCGTAGGCTTGCTGATAGGCAATCTCTGCCGTGATGTAGCGTTTTTCAGACACCACCTTGCGGCCAAGTTTTTTCACCCGTCGTAATTCCACCGCCGCTCCCAGTAGATCACCCTGTGCCTCGGCCATCTCCACACTCGAAAGTGTGACCAGCACCTGTCCCTTGTTCACGTGATCCCCAAGTACAACATGGCGCTTGATTACCTGTGCAGGAATACGCGGTGTCACCTTGGTGGTGTGGTATGCATTGAGCACCACCTCGCCCGGTGCCGTGATGGCTTTGCCCAATATCTGGCGCTTTACCACCATGGTTTCGATGCCAGCCATACGTTGCTGTTCCACGCTCAGTTCAGCATCTGCAGCGGCTTCACCATGGCCATGTCCCTCCTCTGCGTGTCCACCATGACCTTCTTCGTTATTATGGCCTGCTTCGTTATTATGGCCTGCTTCGTCGTGGCCATCCTCATCATGATCCTGCGCTTTCTCATCATGTTCATGAGGGGTGCTCTCGCTGCCTTGACTTTTTGTTTCGTGATCATGGCCTTGTTCTTCGGCAAACACACTGACAGGGCTGCTCAAACTCAAACCCAGCAAAAGACAGGCCGCATATTTCAATACGATTGATGATGAATGTTTCATTTTGATTCTCCAGAATTCGTTTCGATCTCGTCCTGCGCCAGTCCCAACCAGACCTCTATCAGGTTGGCGGCCGCCAACCAGGCAAATTGTGTGCGCCGGGTTTCTCCCAACAGCTGCGCCGCAGCCTCCTGGGTGTCGATGTTTTGTTTGGCCTGAATGAGATAATCGGTGACACTCAATTCCCCGGCCTGCCAGAGCTGATCCAAGAGTTGCATTTGCTTACGCTGCGCCGGTGCACCATTTTCTCGCCAACTGCGCCAGGCCTGGCGGGTATTTTCGAAGCGCTGAAATGCTCCCGATAACCGGGCCTGGGCGCGGCGATAGGCATTGCGATAGGCCTGTTCGGCTGCCAATGCCTCAAAGGATGCCGCACGTGCTTCGGAACTAAAGTTGTTGCGCACGAACAAGGGAATTTCCAGGCTCAGGCCGAACAGGTTTTCAGTGTCCTCCTTGCCAGCGCGAACCCCCAGAGTAGGATCGATGCTGCCAGCCTTTTTTGCCAGCCGGGTGCGCGCCCGTGCGGCATCCATCTGACTGCGTAACATGACCAAGGATGGCAGACGTTCAAACATGGCCGTATCTGTATCACTGACCCGAGCCAGGTGTACATCAGGCAATAGAGGCCAGCGCGGCTGTTTCAGGCCACTCACCGCCTGCAGCGCCACTTCTGCCTCCACCAGCGCGTTTTGAGCGGCGACCTGTGCCATGAGTGCCTCGCTGTAGGCAACCTGTGCCAGGGTAACGTCCAGCGCCTGTAGATCGCCCGCAGCCTGGCGTTGCCTGGCGGTATCCACCAGGGTCTGCATCAACTTAGTGCGATGCTTCGCCAACGAGAGAGTTTCCCGGGCAGTGGAAAAGTCCACCAGGGCTTCTAATGTTTCCAGGGTTGTCGCACGCCGGACTTCGTGAAAGTTCGCCTGGGCGGCCTGTTGCTCACGCCGGGCAATATCCTCCAGGGCGCCCTGTTTGTCACTCCAATCCAGGGTCTGACTGAGACCAATGCTACTAGTGCTGATGTCGGTGCGCTCTGTATCCAGTTCCAGCGAAGGGTTGTGTAATGGCCTTCCCGCCCCCTCAGTGCGAGCCCGTGCCGCATCTAGCGCCGCCCTTGCTTCCTGTATGGCAGGACTTTCACGCCACACGGCCTGGATAAATGCCGACAATTCTGAATCGATTGTGATGCTGGTCTCAGACGCTAAACGTCCTTGTGATGTGCTGCCACCGGCCATACCGGTAATGGGCAGAAGCAGGCAGACGCCAACCAGCGTAGGAAAAATACGTGTTAACAACATGATGATAATCCTTCAAAAATAAATACGAGCCGCCTCTCATGAACGTGGCAGCAAACACGGTTATGAAGGATCAGGCTATGGGGGGACGCAGCAAAGGAGAAATAAACTGGAAAGGAACGGAGAGGTTATGAACAGACAGGAAATCCTGTGTAATGCCGACCTTTTTCAGCGGCACATTATAGAAAATGCCTACTAGGTGGGCCGAACCATGACTGCAGTGATCGTCCTGATGTCCGCCACTATTGGAAGGGCTATCGGAAGGACTATTGGCGTGACCATGCAGTTGGCCGTAATGATTGGCATGGTCTTCAGTATCGCCATGCAGCGCAGTCGCTGCGAGATTGATCATCGTTGTTGCGTGGTCGAATTCACCTCCGAGTTCTGGATGTTTATCCCAGGCAAATGCCGATCCCGAACAGAGGTTGGCGAACAACAACAGAAATGTAATGATTTTTTTCATCAATGCCAATTCTCGTGGAAGTGTGGCCTTGCGTCAACCACCCATTCTCCCTGATATCGGCCCTTTGGCCACAAATCTTGATAATTTCCTCAAAAAATCAACTACCCGGGGTTTCCCCAGGTTTGAATTTGTCGCGCGTCCTTATTCGGTAAAGTTCTTGGACTGGTGATACAGCAATTATGCCATCGCCCTCCACACCAACATGAGCGGCATCCATGATGGTCTCTACGATCTCATCAACCATCGTATCTTCGGTAAATATCTCCAGTCGGGCATGGGTAACCAGCCAACTATCGCTGTATAGGTCTGCGTATTCACCATAGCCTTTCACTTTGCTGATACTGAAACCCTGTACACCGATCTCCTGCAACCGTCGCTCAACCTTAGCACAGGAGTCGCAGCGAAATATTGCCGTAACTTTTCTGTATGACATAACCTTCCCCTTATATGTATTCTGTATTCAGCTTCGATGTATCCTTCGCTCCTGCCATTGCAATATCCATCCATAAATGACCGGTAGTACCAAAAGGCACAATAGCGTGGTTGTTACCATCCCTCCGACCATCGGGGCAGCAATACGCTGCATCACTTCTGACCCAGTACCTCCACCAAACATTATTGGAAGCAGACCAGAAATAACAGCGACAGCAGTCATGGCTATTGGTCTGACACGTTCAGAGGTTCCCTCATGTATCGCTGTAGTTATTTCATCGGAAGTCAAGGGCATGGCGGCAGCATGATGCTCACCATGATCCCTACCTTTACGAAGACGATGCTCAGCAACAGATTGATTGATGAAGGTCAATACAAGCACACCTATTTCCGCCGCAACTCCGGCAAGAGCAATGAATCCCACGGCTACGGCGACGGAAATGTTGAACCCGTACCAGTAAACCACCCATATTCCACCTACCAATGCGAAGGGGATAGACAACATAACCACCACCGGTGCTGTCAGGTTGCGGAAATTGAAATACAACAACAAGAAGATTATCAGTAACGTCAATGGAATCACGATGCGCAATCGTTTTGCTGCGCGTTCCATGTACTCAAATTGTCCGGACCAGACTACCGTGTATCCGGGAGGCATCTTTACCTGATCTTCCAAGACCTTCTTTGCGAGCTCCACATAACCGCCGATGTCTGATGTTTTTATGTCAACATAAATCCACGCATTTGGTCGTGCATTCTCGCTTTTGATGACAGGAGCACCACGACGAAGAGTGATATCGGCAACCAGTGATAAGGGAATCTGTTCACCTTGCGGTGTAGGTATAAGCACACGCTTGAGCATTTCAGGATCGTCACGTAATTCACGAGGATAACGCAGGCTCACCGGGTATCGCTCTAGCCCTTCTACTGTTTGAGTAATACGCATACCGCCAACAGCAGACTTGATTACATCCTGGATATCACCAGTAGTTAGTCCATAACGTGCAGCTGCTTCGCGGTTTATGTCAAAATCCAGGAAATAGCCTCCCACTGCCCGGTCACCAAAGGCCGACAAGGTATCAGGAATGGTCTGCATGGCCCGTTCGATTTCCTCAGACAAACGTCCCAACACCTTGAGATCTGGGCCACTAACCTTGATACCAATTGGTGTTTTTATTCCTGTAGACAACATATCGATGCGTGTCTTTATGGGTAAAGTCCAGGCATTTGCCAGACCGGGAAATTTGATGGCGGCATCCATTTCATCCATCAATGCCTTGTTGCTCTTGTTCGGGTCGGGCCATTGATTTCGTGGCTTAAGTCTGACTATGGTCTCAATCATTGCCAGTGGCGCAGAGTCAGTAGCTGTTTCTGCACGCCCCACCTTTCCAAATACTGACTCTACTTCGGGAAAGGTTTTAAGTATTTTGTCGGTTTGCTGCAAAAGCTCCTTGGCCTTGGTAATTGAAATACCGGGGAATGTTGTTGGCATATATAGAATATCCCCTTCGTCGAGAGGTGGCATAAACTCGCTTCCCAATCTCGAAAGTGGCCATAGAGTAGCGACCAGCAACACCAACGCAAGCAATAGAGTCAACTTACGCCACCTCAAGGTGAGCGTAAGAGAAGGGGAATGAAAAAAATGCAGCAGACGATTAATTGGGTTTCTGGATTCGGGCATAATCTTGCCCCGTATAAAATAACCCATCAACAGAGGTACAAGAGTGACTGCCAATAAAGCAGAGGCTGCCATTGCATAGGTAGAAGTAAATGCCAGAGGTTTGAATAGACGACCTTCCTGTGCTTGAAGTGTAAAGATAGCCAGATATGATACGGTAATAATAAGCAGGGAGAAAAAAAGCGCAGGCCCAACCTCCTTGGATGCATCACTTATTGCACGCCATCGTTCTGCGCTATTTAGCTCGCCCCCCTTCCTTTTAACGGCATTTTCCAGATGCTTATGAGCGTTTTCAATCATAACGATAGCACCATCAACCATGGCGCCGATGGTAATAGCAATACCACCCAGAGACATAATATTGGCATTCAGCCCCTGCCACTTCATAAGAATAAATGCCATTAGAATGCCAATAGGAAGGGTCACAATGGCCACAAGCGCTGAGCGTGCATGCAGTAAAAATATAATACATACCAAACTGACAACAATAAATTCTTCGAATAATTTTTCCTTCAGATTATCAACAGCCCGTTCAATCAAGTCACCCCTGTCATAAGTTGTAACAATTTCAACGCCTTCTGGAAGACCCTTCTGCAATTCGTTGAGTTTTTCACGTACGCCTTCTATGGTAGCCAAGGCATTTTCGCCGAAGCGCATGATGACAATTCCTCCAGCGACTTCTCCTTCACCATTAAGCTCTACAAGGCCACGGCGTAACTCCGGGCCAAGCTGGACATTGGCAATATCCCTCAAACGAATAGGCGTGCCATTAACATCGACCCCAACTGGGATGTTATTGATATCATTTATATTTTTCAGATAACCCTTGGCACGGACCATGTATTCGGTTTCTGACATCTCCAGAAGACGACCACCCACATCGTTATTTGAACGCTTGATCGCCATACGGACTTTTTGCAGAGGAATCTTGTAGGTAGCCAAGGCGTTCGGGTCAACCTCAATCTGATATTGCTTAACATAGCCACCGACGGATGCAACTTCTGCCACTCCATCCACCGTTTGTAACGGATAGCGCAGGTACCAGTCCTGCAATGATCTTAATTCTGCAAGATCATGTTTTCCTGATTTATCAACAAGTGCATATTCATAAACCCATCCCACACCTGTCGCATCCGGGCCCAACGAGGGTGTGACACCTTTTGGCAAACGTCCGCTTACATAATTTATATATTCCAGCACTCGAGAACGTGCCCAATACATATCCGTCCCATCCTCGAAGATAATATAAACAAAGGAAAGTCCGAAAAATGAATAGCCACGAACAACCTTGGCATAAGGAACGGACAGCATTGCCGTAGTTAATGGGTACGTAACCTGATCCTCTACGACTTGTGGCGCCTGTCCCGGATATTTTGTAAAAACAATAACCTGAACATCAGACAAATCAGGAATCGCATCCAAGGCAGTATTCTTGAGCGCGAACAATCCGGCTATAACAAGTAGAATTGTGGCAATGAAAACCAGAAAACGATTGTGCAAGGCTATGTCGATAACCGCCCTAATCATGATTCCGCACCTCCCCTTGATCTCGGGTATCCATATCAGCATTATTCATATCACGATCAGGTGAGTGCTGACTCCCCACAGGCCTGGTGTCAGACTTTGTTGTCTCAAGCATTTTTGCCGTTGCCTCTCTCAACTTTGATTCAGAATCGATAAGGAAAAGCGCCGATGACACGACCTCTTCACCTGCTTTTACGCCCTCAATAATCTGTGTCGCGCCATCACTGCTAACTCCTACCTTCACATCGCGAGGTTCGAATTTTCCGGGGCCTCTCACAATGAAAATCTGCTCGCGTGTTCCCGATCGCACGATCGACTCACTAGGTACTACTACGGCATCAATCTGACGACTGGCATGAATAGTGACTTCCGCGAACATGTCCGGCTTAAGTAATAAATCCTCGTTTGGAAATTCCAATCGTACCTTGATGGTCCGGGTCTTTGCTTCAGCGTATGGGTAGATATAAGAAAGCTTTCCTTTGAAAGTCTTCCCGGGTATCCCTGCGAGCGTCATCTCAACAGGATCCCCTACCTTTACCCAGGGCAATTCGTATTCGTAGATATTCGCAAAAACCCACACCCTTGAAAGATCCGCCAGCATGTATAATTGGGTTTTTGGCGTCACATATTGCCCCTCTCGAACACCTACCTTCATTACTATTCCATTGAATGGCGAATGAATATGTAGATATTTTTTTATTTTCTTGGTTTTTTCAAGTTCACGAATCTGATGCTCTGCCATATCGAGTAACTCAAGTCTTTCGCGGGAAGTCTTTACGAGATCTATCGCACCCTGTCGAATATCCTCAAAGGGCGAGTCAGCCAAAACCTGCTGGTTTTTAAGTGCAAGAAGATATTCCTCCTGACTAGATACAAGTTGTGGAGCATATATGCTTAACAAAATATCATCTTTTTTCACCAGAGACCCTGTCTTATCAACTCGTAACTTTTCTATCCATCCTTCTGTTTTTGGATGAATACGTGAGAGTTTTTCTTCATTGTACGCAATGCGCCCAACAGCGCGAATATGCCTGCTCAGTGTGCGCTGTTTCGCGACTGCGGTTCTCACGCCAATGTTCTGCACCGTTACCGGATCAATTTTAACCGTACCAGCCGGCTCATCACTTTCCTCATCATCAGCATAAACGGGGATGTAATCCATACCCATAGAGTCTTTGGCTGGTACTGGTGACGTTATACTCGGGTTCATTGGATTACGGTAGAAAAGTACTTTTTTCTCTTTCGGCTTCTCCTCATCTGCATAAACAGGTATGTAATCCATACCCATGGAATCTTTTGTTGGTACAGGCGATGTAATGGTAGGATTCATAGGATTTCGATAATAGATAGGCTTGCGTTCGCCATCAGTAACGGCGACATCAAGATCCTCTTTGTTCATATTGGAAGCAAACCAATATCCACCACCAGCACCCGCGGTAACGGCTATTACGAACGTTACAATCAATGCTTTATTATTCATTAGTTCACCTCTATTTCATTCATCTGTATATTGCCGGATTCGTTGATATCAATATCCCGCCTTCCTATTGCCGTGGCCAATCCTGCCAAAGCCTGTTTTGCTTGAGAAAATGACTTCCAGTAGCCCGTTTCATAATTAAATAGAGTAATCTGTGCACGAATCAGGTTTAAAAAATCAACTTTGTTAACCTGATATGCAGCAAGCATGGAAGCAACTGTTTGCCCAGCCTGAGGGATGATCCCTTGTTTAAAGAGCTGGCTCTTATCACGATATTGCTGATAATTCGCGAGTGCCTTAGACACTTGTGCTGATACCATGCCTTGTGCGTCATCCAGTTGATACCGAGTTTGCACAACCTGTCTGCTTCGCTGGTCCACCGTCTTGTCTTGCCGTGATCCAGCATACAAAGGAAGATTCATACTGATCTTAATAGATAAAAAATCGGCTCTTGTGGTACCATCCATATTTTGCCCACCACGATATCCATAATTTGCACCCAGCATGAAATCTGGTGAATATGATTTTTGCGCAAATTTTAGACGTGCGCGTGCAGCATCAATCTTGTTTCTTCGGGCGGACAGGATGGGTCTGTTCTTCTCTGCCAACACCAAAAGTGCCGCCTCATTATTTATTTCTTTGAGTGACTCACTCACCTTGGATGGAAGTTTTATATCCTTATTACTTGGGTAATCAAGTAAGGTGTTAAGCCTGGCCATTTGTGATCGCCTCATTCCCTGCAATGTGATTGAGCGATCTCGCAATTTTGATAATTCAAGTTGCGCCAATAAAACATCCTGCTGCAATCCCTTTCCTACTTTATATTTTGTTTGTGCAACAGCAACAAACTGATGTAACAGCTTATCGTTTCTCTCTACTATATCTATCGCCCGGTCTATAAAAAAAAGGTTCCACCATACCGTCTTAACATCTCGCACAAGTTTCAAGCGCATTTCCGCAACATCCCATTGGGCTGCAGCACTTTCATATTTAGCTGCAGATTCTCTCAATGAAAGTTTCCCGGGGAATGGGAGAATTTGGCTAAAACCGACTTGTATTTGAGTCATTCCTTCCTGTTTTAAATCAAAAGTGTCTAATGGAATATTCATCATATTCAGGGATAGCCTGGGATCAGGCAGCGAGCCCGCTTGTGGGGGTATTGCTGCAAGAGCTCTCGCGCGGGCCACCATTGACGCCAGCCCGGGATTATTCTCGAGGGCCTGAGTGACTGCCATTTCAATCTCGAGAACATCATTATTTACTTGACCCGCTTGTGTCTGGCTGACAGTGGCAGCAAGAAATAAAGCGATTGTCAGAGAAGGGATTTTCATCCGTATCATTTTATTTACCTCTGTTTATGATTTGATGCTCGCAAGTTTTATGCAAAACAGTATCTTTACTGTGTTTGAGGGTCAGAGCTAAACTCTTTGGAGACTCAACTACAGAACGGCGTCCGGCACTAGTGAACCGGCAGTTCTGCAAACAGGCGGCAAGTAAGATTCTACTCGCACACACGTCCTTCGCAGGGAAAATTTTCAAGCGTGTCGGGGGGGGCGGTGTTCCGGAGTAGGATCGATGCTATGAACAATAATGCGGGATATTAAGTGCTGCCTATGCTCATTCAACTTCACAAGTGAGCGAAGGATAGAAGTTACTGCCAACTGCAGAGAGCAGCTGCCACATTGGTTAACGTGTTGGCAACTCGTGTCACCAGACTTACCGTTAAAACAGTTATGTGATGCGTTACTCGGAGTCTGCTGAACAGCACTCATGTTGCTAGTATTTAGCACTCCTGTGTATCTCTTGCTATCGGTAGCACTACCGCCAGTCCCGGGAGAAACGGTAGCCGTCTGTTCGATGTTCGCAAGCTCTATAGGGGACACATGGATGGCCGCCATAGAAAGTGACTGCTGAATCGGCAGTATGACTGTTACCAGCATGACTGTTACCAGCATGGGAAGTGTACTGAGTTGTCGCCTGAGTGATGACATAAGTGTCTAAATACTAGGCCTCTATCGCCAGGTTTGTCAATGATAGTCCAGGACTATCGATAGATGTCATTCACTGCAGAATCGATAAAACCCTGCGCATCCTTAACTCGATCCCAACATTACAAAATTGTCATATTCGAGGTATAGAAAATGTTCATTTCTCGAATAAACTGATTGTATACTAGGCAAGGTTTTTGTCCTCTTCAACCACAATTCATCAGCCGGTAAAACGTGATCTGACTTGACGTCTCAAGGGTATAAACACTAGATTCTTTGCCCGAGAGCCTTTCTCAACTGCACTCAATCATACGGCGCTATGTAATCTGGCTTGCGTGATTCTGGATAAGGACACTGAACATAGATACTAATCACAGGTACAGGTATAGAAAAATATGAATACACGACTCATCGCCTTTACTGTTCTTGCTGTAATCCTTCTGCTCGCTGGCAATCCTCACGTCAGCCTTGCCGCAGGAAAATATACGATCAATAACCCGCCACGCGTACCCTACAAATATGCGTTGGGAATGAAGAAATACGGTGCCCTTTGTTCGCGCTGTCATGGTAAATGGGGAAATGGAACTCGGCAGGGCCCACCATTAATGCACGGATTTTACAAGCCCTCCCATCATGGCGACCCCGCATTTTACCGCGCTGCCTTGAAGGGTGTGCGCGCACATCATTGGCAATTTGGAAATATGCCACCAGTGCCCGGTGCCACACGAAAGGACATTGATGCCATTATTCCTTTTATTCGCTGGCTACAGCGAGAGAATGGAATCTATTGATATATCGAACAGTAGAGAAATCGCGAAATGACAATTACACTAAAGTATCTGACCAACATTAGCCTGGCCCTGTGGCTTTTTATCCTGTTTGCTCCAATTGGTGTACTCGCCAGCGACCAGGACCAGCAGCTTGCCCGGGGTGAAATGGTGTACCAGCGATTTTGCTCTTTATGCCATGGAAAGAATCTTGAGGGACAGAAAAACTGGCGAATACGCAAGGCAGATGGAAGGCTTCCTGCACCACCACACGATGAAACCGGGCATACCTGGCATCATGCGGACGAGCTACTCTTTGGCATAATCAAGAAAGGACTTGTTCCTCCCTACGCGCCGCCCAATTACAAAAGTGATATGCCAGCGTGGGAAGGTACTTTGAGCGATGATGATATAATAGCCGTCATTGCCTACATAAAAAGCCGCTGGCCGAATGAAGCCCGAAAGATTCAATCCGAAATTAATGACGAAGCGTTAAGGCGCTCTAACTAGACAAAAGGGATCGCCAATGTGAACCACTCTTCATTCCATTGGCGATTAATCTGGTTTTTCTTAATCGTCGCCATCATTACATTTGGCTACATTGCCCTTTCCAATAAAGGATGGCTGGATTTTCTTGCCGATGGCACCGCAGTACGTCAATGGGTTAGAGAGCTTGGAGCCTGGGGTCCAGTAAGCATTATCGGCTTAATGACACTGGCCATTGTTATGAGCCCCATCCCCAGCGCACCCATCGCATTGGCCGCAGGAGCGGTGTATGGTCACTATGAGGGTACAATCTATGTTGCCATTGGTTCAGAGACAGGGGCCATCATTGCCTTCCTGACTTCACGACTGCTTGGAGCCGATGCCCTGAAGGAAAAAGTCGATAATCATTACCTACAGCGTTTTCTAGATTCGCAAAACGCGTTAATGGCAATAGTTTTCATCTCCCGTCTACTACCCTTCATTTCCTTTGATATGATTAGCTATGCCGCCGGCCTGACACCATTGAAATTCTGGCGTTTTGCCATTGCAACATTTGCCGGAATTCTCCCCGCAAGTTTCGTGCTTGCCCATTTTGGTAGTGAGTTAGCATCAAATGAAAACCAGCGTATAGGCCTGACTATTTTGCTGTTGGGGCTGATACCGGCATTATTGATACTTGGTAAATGGTTCTCAAAAAGGCTAAGGACATGACGCTGTTCAAGGGACTCTCTCACAAATAGATGATAAAGGATCTCAGCTGTTCCATTAACTCCAGATTCGTCATCCCGTCATCCCGGCCTTCGCCGGGATGACGGGAAAAACCACCAAAATTCATGTCTCCAATACCTCCATTCTAACAGCTGCGTTAAAATATACAGTGAGTTAGTGGGACAGCAGTGATAGCGGTATATCTATTGATTCATTGAATTCCGGCCGTGCGCTGTTCCTTGCGAATATAAGCGATAATATGCCCCGTCTCCTCAGGTGTGAGATTTGGTATTGGGGGCATGTCTCCAAAATCCCAATGATGCTTTTTAACACCATTCTTCACAGCCCAGTGAAAGCTGATATCAGCATGGTGGCCGGGCCGGTAGATATTGTGAACCAACGGTGGCCCATGATTTGTGCCGCGTGCATCAGTCCCGTGACAACGTGAGCAGTTATCGGAAAACAAGACCTTGCCCTTTTGGGGATCTGCTACAAAATCCTTACCAGGCAGATGCTGCCTCTTGCGTATCTCCTGTGGATCCAGGCTATCGCATGCTGCCAACAGGAAACCAACTAAGATCAAAATAATAACAGAGCAATTCTTACTCATACATTGACCCCTCATTTTTTACGGTTTGCATAGATATCACTCGGGTTACTGCAGCAAGCTCCTCCCTTTGATTTTGCATTGGCTTGTGCATTTTCATCAAGGTATTGGTACCAACCAACCTTAACTTTCTCCCACCAGTGCTCGCTAATGGGATTTCCCGTCTCCTCCAGCAGTTTCTGAACATCTGAAAATATGCATGCAGAAGCATCGTAACTTATCCGCAGGTGCCTTGCCTTGACATCCAAATCTGCCGCATGAACAGCATCCGACTTCAGAAGTAAATCCAGTAATTCCCGCGGTTTTTCTGGGGCATCCTTCAGCCTCACTGAACGATGCACAACAAAGGCGTCGTTGTGAGTTTGACCCTTTCCCGAGTCGAGGTTTGCCTCATTCATAACCGCATCCGAAAACCTTTATTAGACTGAGTCATCAGCAGCGAGTCTACTACAACGACAGCGTACGTGGTTACAGGATTCATCTGCACATTCCAGTTCCTTATATTGACTTTTATATTGTGTTTTTGACCATGGCAGTGCCAAACGCTTCAAGGGCGATAACTTGTAAAAGTGGTGAAGAAATTCACGTGCATCTCCATTATGAGTTGCATAGCGCAGGAACCAACGGTATCCCCAGTTGGGTATATGAGCATAAAATGTCCGGTTTACCACCGAGGCCAATAATTGCTGGCCTATGGCCCTTTGCCACTGAGCATTGTAGTCTGCTCCTTGTAACACACTCTGTGCCGCAAGAACGCCGGAGGTAATTGCATGACGCATACCGAAGCCCCACAAGGTATCCTGAAATCCAGCTTGCTCACCGGCAATGTAATTTCGTCCATGGATTGCGCTTCCAGGAATTCTGAAATTGCCAACCCCGCCATGTGGCCGGGGATTCCTCATGCGCAGCCCGACCAATTTCTCGAAAGCCGCAACGGTGCGCTGCACATAAACCTTCTTTTTTCTGAAGTCACTGAAAATGCAGCTCTTGACCGTTCCAAGTCCGTTCATAATAAGGAGATAGGCATATCCTTTGGGCGCCAGCTTGTTGTCACAAATCACCCAAAATCCATTTTCCATATCGGTCTCAAAGTGAAAACCGACGGCCATAGCATCGGTTGCCCCTGGTCCAGTCGCCAGGATCCCCTGGCCATTGACCTGACGCAATCGACTGTTAAAGCGGACTTCAACTCCCAGCTCAAGAGCCTGATTTAACAATGCCGTATCGAGAGACCCAGGCCTGGGACCACGCTCGACCATATAAAAAAGCGGCTCACGACTCCTGATCTCGTACGCCTTTCCCCAGGCATCAAAAGCAGTCCCCTGGAGCCCTGGTATTTTGTCAAAATTGGTGCTGATGCCTTGCTCGTTCAGTACTGCCAGAGCATCCCTTTTTGTTGACCAATTTTCAATTCCCTGTAAATCGCTTTTGAAGCGGTATCCAACACCGGCTTTTGCCTCATGCAAAATCACTTTCCTTCCTGCCTTGGCCAAGGTTATGGCGGCAGCCAGGCCCGCAGGTCCTGCTCCCGCTATTTGAATGTGCGTTCCGATAATGTCTCCATCGGAAACAGATGAGTTATTATTTTTGTCTACAGCCATTTGTGATTTTCTCTCTATCCTTGAAGTAAATTATTGTTCCTTTGCCGTCAAAGTGCACTTCAACTCAACCATTTCCCGTAAGATGTCTTCTTCGGCAAGAAAGGCTTCCACAGCCTGGGGCTCAAATTGCTTACCACTCATTGCGATGATTTCCTCTTTCGCGATATCGAATGACTGTGCCTGCCGATAGGGTCTGTCTGAAGTGATTGCGTCCAATGTATCAATGATTGCAAAAAGTCGGGCCCCCCATGGTATTTCTTCGCCCTTGAGTCCCTGTGGGTATCCACTACCATCCCAGCGTTCTTCATGACACAAAACAATGCCAGCTGCTTCATTCATAAAAGGGATATTCTTTATTATCTCATAGCCTCTTTTCGGGTGACTGCGCATAATGCGCCATTCATCCTCGCTCAATGTATTCGGATTCAGCAAGATCATGTCCGGAATTGCGATTTTTCCAATATCGTGTAACAAGGAGCCCCAGTAAATCTGCCGTAAAACATCTTCATCCTGGTTAAAGCGCCGGGCCAGGACTTGTGTATGGCAGGCAACTCTTTGTGAATGCATCCCCGTTTCATGTTCTCTCGCATCAAGCGCCGCCGCCAGGGCCTCCACGAGTGAATACTGGATCTCTGACTTCTCTCGCTGAAAGCTCTTATGTGCCATGTATCCGAGATAACAGCCTTCACAGCAAAACGAATCTCCGTTATCCAACACATGTACACCAATTTCAATTGGCTTATCACACCAGAGACAGTTTTTATGCTGTTTGTTTTCCATACCATGCCATACCATATAATTTGTCAGCGGAGGCCACATTAAGCAATTGCGGAAACTTACCCCGCGGGTCGGTTTGTAAGACTTTATAAAATGGTGCCAGCAATTCTTCCGCCTGTCTCTGTGCTTCCTGCATAATCTGCTAGCTCTCTATTACTAACTGATAGTGATTCGTTAAAAATTCTCTTCCTCCAGTTCCCTGTATACAAAGTTGGCATTACTGCGTTGGTTCAATTTATAGAGTCGGGTATTTTTCCAGTCATCAAATGTTGCCTGTTTGACGGCCTCAAACATATCAATATTATTGTTAACGGCCTCCAGCATGAGTTTACGTAAACGCTTTATGTAAGACCGGGTTTCATGCACCATTGGAAAAGGACTGGTCTGCGCACTGCCATGACCGGGCACCATCAGGCTGGCATTGGAAAAACGCTCGAGTAACCAGTCCTGTGCCTCAATGGCCTCTCTGGAATTGCCATCACCCATAAAAGTAGTTCGCTGATTGAATGCCAGGTCAGACACCCACACCATATTATTTTTCTGGTCGTACAGTACGAGATCCCCCGCTGAATGTTGTCGTCCAACGTTATAGATTTGGAACACCTGTCCACCAGATTTCAGCGTATAACTGGAAAATCGCTTAGTATTGACAACAACATCCGGCGTAATCCCCTGAAACCCCTGCATATCGGCATCGATAAATGAACGGCGATAGTCCACTGAGCTGTCCATCTGATCAGAGTTGATATACTCGAGTGTTCCCTGGTGGGCGATAATGGTGACGCCACCGAGCTTGCGAAATGCCACGGCACCATAGGAATGATCGGGGTGATTATGGGTAATGATGAGATATTTGATGGGCTTGTTGGTGATAGTGCGAATGGTGGCGATCATACGTTGTCCCAGTTTGGGTGTCCCCAAGGAATCTATCGCCACCACACCATCCGGAGTGACTACAAAACCTGCATTACCATTCCAGCCACGGTTAAATTCATCGACTTCGGCGATATTGCCATACAGCATGTAGACGTTTTTCTTGAGCTGGAAAACCGGTAACGGCTGATCCCAGCCATCACTTTCCTTGAGCACGATATTGGGGATCTCCCGGGTGTCAATGGCGGTTTTGGGCAGATAGTAAAAACCGGGATCGGTACCAAAAGCATGGCGTTCTGATTTTTTCGCCGGTGCACCGGCAGCCAGCAGACTGCCCGCCCACAGTATCAGGGCCAGCAAGCATATGAGCCCGTGGAATCCTGTTTTTACTGTTCCCGTTCGACGCTTGGGAGATGAGAAACGATGCAGCCGATAGAGTGTTTGGCTGATCATCGCAGTCACTCACAAACGCGCGTTTCGCAGCCGCAGTGCATTGGTAATCACCGATACGGAACTGAAACTCATTGCGGCTGCGGCGATGATCGGTGATAACAGGATTCCGAAGAAGGGATAAAGCACACCCGCTGCCACAGGCACACCCAGCGAATTGTAGATAAAGGCAAAGAACAGATTCTGGCGGATGTTGCGCATTGTGGCGCGTGACAAACGCCTTGCCCGCACGATACCGCGCAGGTCGCCTTTCACCAGGGTCACACCTGCACTCTCCATAGCAACATCGGTGCCGGTGCCCATGGCGATGCCTACGTGAGCCTGCGCAAGAGCCGGTGCATCATTGATGCCGTCACCAGCCATGGCCACGGTGCGGCCTTCCTGTTGCAATTGTTTAACAATGGAAGCCTTTTGTTCGGGCATGATTTCGGCATGTACCTCATCGATACCCAGCTTGCCTGCAACGGCGCTGGCCGTTTTCTGGCTATCTCCGGTCAGCATCACCACCCGTATGCCTTCTTTATGGAGCTGTTCGATGGCCTCCTGTGTGGTGCGCTTTATGGGATCCGCCACGCCAATGAGGCCGGCTACCTTGCCATCGATGGCCACAAACATTACGGTTTGTCCCTGCTCGCGCTGTGCATCGGCCTGGGCTGGTAAATCCTCGGGATCGATATTCAGGGACTCCAGTAGTTTGAGATTGCCCAAGGCCACCTGGTGGCCATCCACCGTGCCCTGCACCCCTTTTCCAGTGATGGACTGGAAGGCCTCGGTTGTGGTGAGATCAACTTTGCGCTCTTCGGCGCCACGCACAATGGCCTCGGCCAGAGGATGTTCACTGACCCGTTCCAGACTGGCGGCAAGTCGCAGCACCTGCTGTTCGTCGAAGCCTTCGTGGGCCGTCACCGCAACCAGTTGTGGCTTGCCTTCGGTGAGGGTGCCCGTCTTGTCCACCACCAGTGTGTCCACCTTTTCCATGATCTCCAGCGCCTCAGCGTTTTTAATCAATACACCCTCCAGCGCGCCGCGTCCGGTACCCACCATGATGGAGATGGGTGTCGCCAGCCCCAGGGCACAGGGACAGGCAATAATCAGTACAGCCACGGCATTAATGATGGCATGGGCCAGACGGGGCTCCGGCCCCCAGAAGTACCATACGATAAAGGAAACAACGGCCACCGCCACCACTGCCGGCACAAAATAGCCTGCAACGGTATCGGCGAGTTGCTGGATTGGTGCGCGTGAGCGTTGCGCTTCTGCAACCATGTTGACGATTTGCGCCAACAAGGTGTCTGCACCCACCTTCTCGGCTTTCATCAACAGAGTACCGGTACCATTAACAGTAGCGCCGATGACTTTGTCACCGGCCGTTTTTGCCACTGGTACGGGTTCTCCAGTGACCATGGATTCATCGATATTGCTCTCGCCCTCCACCACAACACCATCCACCGGTACCTTGTCTCCGGGACGGATGCGCAGGATATCCCCAGGCTTGACCTGTTCCAGCGGGATATCCTCCTCGGTACCATCGGCGCGCACAATGCGTGCCGTATTGGGTGCAAGGCCTAACAGCATCTTGATGGCTGCGTTGGTCTTTGAGCGGGCACGTAATTCCAGCACCTGGCCAAGCAGCACCAGGGTCACGATCACTGCCGCCGCTTCAAAATAGACGGATACCAGGCCGTCTTCCTTGCGCATGGTTGGCGGGAATATTTCGGGAAATATCAAGGCAACCACACTATAGAGCCAGGCAACGGACACACCCAGACCAATCAGGGTGAACATGTTGAGATTCCATGTCATCACAGATTGCCAGCCTCGCACAAAGAAAGGCCAGCCCCCCCACAACACCACCGGTGTGGCCAACAGAAACTCGATCCACTGTACGGTGTGCATACTCAAGCCTTCGGGCAACCAACCCGGGGCGAGATCGGCAACCATGGCCAATATGAAAACGGGAATCGAGAGTACGGTGCCCACCCAGAATCGGCGAGTCATGTCGATCAGTTCTTCATTCTTTTCCTCCACGGCGACCTTTGTCGGCTCCAGGGCCATGCCGCACTTGGGACAGTTACCGGGATGATCCTGAATAATCTCCGGGTGCATGGGGCAGGTGTACTTCGTCTCCATGGGAATAACCGGCACACCCATGGGTTCCAGGGCCATGCCGCAAATGGGACAGGTACCCGGTCCTTCCTGAACGATCTCCGGATCCATGGGACAGGTGTACAAGGCGGACTCGTCCACTGGATCATCTCTGGCCGGGGAAGGATGCAGATAGTGACAGGGATCTTCTTGGAACTTGTGCTGACAGTGCTCACTGCAGAAATAATAGGTCTGTCCATGGGCCTCGGCGTGATACTCGGAATCCTCGGTGACATCCATACCGCAGACCGGATCTTTCAAACCTTCGCCTGGCAAATATTGCTCCGGATTCGCGACAAACTTATCCTTGCAGCTGGCACTGCAGAAATAAAAATCTTCATCCCCGTGTTTTGCATGATGGGGTGAGTCGGTGGTCACATCCATGCCGCACACCGGATCTTTCAGCGCTTCGGTTTTAACGTATTTGGAAGGATTTTCCACAAACTTGTTCAAACAACTATCACTGCAGAAATAGTATTGCGTCCCTTCGTGCTCAGCATGATGCGCTGAACTCTCCAATACATCCATCCCACAAACCGGATCCTTTGCCATTGTTATTCCCACATTTGGTTATTATTAAGTGCCGATTATCAGGCACGGCCTGGCTAAGCAGGCCGCGCCCATCTCATATTTATTTCATACCCTCTTGCTTCATATCCATCATCATGGACTGTTGTTTCATCATTTGCTCCATCATGTTCTGCATCATGTCCATGCGTTTGGACATCATCTCCTGACGCTGTTCCATGTTCATGTTGCCGGGCATCTTTTCACTCATCATGCCCCTCATCTTGCCCATCATTTCCTGCATTTCCTTCATATGCTTTTGCATCAGCTCATGACGTTTGTTCATGTCCTTTGTCTTGTGGGCTTGTTCCATCATTTCTGACATGTTGTGCATACGGTTTTTCATCTCTTCCATGCGCATCATCCCCGCCCTGCCGCTCATGTCCATCATCTGACCTGGCATGCGGCCTCCCATGTTCATGTTGCTGGTACTCCCTGAATAGACAAGGGGAGCGGCCATCAGTGTCGATAGTACGAGGGATGCGCCCAAGAATGTTTTGATCTTCATTGTCAGTCTCCTTCTGGTTGAGGTTCTGCCTTGAGTTTAAACCTATGGGTTACACACAGGTCAAGGGTCCGGATCCACCTGGGTCACGGATTCGATAAGATGGCATACTGAATCACCATCCGGCTCGCCATCGGGCATGGTTTCCCAGAGCGCAAGGGCGTGTTCCATTCGCTTTTGCAGCGCATTAAGGGCTTCCAGTTTCGCCTTGTTCTCTTTGACTCGTCGCTGCATGAGCTCACGAACACGGGGACAGGGCGAGGATCCACTCTTGGAATGATCAAGAATGTCCCCAATTTCAGCCAGGGTGAACCCCAGGCTCTGTGCCTGACGGATAAAGCGGAGACGGGTAACATCCGACTCGGAAAATAACTTGTAGCCATTGTGTGGATTTCGTTCAGGGCAGAGCATGCCACGCTGCACATAATGACGCACAGTGTCCGGAGTCACTCCAGCCCTGCCGGCCAATTCACTGACTGTAAACATGGTTTTCCTATGGGTTGCTGCGCATCACCATCTGATGGGCCACACCTTTTTTGAGGTCGATTTCCCGCATGGGCCGCAGTGTCTCTGGTTCGAGCACCCAGATCTTGGGCAGTTTGCGGCTGGAAACATACAGTTTGTTCAGCCCCCGGATGTAGGCCAGGTGATAAGGTGCCGGCGCCAGGTCAGCCACTGTAATCCTGCCCGTCTGCAGGTCAATCTTGCTGACTGTGTTTTCTCCCTTGCTGGCTACATAAAGCCAGCGGTTATCATCGGACAAATCAATACCATGAAGCTTCTTGCCCACCGTATAGGTATTGCCCACCTTGCCGGCAGCCCGGTCGATGACAGAAACCGTGCCACTGGCCTTGTTGGCAACGTACAGGAAGCGGTCATCGGCACTCATCACCATGTGCTCGGGTTCTTTGCCAACCCGAATTTTTCCGCTGATCGTCCACTTTCTGGTATCGATTTCTGACACCACCCCATTGCCGGCATTGCTGACGTAGAGCAAAGCGCCATCCCGGGTAAACACAGCGTAATTGGGCCACAGGCCCGTTTGCAGGGTTTTTACCACCGCCATCTTCTCGAGATCGATAACAGAAATTCCCCCTGCACCGGAATGCACGGCAATGGCCAGCTTGCCATCGGGGGAGACCGCCGTGTGATGCGTCAGCCCGCGCACGTCGATGCGGTGCATCACATGACCATGTTTGGGATGCACAATGGAAACATAACTGGGGCTTGCAGCTTGTGGGGACTTTTTCTTGCCCCCTGCATGGTGCGCGGCGTGTTCCGCCTCACTCATTTGTGCAGGTTTGGCAGGCCCCTTCTTTGTGGCATCGGCCGGTTGCATGCTGCCGGCGACCAGGAACTCCGTACCCGGACTGCTGGACAGTCCGTGGGCATTCTCCAGTTCATCGATGCGGCCAGTGACAGTATCCGTGGTTAAATCAATGATTAGCAGATCGTTGGCCGTACCCATGGGGACATACATCAATGGCCCGGCATGCGACGTTATAGAAGTAAGCAGGAAATATAACAATGACAACATCGTGGATCTTTTCATCATGCATCACCTGCTTTGCCAATTGATATCGTCAGCAGTATAACAAAAAATGGGTACTTCCATGTACCCATTGTTTGTGCTGCTTTTAGTTGTATTGCTATGTTTTAGAATGCCATATCAACCCCGAACGCCAGTATGTTTTCCAGATTGGAGGCAGGATGTTCCTGGCCGGAGAAGCCCGCAACCGCACCACTCGTATCCGGCAATGTGGATGAAGAGCTGATATTGATATGAGCCCTCGTGTACAGGCCAATATTGGGACTTGGGTAGTATTTTAAGATGGGGCTGATCATTTGCACGGACGCATTGATATCATCATTGGTTGAAGTAACCACTGCAGCGGGCAACCGTTTCAAGCCACCGGCATCCATCTGGTCATAACGCACACCGAACATCCAGTTGGGATGAAAGCGCCAATCGGCCTCCACGGAAACACCCGTCGCCGTATCTTCCCACTGCGAGGTACTCGCCATGGTGGTCATCATACCGCCCAGGTTGTTCCAGGTGGGGCTGTCAATGCTGTCTTGTGTAATTGCCATATAGACATCCACCGTTTCCCACTGCGCCCGTGCCCCAATGCCCACCCGGGTGATATCCGTCGCTTTGTCTGCATATTGCACGTTACCGCTCATCAACAAGGTCGAGCGTGCTGCTTCAGGTGCGTTGTACCAGAAGCCGGAGACCTGGGCATCTGCACCAGCCACCTGGAATTCATAGCGCAACATGGCGTAAACATCGGTACGCTGATCCCCAGTGCCATCAGCCTTTTCATTCAGTGCAAAACCCACTTGATACAACAGCGGGCTGTCGTCGCCACCAGGACGCCCATGTACCGAGATGCCGGTTTGTACTGGCGCGTTGTACAAGGTTGGCGCAAAGGGCAACAGCGCGAAACCTTCACCAAGGGTATCGGCATCCGTACCCGCCGTACCGGCAGGAGCGCTTGCTGTACTCATGCCAAACAACTTGCTCGAAAATGCATAAGGCAAGAGCGGAATCCGTTGGATCGCCGGGGGATAGGTATCCGTGTCGGCAATAGGCAGGATCGGATTCAACTGCTGGCGATGGGTCGGAAATGAAAACAGGAAAGAAGGATCGAAGCGACCCACCTTCACATTGGCAGCACCCTGTACGCCACCGATATTGCTGAATTGCATCATCGTGCGTTCAAATTTCACCGATGCCTCGGAACCCCCTTCCATGGTGTTGTATTCGGATTCCATGAAATAGCTGATGTTCTTGGTCACGGTGCCGCCAAAGAAGAAATTGACAATCTTGGGCACCTCGATGGACAGGCGATCATCAACGCCTCCACCCGGCTCATTCTTGAATGATGCCTTCTGAATATCACCGCGCAGGCGCACAGCCATCATGTTCGATAATTTATCCAGCGTCACCGGTCCCTGGGCGCCATCCAGTACAATCTTTGCTGTTTCGCCACCATCGGTCGTGCCCGGGAACTGATAACCATTGGCCAGAAATTTCTGGCCGAAAGGTGCCAGTCGCGGCACATTGGTGTGGCACAAGGCGCAATTGGACTGGAATTTACGCGCAAACGCCGGAATCGCCTCTGCTGAGCCTATATCGATCAAAAACATACTGACACCTACTACCGGCAACAGTAGTAATAATGCCGCCTTGTGGAGAAACTCGGCCCCCTTCATACTGTGCTTCTTCATTACATCACCCCCAGATTGATTTAGACTATCGACCACAAGGAACCTGTTATCACTAACCTTATCTCCCGACACCTCCGCGGCTGACTTAGTGTTAACAGATCCTAGTACAAACAAACCTTAAGATACATTGCAAGGCAAAATGTTGCATCCCTGCCTGCATCTGTGCAGTCACAACGATCTATGGTTAACGATATATAGCCAATGCTTTAAGCAAATACAAGTATATCCGCATGTTATGTTTTAATTTATCCACCAACATTGCGAAAATGCGTATAAATGTGAACCAGCGCAAAATCTGAAAAGCGCACAGAATTTATACATCTTCATTCGTTAAACGCCGATGCTACCCACAAGGCAGGCCATCCTTACAAACCCATGAGATAGCGGATTTCAGCGCTTTTGTCATAGAGCTCTCAATCTCTATTAATCTCTATATTTCCTTTTTCCAAAATGATAACCCATTGTCATCACATGCAAGAAAGTGCAAAAAATGCCCGGCCAGGATGACCGGGCACCCTCCTCTTTCTAAACGCTGATATTGTTGATTTAGAAGCCGACAATCAAATTGAGCTCGGACACAGTGGTGTCCAGGTCGCCACCAAACTTAACGTATTTGAAACCAAGACGCTTGTTGGGTGCGAGCAGGTAATCCAACCCCACAGTGATTGCCGTACCTTTGATACGCGCAGTAAAGCTATCCATCGTGTCACTATCGCCATTCATATCGGTAGACGTGGTCATTTCCATCATGGTCATGCCTGCATAATCAGCAGATACATAACCGAGCTGGCCGGACAAATGACGCATCACTTCCATTTCCACCAACATACCGAAAGATGTGTTGTCGTCATCCATGGCCATGTTATAGACATTCATTTGCGACATAGAATCGGATTTAGGCGCTACGGCATAACTTAGATAGATACCCGTCGCCATACCTGCGATTTCGCCCTGTGCCTGGAAGTCCAGTGTAGAGGCATTGGCATCCATACTGACTAAGGTGCCGCCGTCCATGTATTCGTAACTACCGCGATAAAGCTGCACACCCATGCCCATGTTCCAGCCCGCAATGGTAGGCGTCCAGGCCGCACGAATGTAATTTGCAAACGAAGGCTCCTCAATATGATCCAGCGATTGGGTCGCAATAAACGGAGAATAGTAAACAAAGTACTCGCTGGTCTGGGCAGTGACACCAAAGCCGGTGGCGGCGCCGGCCATATCCATATTCATATTGGCTGCCATCATGCTAGCCATCATGGGTGTCATCCCGGCTTTTTCGAAGGCTGCTGCAACAACTTCTTCGGACATAAACTGGCCCATCATGGTCGCACCATGTTCCATATGCAGACCGATAGCACCCATGGCGTTCTGGCCAGTGGTAGCCACATTCATGCCCATGGCGCCCGTACTCAGCAATTCATAACCATAGGCAGGGCCCGCCATGGATGTGCTGTAGATATGCGCCCCCACATTGGTGCCATCAAAATCGAACACAGAATTCCACTTCAGATTACCCATTTGGGCAAACCCCGCTCCGCCTTCGGCCTCCACTTCACCACCCGCGCTGTCCATGGCGCCTTCAAAGGGCATTTCCATGATAAAGCCGGAGTTTTCACCGATGCGGCCGCCGAAATAAAGAGAGACCGCCGCTGGGAAACCAATAGCCTTCTCGCCATCGCTTTTAACATATGCGGCATTGGCCAGAATGGCGGCATTCACCACACCCGGCAAATCCAGGCCGTCTCCCTTAACACTCTCCTGGGTTCCCCCCATGGTGTAACCCTGAGCCTTGAACATGCGGCCAAAGGAATTCAGGGTGGGAAAATGCTGGGAATGACAACTGGTACACGGCTGTGATGTTTGCCGCGCAAATGCGGGAATCGCCTCTGCCGTCCCCATGTCAACCAGGAACGCGCTAATTGCTACAACTGGCAACATAAGCATTGTTGCCAGACGATGAGATATCTTCGCACTTATTTTCTTCATTTTTTACCTCTAAGCTATTAAATATTCGGCCGCTCCCCCATGTGAATGGGCAAGCCAAACCTTACCCCTGCTCTATCAGCAGAGATTAAAAGTCACTCAAATGAAAAGGGTATGCTTGCTATGCAGCCGCCATTGCGGATACGCAGAAAGACACACCATGGAAGTGCTTAGGCGGTAGGTGGTCTGAGCAGGAGGTCGATATCGACACTATAAGGGGGATAACTTATTCGAAAACTGATATTGCCAGAGGGAATAAAACCAGAAATGAATTGAATAGGGCTAGGCGCGCCAACAATCGATCTACACTGGCAGATAAAACACTTCCCCATATGCCCGTTTCTCTTTCCACACTGGCTAAACCATTTGGCTTTATCTTGAGAAGGCGGATGGCTCTGCGCCCTAAACGTATCCGAACCAAGCGTATGATTAAACTTTTCTGGTGAAACACCAAAGTCTGGTGAAACACCCAAGAAAGAAGCTGGAGAATGCTGGGAAGAATTACTATGGATATATCGAGCCGCAAAAGCTTGCGAAAGAGGCAGCGTGGAAACCTGCAAAACAAGAACAGCCAGCAAGAACAGCTTTACGAATCTAAACATGGATGCGGATTATGACTTAACATAAACGCCAGATAAAATTTGAATTCTGATATGCTTATTAAATTATCTGCTAAAAAAACCGGCATGACAGCCTGGTAACGTTTCTATAGCCTTGTATTCATTCTGTTTTTGTTCAGGCTTTTCTCCTGAGGAAATGGACAACGGATACTGTGAAGAGCACGGAAAAAGGCCTATAGTTTGCTGTGCAACCTACCAAGCATACTCAATACGGGAAACAGCATATATGCGCTATCTGATATTCAGCATCACCTTGTTTGGCCTTGCCTTTTTTCCGCAAATCGCGGCATCGTCCTCTCCTGCCGGCAAGGCGCCGCAAAAGGCCGAATTCTTCGGCGGCATCAATACCGAGTATCCCAGCTGGTTCAAGGAGAGCTTTCTCGACTTCCCTGAAGACCTGGCCGAGGCAACCGCGGCGGGCAAGCGCCTGGTAATCTTTTTTCATCAGGACGGCTGCCCCTACTGCAATGCCCTGGTGGAACGGAACTTCTCCCAGAAAGAGATCGCCGAAAAGGCGCAAAAGAATTTCGATATTATCGCCATCAACATGTGGGGAGACCGCCCCATCACCTACCTCGATGGCAAACAATACACGGAAAAGTCCTTCGCCCTGAAGCTCAAGGTACAATTCACGCCGACGGTGATCTTTTTCGACGAACAGGGCAAGGTGGCATTGCGCATCAATGGCTACCACTCACCCCAGCGTTTCAGCCTGGATCTTGACTATGTGGCCCAGCACAAGGAAAAGGAGCTCCCGTACCGGGAATTTATCCGCGCCAACGCCCCGGCCACCCGCACCAACAAGAATCTCAACCCCGAACCCTTCTTCAGCAAGCCGCCCCATGATTTTTCTGCCAAACTGGGCAAGCGTCCCATCGCGGTATTCTTCGAGCAGAAGGATTGCCCCAATTGTGACCTGTTGCACCAGAAGATTCTGCCCGACCGGGAATTACAAGCCATTATCAAGCAATTTGATAATGTGCAATTGGACATGTGGTCGAAGACCCCTTTGATCACCTTCGAGGGTAAAAAAATGACGGCCCGTGACTGGGCAAAAAAACTCAAAGTGGAATACGCCCCATCCATCGTGCTGTTCAACCCGCAGGGCAAGGAAGTTATTCGCACCGAGGCCTTCTTCAAGGTCTTCCACACCCAAGGGGTGTTCAACTACGTGCTCAGCGAGGGCTATAAACGGGAACCCAGCTTTCAGCGCTATCTCACGGAATATGCAGACCACTTCCGCGAGCAAGGCAAGGCCGTGGATATCTGGCGCTTTGCGGACGAAAAGCTGGGTGAGCGCAAGCCCGGGGAATAAATCCCGCGGACTTGCGTGATAACCGGTTAGTTACGTGGGGCGTTAGTGAAGCGTTAGTTAGAAGCGTTAGTTACGTGAGGCCAGGCTGACTTTCTTCTTCAGACGTGCGGCCTTGGCCTGTGCCTTGCGCAACTCGCTGGCGCTGAGCGCCGCCTTGAGCACCTCCCGCTTGGTGACTGCCGGTGCAAAACCCTGGGTGGCGGCCACGTCAAACCAGGCATAGGCGCTCACCAGATCCCGCTCCACCCCCTGACCGTTCTCATACAACCAGGCCAGATTGTTTTGCGCCTGCACGTGACCCTGCCTGGCGGCCTGCTGATACCACTTCGCTGCCTGCTGGTAATTTTTCTGGATACCGCGCCCTTCTTCCATCATCACCGCCAGGTCGTATTGCGCCGCGCTCACGCCCTGTTTGGCAGCGCGCAAAAACCAACGCACCGCCTCGCGGTAGTTTTGTGGCACGCCGGTACCGGCATCGTAGGAAACCGCCAGATTGTACTGGGCATAGGGATCACCCTGCTCCGCACTCTGTCGATAAAAGGCCACGGACTTGGCCAGGTCCTGTGGAACGCCCTTACCCAGTTCATACATCATGCCCAGCAGGTTTTTTGCGGCTGGATCCCCCTTGTCGGCCAAAGGCAACGCGAAATTGTAGGCGGTCTTGTAATCCCCCGCATTGTAAGCGGCCAGGCCCCGCGCCAGCGACTCATCCTCTTCCGCCCCATGGACCATCGCCGTCGCACCGATAAACAAACCGAATATCCACACAACTGGCCAGGCGGCCATTGGCTGTAAACGCATTTTTCTCCCTCCCCCGGTGAACCATAATAATTCTCGATTGTAGCGGCGCGCTCCAGCTTTTCAAATCCGCAATGCTGCTGACAAGACATCTGTATATCAGCGACACACATTGCCCCGCCGCTTCCTGTTTTCCCGCTTGCTGGCTTACACTACGGCCGATGAAACTCATCGACACCCACGCCCACCTAGATCTCCCCGTTTTTGACGAGGATCGCGCAGCCATTCTGGCCCACTGCCAGAAACTGGGCATCACCCGCATCGTGGTGCCGGGCATCCAGACAGGCAGCTGGCCGCGGCTGCGGGAAGTCTGTGCCGCCCATCCCGGCCTGTATCCCGCCTATGGCCTGCACCCCGTATACCTGGCACAGCATGGGGCAGACGATGTGACCAGTCTTGCCTCCACCATACTACAGCACCGTCCCATCGCCGTGGGCGAGATCGGCCTGGATTTCTACCTCCCGGAGCTGGACCGCCAGCGCCAGCAGGCGCTGTTCGACGCCCAGCTGGCAGTGGCCGCCGAGGCCAGACTGCCCGTGCTGCTGCACGTGCGCAAGGCACACGACGCGGTACTCCACGCCCTGCGCAAGACCCCCGTGGCGGGCGGCATCTGCCACGCCTTCAACGGCAGCCTGCAACAGGCGGAACAATATCTGGCCCTGGGTTTCAAGCTGGGCTTTGGCGGCATGCTCACCTATGAACGCGCGCGCAGGCTCCATCGCCTGGCCCAACAATTGCCGTTGGAGGCCATGGTGCTGGAGACCGACGCCCCGGACATGACCGTGGCCAGCCACCACGGCGAGCGCAACAGCCCGGAATACCTGCCGGAATGCCTGCAGGCCCTGGCCACCCTGCGCGACGAAGACCCCGCCGTGGTAGCGGCGCAGACCACCGCCAATGCCGAGACCGTACTGGATTTCAGCGGGGTGGCGGCATGAAGGCCGACGACGACTTCGCCCAGCGCTTTGGCGGCATCCAGCGCCTCTATGGCACGGCGGGCGCAGTGGTAATTCGCCAACTGCACGTCTGCGTGGTGGGCCTCGGCGGCGTGGGTTCCTGGGCGGTGGAGGCCCTGGCCCGCAGCGGCGTGGGCAAACTCACCCTGATCGATTACGACACCGTGAGCAAGGGCAACATCAACCGCCAACTACCCGCCCTGGATGACACCCTCGAGGAAAAAAAATCCACCGTGCTGCAACGGCGCATCGCCGGCATCAATCCGCATTGTGAATGTTCCATCATCGACGATTTTCTCACCGTGCAGAACATGGCGGATTATCTGTCCGTGGAGCGCGGCTACGACTACGTCATCGACGCCATCGACAGCATCAAATTCAAGGCGGCGATGATCTACCATTGCCGGCGCAACAAGATCCCCATTATCACCACCGGCGGCGCCGGCGGGCTCACCGATCCGCAGGCCATCCACGTGAAGGACCTGTCCCGCACCTACAACGACCCACTGGCCGCCAAGGTGCGCGCGCGGCTGCGCAATGACTACAACTTCCCGCGCAATGCCAAGCGCAGCTTCCGCATCGAATGCATATTCTCAAGCCAGCAACCGGTGTACCCCCGGGAGGACGGTAGCGTCAGCCACGCCAAGCCCGGCATTCACGGCATCTCCCTGGACTGCTCCATGGGCTATGGCTCGGCCACCATGGTCACCGCCAGCTTCGGCCTTGCCGCCGCCGCGCGGGTCATCAACAAGACCCTGGAAAAGGCCCGCAAGGCCACAATAAAATTAGCAGGCCGTTGAAAATATTCCCGTGTCGCCGTGCCAAGGACAAAATTGTGGGAGCGGCCTTCCGGCCGCGAATCAAGGGCGTTATAGTACGGATTCGTATTTGGTAACAGGAGTCCGCGGTGCAGCTCAGCCCACAAGCCTTTCTCGATGCAGAACACAAAAGCGTCACCCTGCTGGGTATGTCCGGCGTGGGCAAGACCCGTCTGGCCTCCATCCTGCGCCAGAGCGACTGGTTTCATTATTCAGGCGACTATCGCATCGGCACCCATTACCTGGACGAGGCCATCCTCGATAACATCAAGTTGCAGGCCATGCAGGTACCCTTCCTGCGCGACCTTCTGCAGTCGGATTCCATCTACATCTGCAACAACATCACCGCGGATCATCTCAAGCCCGTGTCCAGTTTCATGGGCAAGCTGGGCAATCCGGAGCAGGATGGCCTGCCCCTGGATGAATTCAAGCGCCGCCAGCGTCTGCACCGGGATGCGGAAATTTGTGCCATGAACGACGTGCCCGCCTTTGTCCAGAAGGCACATACTATTTATGGTTATAAGCACTTCATCAACGATGCCGGCGGCAGCGTCTGCGAGCTCGACGACCCCAGGGTGATCGAGCATCTCGCGGAGCACACGCTGATCCTCTACATCCAGGCCACCAAGGAAGACGAGGCGAATCTCATCCAGCGCGCCGAGAGCGACCCCAAGCCCCTGTACTACCGCGAGGCCTTTCTTGATGAGCAATTGGGAATCTACATGGCCGAGCGAGAACTCGATTACATTGCACTTATCGACCCGGACGACTTCGTGCGCTGGGTCTTTCCGCGCCTGTTTCATGCGCGTATCCCGCGCTACGAGGCCATTGCAGAACAATACGGCTACACCATCAGCACGGCCGAACTGGCGCAGGTGAACAGCGAGGCGGACTTCGTCAGCCTGGTGGCCAGGGCCATTGAGCGTAAATAAAACGTTAACATTAAGGGTCTCAAAATTGGTTTAACAGACATCGGTGAGAATTAGTCACATTGGGCGTTCCTGAAACGTCAGTGAGTGAAGGCAAGTTATCACATAGCGCACTTATACAATGTCAAACTCGGTGGGAGCGCCTTTCCAGGCGCGA
>DRKQ01000068.1 GCA_011051685.1 Gammaproteobacteria bacterium
CCGGGTTGGAGCGCGGCGTGCGGCCGATGGGGCTCTGGTCGATGTCCACCACCTTGTCGAATTGTTCCAGGCCGTCGATGCCGGCCACCGGCGCGGGGGACTCCGGGTTCTTGTTGATCACCTGGGCGGCAAAACGGAACAGGGTGTCATTGATGAGGGTGGATTTGCCGGAACCGGAGACCCCGGTCACCGCGGTCATCAGCCCGGCGGGGATATCCACATCGACGTTTTTCAGATTGTTGCCCGAGGCGCCGCGAATGCGGATCTGTCGTTTGGGGTCGGGCGCCGTGCGTTGCGCGGGAATCTCGATGGCTTTGCGCCCGGACAGGTAGGCGCCGGTCAGCGATTTTTCGTTAGCCATGATCTCCTGCGGTGTGCCCTGGGCGACGATCTCACCGCCGTGCACGCCGGCACCGGGGCCGATGTCCAGCACGTGGTCGGCGCTGGCGATGGCGTCCTCGTCGTGTTCCACCACGATCACCGTGTTGCCCATGTCGCGCAGGTAGGTGAGTGTGTTGAGCAGGCGCTGGTTGTCGCGCTGGTGCAGGCCGATGGAGGGTTCGTCGAGTACGTACATGACGCCCACCAGGCCGGCGCCGATCTGGCTGGCCAGACGGATGCGCTGGGCCTCGCCGCCGGACAGGGTGTCGGCACTGCGGTCTAACGACAAATAGTCAAGCCCGACGTTGACCAGAAAATCCAGGCGCTGGCTGATTTCCTTGACGATCTTCTCGGCGATTTCACCGCGGTGGCCGGCTAATTGCAGTTGGGCAAAAAAGTCCCGCGCCCGGCCCACCGGCAGGGCGGTGAGTTCGGGCAGGTTCTTTTGCGCCACGAACACATGTCGCGGGCCTTCCGCCAGGCGGGTGCCGCCGCAATCGGGGCAGGGCTTGGTGTTGAGATACTTGGCCAGTTCCTCACGCACCACGTTGGAATCTGTTTCGTGATAACGCCGGTCCATGTTGGGCAGGATGCCCTCGAAAGGGTGGCAGCGCACGTTGCTGCCGCGCTCGCCGTGCCTCTCATTAAAATAGTGGAATTCAATTTCTTCGTCGCCGCTGCCATTGAGGATGATGTACTGGATGTCTTCCGGCAGCGCCTGGAAGGGGGTGTCTAACTCGAAATGGTAATGCGCCGCCAGCGAGCTGATCATCTGGAAATAATAGGCGTTGCGCTTGTCCCAGCCGCGGATGGCCCCGGCGGGCAGGGACAGTTCCGGGTGACGCACCACGCGCTCGGCGTCGAAGAACTGTTTTACCCCCAGGCCGTCGCAGCCACCACAGGCACCCGCCGGGTTGTTGAAGGAGAACATGCGCGGTTCCAGTTCCGGCAGGGAGTAGCCGCACTGCGGGCAGGCGAACTGGGCGGAAAATAATAACTCCTCGCTAGTTTCCATCAAGACTACAGAGGCGATGCCGTCGGTGAGCGCCAGCGCCGTCTCGAAGGAATCGGCCAGGCGCGATTGCTGGTCGTCGCGTACCTTGAGCCGGTCCACCACCACCTCGATGCTGTGTTTCCTGCGCAGGTCCAGTTCCGGCAGGCCGTCCAGTTCGTACAGTTCACCATCCACCCGCACGCGCACGAAGCCCTGGGCGCGCAGATCCTTGAACACGTTGAGGTGTTCGCCCTTGCGATTGCGCACCACCGGCGCCAGCAACATGATTTTCGTGCCCTCGGGCAGAGCCAGTACCTGGTCCACCATCTGGCTCACGGTCTGCATCTCCAGGCTGGCGTCGTGCTCGGGACAGCGGGGCTCGCCGGCGCGGGCGAACAGCAGGCGCAGGTAATCGTAGATCTCGGTGATGGTGCCTACGGTGGACCGGGGGTTGTGGGAGGTGGATTTCTGCTCGATGGAAATGGCCGGCGACAGGCCCTCGATGTGGTCCACGTCTGGCTTTTCCATCATCGACAGGAACTGGCGCGCATAGGCGGACAGAGATTCCACGTAGCGCCGCTGGCCCTCGGCGTAGATGGTGTCGAAGGCCAGGGAGGACTTGCCCGAGCCGGACAGGCCGGTGATGACAATGAGCTTGTCCCGCGGCAGATCCACGTCGATGTTTCTCAGATTGTGGGTGCGGGCGCCCTGAATGCGTATTAAATCCATAATAAAACTGTGCCTTTGAACGCGCGCCGGGCAGCAGATTTTTCGGCCCAAACGCAAACCTGTTACTATACGCCGTTCCACGGCAACGGCCAAAAGCCAAAAACAAAAAATCCTCCGTGGTACGGAGAGACCGAAGGGCAACCGAGCAAGCACCGCAGTGACCCAAGACACCTCGCAAAAAACAAGCACCGACGACGCCATGCTCCCCGGCGAGCGCCGCGCGGTATTTTCCCTGGCCAGTATCTACGCCCTGCGCATGATGGGCCTGTTCATGATCCTGCCGGTATTTTCCCTCTACGCGCACACCCTGGAGGGTTACACCCCGGCGCTCATCGGCCTGGCCATCGGCATCTACGGCCTGACCCAGGCAGCGTTGCAGATCCCCTTCGGCATGGCCTCGGACCGCTTCGGCCGCAAGCCGGTGATTATCCTCGGCTTGCTGATTTTCGCCATCGGCTCGGTGGTGGCGGCCAGCGCCGATACCATGAGCGGGGTGATCCTCGGTCGGGCCCTGCAGGGCGCCGGGGCCATTGCCGCCGCGGTGATGGCCCTGGTGGCGGACCTCACCCGCGAGGAAAAACGCCTCGGTGCCATGGCGGTGATCGGCATGAGCATCGGTGTGGCCTTCGCTGTGTCCCTGGTGGCAGGCCCGTTGTTCAATAGCTGGATAGGCGTGGACGGCATCTTCTGGCTTACCGCCGTGCTAGCGCTAGTGGCCATTGGCGTGCTGTATTTTATCGTGCCCAACCCGGTGCGCAGCACCCTGCATCGTGATGCGGAGACGGTGCCCGCCCAGCTCAAGAACGTGATTCGCGATCCCCAGTTGCTGCGCCTGGATTTTGGCATCCTGTCACTGCACAGCATGCTTACCGCCACCTTCGTGGTGCTGCCCCTGGCCCTGCGTGACTACGCCGGACTGGCGACCGACCATCACTGGTACGTGTATCTGCCGGTGATGGTGCTGGCCATGCTGGTGATGATTCCGTTTATCGTCATCGCCGAGAAAAAACGCCGCATGAAGACGGTGTTCAGCGCCTCGGTGCTGACCCTGGGCATTGGCGAACTGATATTCATGCTGGACTATGACTCCGTCACCGGCATTGTCCTGGGGCTGTTTATTTTCTTCACCGCCTTCAACGTACTGGAGGCCTCGCTGCCCTCACTGGTGGCGAAGGTGGTCTCGCCGGACAACAAGGGTACGGCCATGGGGGTGTACTCCAGTTCGCAATTTATTGGTGCGTTTATTGGTGGCGTGCTGGGCGGCTGGTTGTATGGTGCCTACGGTTTTGAGGCGGTGTTTGGCCTGTGTGCCGGTATCTCGTCTGTGTGGTTCCTGGTGGCGGCTACTATGCAAAGCCCGCGCTACCTCAGCAGTCACCTGGTGCGGGTGG
This sequence comes from Gammaproteobacteria bacterium, assembly GCA_011051685.1. Lineage (GTDB taxonomy): Bacteria > Pseudomonadota > Gammaproteobacteria > SZUA-152 > SZUA-152 > SZUA-152. The sequence goes on from DRKQ01000068.1 coordinate 3,496, forward strand.
GGCCGGTGGATGCGGCGCGGGCGCGGCAGTTGGTGGGCGAACTCACCCAGGTCACCGGCGTGGCCGAGGCGGTGGTCATCCCCGAGGACGGCATCGCCTATCTGAAGGTGGATTTGCACGCCCTGGATCGCGAGGCGCTGAAAGCCTTTGCAGTGAGCGACGAAGCCGTGGACAATGCAGACATGAAAACCGCCGTGGGCGAGCAGGCGACCGCCGGCCACAGCACACACAATTGAGGTAGGGTGGGTGCGTTTTTCATGCCCATGGGTGAATTCGAACATCCCGCGTGGGCAAAAAAAACGTGCCCACCCTACGAAACTACTTTGAAATACAGCAGGGGAGAGAACCATGGCGCGTGGCGTGAACAAAGTCATCCTGATCGGCAATCTGGGCCAGGACCCGGAAGTGAAATACATGCCCAACGGCGGTGCGGTGACCAATGTCACCATCGCCACCAGCGAGTCCTGGAAGGACAAGAATACCGGCGAGCAAAAGGAGAACACCGAGTGGCACCGCGTGGTGTTCTTCCGCCGCCTGGCGGAGATCGCCGGTGAGTACCTGAAAAAGGGCTCCAAGGTGTACATCGAAGGAAAATTGCAGACCCGCAAGTGGCAGGATCAGCAGGGCAATGACCGCTACACCACCGAGATCATCGCCAACGAAATGCAAATGCTGGATAGCCGCGGTGGTGGCGGAGGCGGGAGCTTCAACCCGTCTGCCGGCCAGTCTTCGAGCGCGCCTTCGCAGCCTGCGGCGGCACCGGCCGGGGGCATGGGGGATTTCGACGACGACATTCCCTTCTGAAACTACGGTTCGTCGACCAAGCAAAAGGCCGGTGCTATGCCGGCCTTTTTTTGCCTTTAATCCTGGACGACAAGAAAATATTAAGGGTCTCAGAATTGGTTTAACAGACATCGGTGGGGACTTCACCATCTTGGCAGTGCCTGAAGGACAATGAGTGAACGCAAGCTAATGTCATGGCGCACTTAAATAGTGCCAAATACCATGGGAGCGCCTTTCCAGGCGCAATTCGCGCCTGGAAAGGCGCTCCCACAGGGGGGAAATAATCCTGTAGCAACACTACTGTCCCACTAATTTCAGATTTGTCATCCCGACGTAGGCCGGGATCCAGTAAGTCATTGAAGCCACTGGATTCCGGCCTACGCCGGAATGACGGAAAAAAGAGCAACGATGTTTATGTCTCCAATTCCGCTAACCTCCCTGATTCCCAATTGTGTCGCCAGCTGCGTCAAAACAAAATGTAAGTTAGTGGGACAGCAGTGCTGTAGCAATTATTTTGAGACGATCAATAACAACGACTAGCCCCCCTCTTCCTCCAACCTTTGGCGCTGCTGGGTCGCGCTATCCTGAATGATTCGATCCACGGCCTTGGCCTTTTCAAGGGTTTGCATCTTATCCGAGAGGAAGTGTTCTTTTTCGGCGGTTTGCTCGGAACAGGCGGCCAGGCCTGCAACCAGAAACATAAGTAAGACGATTTGCCATTTGTTGTTCATGGGTTTCTCCATAGTGGTGAGTTTCTGGGGTGTGTAGATCCTATTTCACCAGTCTGATCCTGGCCCGGCGGTTTATGGCGCGACCCTTGTCGGTGCGGTTGCTGGCCTTTGGTTTTCGTTCGCCAAGAGATTTGAGCTTGAACAGGTTCGCGGGCACGCCTTTGGCCATGAGGTAATCCCGCACGGCCTTGCTGCGCCGCTGACCCAGTTTGTCGTTGCTGCGCTTGCGGCCCACGTTGTCGGTGTGGCCGGTGATGTCGATGTATTTGAGTGCTGGATCGGTCTTGATGTAACGCGCCAGGTCGTCGAGACGTTTGCGGTCTTGCTTGTTCAGGATGCTTTTGCCGAAATCGAAGTGCAGCAGGCTGTCCCTGAAATCGGCAAATTTGTAGACCGGCAGTTTTTCCAGGCAGTCGAGAAATTCGCCCAGTACCGGCTTGAAGTTGATGCCGGGCAGGGCGACGCTGACTTGGTCACGGGCGTCGGCCCAGTCGCGATAACTGAAAGTAGGGAACATGCCCTTTTGTAGTTCCGCCAGCAGGCGCCGCGACAAATCCTCCTTTAATTGGAAGGGCGTGCCACCCTTGTGCACCGCCACCTCGCCCAGATCCACTACCTCGATATGACGTTTCCATTCTGGCGGCAGGGCGCGCAGATGGGCGAGGTCCTTGTTGCGACGGGCCTTGAGCCTGGTCTTGAGACTAAAACCCAACTGGCCGCCGGCCTCCTGGGCGAAGATGGCACTGCCGTAGAGGGGGATGTCATGACGCAGGGCGCAATACAGTTTCTTTGATGTGGTTTGCCAACGCACGGCATCCAGGGGCGCCTGGTAGTGCTGGATGCCCGCCAGGGCGGAACCGCTGCCCAGCAGCAGTGTCAGTGCCACGAGCCCGTACCACTGGGTATGGGTTGGCACGGATAGTGTATTCAGTGGGGTATGTAATGTGATCATGTTGCGCCTCTGTAGCGGATACAGCGGCGCATCGCGGCAATTTCTTTAGGTATTACAAGACCCTGCAGATTTTTGTTGGTTGTGGGCCGATGGCTTTAAGCCCGTGTAATCACTAAAGATTTTGCCGGATTTTGCCGTTAGCGGCAGTAATGGGTCGTTTGCCGCCGTGGATTTGCCGGTGGCAGCGCGGAGGAATCATTGTGGTGAGAATGATGGTAACGGGTGTGAAACAGAGTAAATGGCATTGGGCCTGGTTGGCGCTCCTCTTGCTGGGCGGGCTGCTGGGCGTCTCACAAGTGCAGGCCATTGAGGCTGAGGGTACCGCGCCCATTACTGGTCCGGTGGGGGTGGCCAAGCGCCTCGCCCTGCAGGACGCCATTCGCCAGGCCCTGTTGCAGGCCAATGCCCAGGTGTCCACCACCACAGTGGTGTCGTCCCGTGGCGTGGTGTCGGACAATGTGCGCTTTACCGCAAGGGGCAATGTTACCAACGTGGTGATCCTCGATGAATGGACGGATGAGTCCAATTATTACGTGCGCATTCGCGCCCAGGTGCCGGGGGTTGGGAAGAGCTTGCGCGGATCCGGGGCTGCGGTGGCAGGCACTCACGATGCCAATCCCCAGATACCTGCTACCAGCAGTGCCGATCCGTACCGGCGCAAGCTGGCCATTACCCAGTTTCACGTGCTGGACCGCACACAGATCGCTGATCTGCCCGATATTGAAATTGCTCTGGCCAAAGAGCTGAAGCGCCGCCTGGATGTGGATGGCCGGGTGCGCACCACCGATGCTTCGCAGTACCTGTTGCCTCTGGATGATGAGGGGGTGATGTCCCAGCGGCGTATCCTCGGCGCCTTGCCGCCGGCGCAGGAGGTGGGGCAGCTGGCTGTTGAATTTGCCGAGTCCTTGGGCGTGCAGTTCGTGGTCAGCGGGGTGATCCGTGACATGGGCATCACCAAGCACATGCTGGGGGCGCGGGTGCGCCATCTGGAACTGGATTTGATCGTGCATGATGGCTTCAGCGGGGCGGAGGTGGCGCGACACCGGCTCAACGAGTCGGTGGTGGATGCGGGGCTGTTTGACTTCCCCACCACTACCCCGGTGCTCAACGACAAATTCTACGCCTCGCCCTTCGGCAAGCGGGTAAACAAGGTGCTGGACAAGCTGGTGGCCATGCTGGTGAACGACCTCAATGCCCAGCCCTTTAGTGCGCGGGTGATTCGCAGCGAAGGCCGGCAGGTGTATTTCGATGCCGGCGGAGATGCCAATATCAAGGTGGGGGATGCGCTGAATACCTTCCAGGTGAGTGGGTCGCCGGTGAATGACCTGCCGGGCCAGCGGGCCCTGGGTTTCCCGGAAAAACCCACCACGATTCTGGTGGTGACACAGGTGCAACGGCTTTTTTCAGTGGGAGAGCTGGACTCGGAGACGGTTCGCTTGAGTCCCGGGGATATCATTCGTTTCGAGCCCTGAGCGGTCTGTACGGGCTCTGCGTTTAGTTGTGGTCTACTGCAGCGAGGTGATCTTGCCTGCCACCAGATAACGTGATGCCTCACCATTGGCCTGGGTGCGCAACACCTTCACTACGGCATCGAAGGGCGATACCACGGAATACTCCGGCTTGATGTTCACCTCCAGCTCGGCGCCCTGGGGGATTGGCTGGTCGGTGGTAAACATGATGCCGGTGGCGCTGAGATTGCAGCAGATCCCTTGCATGATCTGTTCCGAACCCACTTCCCGAAACTGCAGGGCATGTTCGGCGTGCATGCGGATAAAATCACGTTTCTCTTCGTAATCTATCGACATCGATGACTCCTTTGTGGTGTATCCGTCGCTCTTATTGACCCGGCAATTAATATTGTCGGGTTAATAATGCGGCACATGGATGTGCCGCCATTGGCGCAGGCCAATGTAAGCCCGCGAAATACCAGTAACTCCGCGCAGTTGCGCCCGGATTCCGCGGGCGCCCATCATATAGATCAGGACGATCTGTATGATGGCCAGGCTAATAGTTAGCAGATGCATGGCGAGTGCGCAAGATTTGCACAGTTCTCTGGGGTACATCCCACCGCATCCTCCCGGGCTTTGGCACTCGCTCTCGCGGGTATTTGCATCGAACGCCCGAAGTCACTGGTGCCTGAAAATCATCTCCTTGTTTTTCATAGTCATGTTTTTCTCAAGGAATTCCATGGCATGACGATGTATTCGTTGTAATCGATAAATTCGATCAAATCGTTTGAGTCGGCCAAACCGATGCGTACCGTGAGTGCTGTTGGGTGATAGCCATCTTCCAGGAAAGTCCATGAGTGAATCCGCCGGGAAAACCCGTTACCTGACGCCCAATGAGGCCGCTAGCCGTTTGATGATCTCCCCGGTCACATTGCGCCATTGGGCGCTGGCGGGAAAGCTGGCCTTTGTCACCACCCCTGGCGGGCACCGACGTTTCGCCGAGGATGACATCGAACGCCTCGCGGCCCAGCATAGCCTGGCAGGGGGCGGCGTGTTAGGCGATTCACAAACGCAACGTATCCTTATCGTGGATGACGACACACAACTTTGCGGATTTCTGGTGGAGTTGCTGCAGGGCCTCCCGGATTCGGTGCAAACGGACGTGGCCACTAATGGCTTTGAGGCCGGTCAGAAACTTCACACCTTTCGTCCGCACACCGTTTTACTGGACTTGATGATGCCCGGCATGAATGGATTCGAGGTATGCCGCCAGATCAAGCAAGACCCGGAGACCCAGGACGTCCGCGTTGTGGTGATGACGGGTTATCACATCCCGGAGAATGTGAACAAGGCCATTGAGGCGGGTGCCGAGGCCTGTCTCGCCAAACCTCTGGACAAGATTCAATTATTCAAAGCCATTGTGCTCAGTCACAGCAGTGATATGAGCGCGCAAGCATGAGATTTTACTTAGGAGATTTTTGTAATGAAAAAAAACGTCCCTGTAACCGGTGTTGAAAATGACTTTCCGTGTGACATGCACATTGTTTCGACCACCGATCTCAAGGGCATTACCACACTGGTCAATAATGACTTCAAGAAGGTTGCCGGTTTTACAGATGAGGAGTTGATTGGCAAGAGCCACAATGTGGTGCGTCATCCCGACATGCCGCCCGCGGCCTTTGCCGACCTGTGGCAGACCATCAAACAGGGTAAACCCTGGATGGGCATCGTGAAAAACCGCTGCAAGAATGGCGATCATTACTGGGTGGATGCCTATGTCACGCCCATGTTGGAAAATGGTCAGGTGGTCGGTTATCAATCAGTGCGCTCCAAGCCCAAGCGAGAACATGTGAAGAATGCCGACAAGCTTTATCGGGCTATCAATAAAGGTATTCCCTTTATACAACAACAGCGCAACAAATTGCGCGTGGGACTGATGGGCAAGATCTACTTTGGTTTTCTTTGCGTCCTGGTGCCGCCCATGGCCATTCTCGCCTTGTTGCCGGTATCCAAACTGACAGCCTTGTTGCTGGCCGGGGTGAGTACCCTGATTGGTGGTGCGGTGGCGGCGAAGCTGGTGGCCAAGCCCTGGCAGCAGGCGGCCAAGGACAGCCGGGAGATCTTTGACAATCCCATCGCCCGCCATGTGTACGTGGGGCGCGAGGATGAGTTGGGTCAAATCCAGTTGGCGATCAAGGCCCAGCAGGCACGGCTCAATACCGTGGTGTGGCGCATCGATTCGGCGGTGGAGGGGCTGGACGGGATCGCGGCGGAAACGGCGGCTGCGGTAGAGCAGACCAATCAGGGAATAGCGGAACAACAGGCAGAGATCGAACAGGTGGCCACCGCCATGAACGAGATGGCGGCCACGGTGCAGGAAGTGGCACGCAATACCGCCGAGGCGGCACAGGCGGCACACCAGGCCGATGGCGAGGCAAAGGAAGGTGCCCTGGCGGCCACCGAGGCGATCGGTGGTATTGATCAACTGGTGGAAGAAGTGGAACGGGCCGCGAGTGTCATCGAGAAGCTGAACGAGGAATCCAATAGCGTGGGCACGGTGCTCGAAGTGATCCGCGGCATCGCCGAGCAAACCAATCTGCTGGCGCTCAATGCCGCCATCGAGGCGGCGCGGGCCGGTGAGGCAGGGCGGGGTTTTGCCGTGGTGGCCGACGAGGTGCGTACCCTGGCGTCACGTACCCAGGAATCTACCACGGAAATCGATGGCATGATCGCCCGTTTGCAGGAAGAGGCGCAGGAGGCGGTGCAGGCCATGCAAGGGGCGCAAGCCGGCGCCAGGCACAATGCGGAACAGATGGAAAGTCTGGGAGAAAGCCTGGCGGGGATTTCGGATGCAGTGCGCTCGATCAACGACATGAATACACAGATTGCCGCTGCTGCCGAGGAACAGAGTACGGTCTCGGAGGAGGTCAGTCGAAACGTGGTGAACATCAATGGCCTCGCTCAGCAAACCACATCGGTTTCTGAAAACACCGCTGTGGAGATGCACAAATTGATGGCCGAAGCCGGTCGCTTGCGGAATGTGGTCCAGCAATTCGGCGTGGAGCAGGGGTGATATATGTCTCTCAGTGAGTCAATACAGCCGTTCAAGATACTCATCGTAGATGACGAAAAGCCGCATCGTGACCTTGAAAAAGAGGTATTGAGTAGTGATAGGTACACCTTGACAGAGGCTGGGAGCGGGGAAGAGGCGCTGGCCATGCTGCGTGAAACAGAATTCGATGTGGTGCTTGCCGACAAGCGTATGCCGGGTATGGATGGTGACGAAATGTGCCGCCAGATACGTCAAGAGTTGGGCCTCAAGTTGTTGCCGGTCATCATGGTGACAGGTAATAACGATCGCATCGAGCTGCTCAACAGCCTGCAGGCCGGCGCCAATGATTTTATCCACAAGCCGTATAATCCCATGGAACTGATCGCGCGCACCGATAACCTGGCGGCGCACAAGCGGCTTACCGATCAACTGGAAAATGCGGAGACCCTGTTGTTTGCCCTGGCGCGCATGGTGGAGGCAAGGGATGAACACACGGGCGATCATTGTTCGAGACTGGCGCACATTTCCGTGGTGATTGGTGAGGCCCTGGGCCTGGATGCCGATGAGCTGACGGCCCTGCGGCGAGGCGGTGTGCTGCATGATATTGGCAAGCTGGGTATCCCGGACAGCATTCTCCTCAAGCAGGGGCCGCTGACAGAGGAAGAATGGGTCGTTATGCGTCAGCACACCATCATTGGCGATGAATTGTTACGTGGTCTGAAAAGCATGGTGCTGACCCAGCCCATTGTACGCAACCATCATGAGCGCTGGGATGGCGGTGGTTATCCTGATGGCCTAAAGGGTGAAGAAATTCCTCTGCTGGCAAGAATATTTCAACTGGCGGATATTTATGATGCTCTGGCCAGCGAACGGCCATACAAACCAGCATTCAGTGTTGAAAAGATAACCGCGATTATGCGTGAAGAAATGGAAAAAGGCTGGCGTGATCCCGAGCTGACACATTTGTTTCTTGAAGTTCTGCACACACGTCCTGGTGATTTTTCCCTGGAGGCCGGTGAGGAGCGGGATATGGGTACAGAGATGTTTGAAAACATACGCCGCACCGGCGCACTCAGTTGGAAGGAATAAGATGGCTTTTACTCATTCCTCACTGACTGACGGGCTATCCGTGTTCGGAACAGCGTCTTTGGGTATCCTGCAACGGGTGTTTGATCAGCATGCGATTATTTCTGTCACCGATGTCAAAGGCATCATCACCTATGCCAATGACATGTTTTGCACGATCAGTGGTTATTCTCGTGAAGAACTGCTGGGTCAGAATCATCGCATTGTGAGGTCTGACAATCACCCGCCAGAGTTCTTTCGTGGTATGTGGCGCAAGATTGCCCAGGGTGGAACCTGGCAGGGGCAAATACAGAATCGGCGCAAGGATGGCAGTCCCTATTGGGTGCAGACCACTATCATGCCGGTGTTGGACGACAACGGAAAACCACAACAATACATTTCGATTCGTACTGATATCACCCAGCAGGTCTTGTCACAACGGGACCTGAGCAAGTTCAAGCAGTTCCTGGACCAAACCCTCGACAGTGTATTTATCTTCGATGCGCAAAGTCTGTTGTTCAGCTATGTCAACCTGGGTGCTGTGGAGCAAGTGGGCTATACGGAGCCTGAGTTGATGCGTATGACACCGGCAGACATCAAACCAGAAATGGATGAAAGGCAATTTCGCTCGATGCTTCAGCCCTTGCTGTCGGAAGATGTCGAGAGCCTGACCTTTGAAACAATTCATCGCCACAAATCAGGCCGCCTGGTGCCTGTGGAAATATTCTTGCAATATTTCCCCGAGCATGACAGTGCAGGCCAGTGTATTGCCATTGTGCGAGATGTGTCGGAAAGGCATCGCACACTGAATGCCCTCGAGTCACTGACAGTGGCTGATCCGAGCCGGAATGTCTTTCATTCCATTGCCAGTTCCATTGCCAGTGCCCTGAATGTACGTTGGGTCGGGGTGGGAAAAATCACGGATAGTGGTGATGAAATTGAACTGATGGGTTTTTGGGATACGGGTGCGGAAGGGGAGTTATTCACTTATCGGCTGGAAGGAACCCCGTGTAATGATGTCTGCACGCTAAAGCAGGCGTTGACGGTTTCTGAGCAGGTGACGGAATACTATCCCGATGATCCTTTGCTGCAGGAGATCGGTGCTGTCAGCTATCGCGGTGAACCCTTGCTCAATAATGACGGATTCGAGATTGGCGTCTTGTTCGCTATCAATGACAAACCTTGTGATGACTTGCCCACTGAGCGCGCCCTATTGCGTGTCGCAGCCAAACGCGCCGCCCTGGAGTTGCAGCGATTGCAGGCGGAAATGATTGCGAAGAACCGTAGTGATCGCATGTACGAAACCCTGGAGCGTGTCAGTGACGGCTTTTTCTCGTTAGATGATCAATGGCGCTTTACCTATCTCAATCCCTCGGCGGCTACCATTTTCAACACCACATGGTATCAATTGCGCGGGGAGTGTATCTGGAGTGTGATGCCGGAAGTGGCGGATTTTTTTCAGGTGCATCTGCGACGCGCTATGCAGGAACAAAGCCGGGTGTGGGTTGAGGAATACTATGAACCTCTGGACCGCTGGCTGTCCCTGTATGTGTATCCTTCCCCGCAGGGTGTGTCCGTTTATATTCAGGATGTGACTGAGTACAAACGTCTCAAATTGGAGCATCAGCGCATGGAAAAGCAGGTGCAACAGGCACAGAAGATGGATGCCATTGGTCAGTTGACCGCCGGTATCGCCCACGATTTCAACAACATCCTTGCCAGTATCAACGGTTATACTGATCTTGCACTGACCCGTTGTGTGGGCGAAGGCCAGGAAAAACTCCAGGAATACCTGGGACAGGTATACAAGGCCGGGGAGCGGGCGCGGGACTTGATTCAGCAAATGATGGTCTATTCCCGAAGTGGTGGATCAAAAATGAGCGCCCTGGATCCGCGTCCCACGATCCGGGAAACCGTGAAGCTGTTACAGTCCACGCTACCTGCCAGCATTCACCTGGATTTTACCGCGCCGGCAGATGATGAATCCCTGACGATCAACATGGAGCCGGTGCAGATGCAGCAGGTGGTGATGAACCTGTGTGTTAATGCCCGCGATGCCATGCATGGTCAGGGACGCCTCGACCTGCGGCTCGAGGTTGAGCCGCAGGTCGCGTTTGACTGTGCATCCTGTCATCAGTCGGTGGCGGGGAGTTACGTGATGCTCACGGTACAGGACAGTGGTGATGGTATGCCTGAGGAAACCGCGGCGCATTTGTTTGAACCGTTCTTTTCCACCAAGGAGGTCGGCGAAGGCACGGGCCTGGGTCTGTCGGTGGTGCATGGCATCGTGCATGACCATCGGGGGCATATCAGGGTGGATTCAGCCCCCGGGCAGGGAACCACGTTTCGCCTGATGTTTCCCTTGTTGACGGAAAATCCCGCATTGCCGGGTGAGAGACCATCCGTTGAGCCCGGGGTTCATGGGCATGTAGAGGGCGTCGGTCTGCAGGGTAAGCGCATCCTGGTGGTGGACGACGAGCCGGCGGTACTGGGCTTTCTCCAGGCCTGGTTGACGCGCAAGGGATTCGAGGTGCTTGCCATAGGGGACAGTATCGAGGCGTGGGAATATTTTGAGGCCCATCCCGATGAGGCGGATTTGTTGATCAGTGACCAGACCATGCCGGGTCTGGCGGGCATGGAATTGATCCGGCGGGTGCAGACACTGCGCCCGCAGCTGCCAACCATCCTCTGCAGCGGTTACACGGACCAAACCCAGGCGGAACGGATGGCTGAACTGGGAATTTGTCACTTCGCGGAAAAACCCTTCAAGCACAGCGAACTCCTGGCCGTGATAAATCGTTTGTTGGGCGAGACGGACGCTGCGGCCTGAGAAAGCCAAGTCTGAGAAAAACCGGCCTGAGAAAGCCAAAACCATAGTCGAGAAGAAAAGTAGTGCGGCGGGGGATGGGAAAGAAGCAAAAGATGGCGCTCCCTAGGGGATTCGAACCCCTGTTACCGACGTGAGAGGCCAGCGTCCTAACCACTAGACGAAGGGAGCGCAAATTCCCCGCGCCAGGCACGGGAAAGGTGTTATTATACGCGCCCTTAGCCCAATAAACAGCATTCAATACACATTTTTGATTTACAGCCTTTGAGCATCGAATTGACAGACAAGCCGGGTGCGCCCGACGTGATTCCGCGGTCCGAGCATTGCATCAGCCGGAACCACATCAGCGAGGCCGCACTCAAGGTGTTGTACCGCCTCAAATCCGCCGGTTTCGAGGCCTTCCTGGTGGGCGGCGGGGTGCGCGACCTGCTGCTGGGCCGCGAACCCAAGGATTTCGACATCGCCACCGACGCCCACCCGGAAGAAGTCCACGAGTTGTTCCGTAACAGCCGGCTCATCGGCCGGCGCTTCAAGCTGGTGCATGTGCGTTTCGGCCGCGAGATCATCGAGGTGGCCACCTTCCGCAGTGGCCACGATGCCGAGAACAGCGATACCGGCCATGTGGAAGACGGCATGATCCTGCGCGACAACGTCTACGGCAACCTGGAAGACGACGCCTGGCGGCGGGATTTCACCGTCAATTCCCTGTATTACGACATCCGTGACTTCTCCGTGGTGGATTACACCGGCGGCCTGGCCGACCTCAAGGCCGGGGTGCTGCGCATCATCGGCGATGCCGAGCAGCGCTACCAGGAAGACCCGGTGCGCATGCTGCGCGCGGTGCGCTTTGCCGCCAAGCTGGGATTTCGCATCCACCCGCACAGTGAGGCGCCCCTTGCCCACCTGGGTGAGCGTCTCGAGGCGATACCTGCGGCGCGCCTGTTCGACGAGATGCTCAAGCTGTTCCTCTCCGGTTATGCCGTTGAAACCTTCGAGCTGCTGCGCCACTACGACCTGTTCCGCTACCTGTTCCCCGCCACCGACGCCTGCCTGGCTCGGGAGGAGCACGGCTTTCCCCATACCCTGGTGGCCAAAGGCCTGGAGAACACCGACCAGCGGGTGGACGCCGGCAAGCCGGTGACCCCGGCCTACCTGTTCGCCGTGCTGTTGTGGGAGCCGGTGCGCGAGCGGGCCGAGGCCCTGCAGGCCGAGGGCATGTCCGAAATCCAGGCCCTGCAACTGGCCGGTGATGAGATCATCGCTGCGCAGATCGCCCGGGTCTCCCTGCCCAAGCGCTTCAGCCTGCAGACCCGCGAGATCTGGGTGATGCAGGCGCGCCTCAAGCGGCGCAACGGCAAGCGTGCCGAACGCCTGTTCGCCCACACCCGCTTCCGCGCCGCCTACGATTTCCTGCTGCTGCGCGCCGAGACCGGCGAGGACGAACTCCAGCCCCTGGCACAGTGGTGGACGGAATATCAGGACGTCAATGCGGAAAACCGCACCGACATGGCCCAGCAGGCCCCCGCTGGCGGCGCCCAAAAAAGACGCCGCCGACGCCGGCGCAGAAAATCCCCTGCGGGTCAGCCGGAGTCGTGACCCGGGCCTACATCGGGCTGGGAAGCAACCTGGCCGATCCCGAGAACCAGATCCGCGCCGCCCTGGCCGAGCTGGACAACCTGGCGCAGACCCGCCGTCTCCGGCATTCCTCCCTGTACCGCAGCCCGCCGCTCAGCGGCCCGGGAGTGCCCGCGGATCAGCCCGATTATCTCAACGCCGTGGCGGAACTGGATACCGGCCTCGGCGCCCCGGTCCTGCTGCGGGCCCTGCAACAACTGGAGACCACCCACCAGCGCCAGCGCGGCGAGCGCTGGGGTCCGCGCACCCTGGACCTGGATCTGCTGCTGTACGGCGACGAAACCATCGACCTGCCCCAGCTCACCGTGCCCCACCCGGGGCTGTATGAACGCAACTTCGTGCTGTATCCTTTGGCGGAGCTATGGGCCGGGCAAACGGAGCGCCTACGCATCCCCGGGAGCGGGACACTGGCCGAGCTGCTGGCGGACTGTCCCCGTGGCGCGTTGGAAAAACTCCGGGAATGCCAATAGATGCTTTTTTCCGTCATGCCGGCGGATGCCGGCATCCAGAATGCCGTTAAAACCACTGGATACCGGCCTTCGCCGGTATGACGGATAAATAATGTGGTCGGAGTTGAAGACGAAGCTTTCCCGCCAGAGGGTTTATGCTATCGCGACTTTCGGCACAGTTGTCACACCATAATTTAGAGTCAGACGTACATGAGCACTGCGGAGATCCCCCGCTACATCGTCATCGAAGGCCCCATCGGCGTGGGCAAGACCAGCCTCGCCAAGCGCCTGGCGGAAGACTTCGGCGGCGAACTGCTGCTGGAGGGCGCCGAGGAAAACCCCTTCCTGGAACGCTTTTACCGCAACCCGCGCCACGCCGCGCTGCCCACCCAGCTGTTCTTCCTCTTTCAGCGCGCCCAGCAGATCCAGGCGCTGCGCCAGTCCGACCTGTTCGCCCCGGTGCGGGTGGCGGACTTCATCCTGGAAAAGGACCGCCTGTTCGCCGAGCTCACCCTGGACGACGACGAGCTGCAACTCTACGAGCAGGTCTACAACAACCTCACCGTGGACGCCCCGCAGCCCGACCTGGTGATCTACCTGCAGGCCCCGGTGGACGTGCTGCTCAGCCGGGTGCAAAAGCGCGGCCGTGACTACGAGCGCTTCATCGAAACCAACTACCTGGAGCGGCTGGTGGATGCCTACACCCGCTTCTTCTATCATTATTCGGCCACCCCGCTGCTCATCGTCAACGCCGCGGATATTGACCTGGTGAACAATCAGCAGGACTATGCCCTGCTGGTGGAGCGCCTGCACAAGACCACCAGCGGCCGGCACTATTTCAACCCCGGTTCATTCGACCTTTGAACCGCTACTCTTTGTTAGAGTGAGGAGGCCCCGTGAGCCGCATCACCACATCCACCCTGCGCAAGATGAAACAGGACGGCGAAAAAATCGCCTGCCTCACCGCCTACGACGCCAGTTTCGCGCAGATCCTCGTCGAGGCCGGGGTGGAAATCCTCCTGGTGGGCGACTCCCTGGGCATGATCCTGCAGGGCCAGGACAGCACCCTGCCGGTCAAGCTGGAGGACATGGTCTACCACACCCGCATGGTGCGCGCCGCCAGCGGCGACGCCCTGGTGATGGCCGACATGCCCTTCATGACCTATATCAAACCCATCCAGGCCCTGGCCACCGCCGGCCGGCTGATGAAAGAGGGCGGTGCGCACATGGTCAAGCTGGAAGGCGGCGCGCCCATGGTGGAGACCGTGGCCCACCTGGCGGAACACGGCATCCCGGTCTGCGCCCACCTCGGCCTGCTGCCGCAGTCGGTGAACAAGCTGGGTGGCTACAAGGTGCAGGGGCGCAGCGATGAACAGGCCGAGGCCATGCTGCGGGATGCCCGCGCCATGGAAGACGCCGGGGCCGACTGTTTATTGTTAGAGTGCGTGCCTTCGGCACTGGCGGCAACGATCAGCGCCGCGCTGGCGATCCCGGTGATCGGCATCGGCGCCGGCCCGCACTGCGATGCCCAGGTGCTGGTGCTCTACGACATGCTGGGTATCACCCCCGGCAAGCGGCCGAAGTTCAGCAAGGATTTCTTGCTACAGGGCGGCGACATCCGTGGCGCCGTGCGCACCTATGTGCAGGCAGTGAAGGATGGCAGCTTTCCCGCGGACGAGCATACTTTTTAGCGCGTGCGTATTTACGAAGAGTCTTAACAGACATCGGTGAATCTTCACTATCCTGCTGAAGGTACAGTGAGTGAGCACAAGCCAATTCCATAGCGCACTTCTACAATGCCAAACACGGTGGGA
>DRKQ01000069.1 GCA_011051685.1 Gammaproteobacteria bacterium
ACCAACGACTGCGAGCTGCGGGTAAAGAACACAAAGTGGCTGCCGTCGCCTGTATGCGAAAATTTCTGACAATCCTCAATGTCATGGTTAAAAATGGAGCACATTGGTGTGAAACATCCCTTTCTTAAACACAGTTGCTCTCCCCTCAAGGGGAGAGGGTGTAAAAGCAACGATGCCGCCTAAAGGCGGGGGATTTACTGATCCCCTATCAAAGACATTAAATCAATGACGGATCAACGGCGGGGCGACCTCCGCCGATAAAAATACTTCTGGGAACATCTGGTCCATGCATGCCGGTCGATAACCTTGAGTTGCGTTGAAATCAAGGTTGTACGCTTCACCACCTGGTGCTGCTACCTCTCGTTCAAACGGCACATCCCGAGAGGAAAAAACAGTCAGTTCCAAATGGCAAATCAAACACGGCCGAAAAAAGGATTTTACGCCAGCATCGCACCCTTCATCTTCTTCATGGCATTGGCCTCGAGCTGACGAATGCGCTCGGCGGAGACGCCGTACTTGTCGGCCAGGTCATGCAGGGTGGCCTTTTTCTCGGATAGCCAGCGGCTCTTGACGATGTCCTGGCTGCGTTCGTCCAGGTCGTTCATGGCATTGGCCAGCAGGTGATTGTTGTGGTCCTGCCAGTCTTCCTCTTCCAGCTGGGCGGCGGGCTCGCTGCGCAGGTCGGCCAGATAACCCGCCGGGGCCGGGCGGAAATCGCTGTCGTCGTCGGCGTCGAAACCGTCGAAGGCAGTATCCTGGCCGCTCATGCGCTCTTCCATCTGGCGCACGGTGGCCACCGGCACGTCCAGCTCCCTGGCCACGGTTTCCACTTCCTCCTGGGTGAACCAGCCGAGGCGTTTCTTGCTCTTGCGCAGATTGAAGAACAGCTTGCGCTGGGCCTTGGTGGTGGCCAGCTTGACCACGCGCCAGTTGCGCAGAATGTATTCGTGGATCTCGGCACGGATCCAGTGCACGGCAAAGGACACCAGGCGCACGCCGTGGCTGGGATCGAAGCGTTTCACCGCCTTCATCAGGCCGATGTTGCCTTCCTGAATCAGGTCGGCCTGGGGCAGGCCATAACCACTATAGCCCTTCGCCACGTGAATCACGAAGCGCAGGTGAGACATCACCAGTTTGCGGGCAGCCTCAAGATCGCCCTTTTCACGCAGACGGGTGGCCAGGCTACGCTCTTCTTCCGCGCTGAGCATGGGCACCCGGGCCGCGGCCGAAATATAGGCCTCGAGGCTGCCCGTGGGTACAGCAAGCTCTACACTCAGATTGGTATTCATGTCCTTTCCTCCCCTTTGGCACATGCTATGCCGTTTAACAGTAGTTTAGCAATCTAACGGTGAGAGTGCCAAACTATATTAAAGTTCCCTAATATACGTAAAACATTCTAGACCAATATCTGAATTACACAAGCTCGAATTGGTGCCCTTCTTAGTCCACAAAAAATCAGGTAGGTTCAATCTCTTGCAGATGCCGGCCCACCGCCAGCCAGGAACCCAGCAGGCCCAGGCCGATGCCGCTGCCCAGCAGGATCAACACCGTCTCCAGCCCCAGCCCACCCAGGGAAAAGTCGCTGTTGTAGAGGAATGACAGGCGGCTCACCGGATCGCTGAGCAGACCCAGCAGGCTGGCCACCAGCAGCCAGGCCAGCACCGCACCCATCAGTCCATACCAGAAGCCCGTGTACAGAAAGGGACGGCGGATGAAGGCATTGGTGGCGCCGATGAGCTTGGTGACGATGATTTCCTGCCGGCGGCCGAGAATGGTCAGCCGAATGGTATTGCCCACCACCAGCAAAATCGCCAGCCCCAGCAGTCCGCCCAGCAGCAGCACGCCGCGCTTGCCCAGCTCGATGATGCCCGCCAGGCGGCGCACCCACTCCATGTCCAGCTGTGCCAGGTCCACCGGCTCCAGTTTTTGCACCTTGCCCAACAACAGCTCCATCTGCGCCGGTTCCGCCGCCTCGGCGGTGGGACGGATCACCAGCACCGCGGGCAGGGGGTTTTCATCCAGCGAATCCAGTGCGCCGCCGAAGCCCGACTGCGCGCGGAACTCCGCCAGCGCCTGCTCGCGGGAGATGTAACGCACCTCGGCCACCCCCTCCCAGTTGCGCAGCTTGTCGGCCAGGGCCTTGATGCGCGTCTCCGGCACCCCGGACTTAAGAAACAGCGACATCTGCGCCGTGCCCTCCCAGCCGGTGGACAGCTGCTGCACGTTTTGCAGCAGCACGTGCAGCCCGGCGGGCAGGGCCAGGGCGATGCCGATCACCGCCGCGGTCATCAGCGTCGCCAGCGGCGTGCGCCACAGCACGCCAAGGGAGGACACCAGCACCCACAGGTGGTGGGTGAAGTAGGCGTTGATCTTGCCGCGGGGTTTTTGCTTTGCCTTGTCCGACATCGTTGACTCAATACATCCTTCAGTATGTTCCCTCTCCCCCTTGGGGGAGAGGGTTAGGGTGAGGGGGAGAATCGCCAAGGGCCCGTTGCTGCGCAACGCACCCCTCATCCTGGCCTTCTCCCCTTGAAGGGGAGAAGGAAATCGCTTGTGACCTCTGCAGCCTACCCGGTTTGAGCATGCAACATCTCCGTTGTTCGCCCATCCCGCGCCAGCCTGCCATGATCCAGCGTCAAAAGCCGATGATCCAGCCGCGAAATCAGATCATGATCATGAGTGGCGATCAACACCGACACCCCCACCTGATTAAACTGCTCAAACAGGCCCATGATTTCCCTGGACAGCTCCGGATCGAGATTTCCCGTGGGTTCATCCGCCAACAGCAATGGCGGACGATTGACCACCGCGCGGGCGATGCCCACCCGTTGCTGCTCGCCGCCGGACAACGTGATCGGCATCAGCCGTTCCTTGCCCAGCAGCCCCACCTTGTCCAGCGCCGCGCGCACCCGTCGCCCCACCTCGCTTTGATGATACCCGGCGATGATCAGCGGCAATGCCACGTTGTCGTACACGGTGCGGTCGTAGAGCAGGTTGTGATTCTGAAACACCACGCCGATTTTGCGGCGCAACGCAGGGATGTGGCGATTTTTCAGCCGGGTGAGATTCTGCCCGTCGATAATCACGTTGCCGCGCGAGGCCCGCTCGATGCAGGCGATCAACTTTAACAGGCTGCTTTTGCCAGCCCCGGAATGACCGGTGAGAAAGGCCATCTCCCCCGCTTGCAGGTGAAAGCTCACGCCGGACAAGGCCTCGTGGCCGCCGGGGTAGCGCTTGTTGACGTTGTCGAATTTAATCATTTAACGGCAGGGGAAAGGGGAAAGATGAAAGAGAAAAGGGGATTCATTTTTTATTGGCTGTACCCTCTGGGGCATAAAGGCATCACCCGCCCCTACATGCTTGCTATTTATCGTCACTCCGGCCTGCGCCGGAATGATGGAAAAAATACGTATTTTTGTTTTCCCTTTTATCTGCTTTTTCCCTTTACTCTTTTATCTGCACTTCTCTATCGAGAAGTGCTTCCACAAACTCATCCGCATTAAACGGCCGCAGGTCGTCGATGCCTTCGCCCACGCCGATGAAGCGAATGGGCAGGCCTAAGCGTTTGGCCACGGCGAAGATGACACCACCCTTGGCGGTGCCGTCCAGCTTGGTCAGGGTGATGCCGGACACACCCACGGCATCGCGGAACTGTTCGGCCTGCACCACGGCGTTCTGGCCGATGCCGGCGTCCAGCACCAGCATCACTTCGTGGGGGGCGGTCTCGTCCAGTTTGGTGATGACGCGTTTGACCTTTTTCAGCTCTTCCATGAGATTGGACTGGGTGTGCAGGCGCCCGGCGGTGTCGGCAATCAACACGTCAATGCCTTTGGATTTGGCGGATTGCAGTGCGTCGAAGATCACCGAGGCGGAATCGGCGCCAGAGTGCTGGGCCACCACGGCCACGTCGTTGCGCCTGCCCCATTCCTGCAGCTGCTCTACGGCAGCGGCGCGGAAGGTGTCGCCGGCGGCGAGCATTACCGATTTGCCTTCGTTCTGGAATTTCTTCGCCAGCTTGCCGATTGTCGTTGTTTTCCCAGCGCCATTAATACCCACCATCAAAATCACGAAGGGCTTGGCACTCTCATCGATCTCCAGCGGCGCCGAGGCGGGAGCGAGGATGGCGGCCATGTCCTCGCGCAGGGCGCTGAACAGGGCATCGGCGTCGTTGAGCTGTTTGCGCTGGATGCGGCCGGTGAGGTCAGCGACGATCTGCTGGGTGGCCTCCACGCCCACGTCCGAGGTGAGCAGCAGGGTCTCGATCTCGTCCAGTACATCGTCGTCGATGGCCTTTTTGCCCAGCACCAGGTCGGCCAGGCCGTCGGTGATGCCGTGGCGGGTGCGCGACAGGCCCTGCTTGAGGCGGGCGAAAAAACCCTGCTTTTGCCCGGGTTCCGCTGATTGTTCAGGGGCTGACGTCATGGCCTGCGCCTGCTCCGTCTGCGGGGATTTGTCTTTTTTGAAACCAAACATGAAATTTTGCGGTCACAGCTGCTGGTAATTAGGTAGACTATCCTACCATTCACGGGCGGGGGCCGTC
>DRKQ01000070.1 GCA_011051685.1 Gammaproteobacteria bacterium
AGATCCGAGCTGTCGATGTGCGTGGGGTTCTTGCCCGTGGCCACCACACCGTCGTGACAGGACACACAACTGCCCAGCACCTGTGCGTGATCCACAGTGGACACCGGCACCCACAGGTTGGTCAGGTGACAGGCATCGCACTGCTTGGTGGTGGCGATGTGGCTGGCGCTCACCCCTGTGGCGATGGTGCCGTTGTGACAGGTGTAACAGGCCTCGCTGGTGGTGGAGTGATCGAACACACCTACCGTCCAGTTGTTCACCGTATGGCAGGTATCACAGGCCAGAGTGGTTGGCACATGATTCACTCCCTTGCCCCTGGCGATCAACCCATCATGGCAACTTTCGCAGCTACCCAGCACCTGGGCATGGTCCACCACAATCACCGGCACCCAGGCCACACTGGTGTGGCAGCTTTCGCAGACATCCGTAGTGTTGATGTGCGCCGCATGCTTGCCCGTGGCAAAGGTGCCGTTGTGGCAATCACTGCACGACTGTTCCTGCACCAGGGAGTGATCGAACGCCGCTATCAACCAGGTACTGGTGACATGGCAGGTGCCGCAGCTCAAGCTGGTGGGAATATGCGTGGGCGACAGGCCGGTGGCACTGACACCATCATGGCAGGTTTCACACGTCGTATCACCGATGATGCTGTGATCCATGGTGGCGGAAAAGGCAAAGCCCACCGCATTGTGGCAGGTGTCACAGGAAACCAGGGTGGGAATATGCGTAGGGGGCTGACCAATGGCCAGTATGCCATCATGACAGGCCTCGCACTGGGTGGGCAGAACCTCGAATACACCACCGATGTGGCAGGCCTCGCAATCGATGATGTCATGTTGGCCTTCGAGAGGAAAACCCGTAACCAGGTGATCAAAGGTCGAAACATCAGGCACCACAGCAGCACTGAGGGGAGCTGAAAAGATAACCATAAACAGCAGGCACAACAGCATCCCCAGCCGGCCAGAAACAGACCGCCCCACTCCCTGATTACCCAACATTTTGACAGCATCTACCCTGATACTGCCTACCCCCTACGTTGTGTTACATCCTGTTGCACACAAGGCCACACAGCAGGCCTCGACCCACAGGCGTCCGGCTCTTGCTGAAACGCCGGACACCGCCTCATTTCCGAGTATTATTGTAGGTTTATACTATAGGCTAATTACACCCGGCAGACGAGTCCCACCGGGGGCGAATTCACCGTAGAAAGCACGTGGTTACTACCCATAACCAACCCCAGGATCCGCCTACTTGATCTTGATCTCTTTGAATGACTCCGTGATGTGGCAGGTTTCGCAGCGCTTGCCCAACTGGGTATTGTGCACATCGTCCTTTTCGTGGCACCCGTAGCAGTTCTTCGGCAATTCGATTTCTTCATCCACCGGCTCGGTGTGGCAGGCATGGCAATCCAGGCCTTCGTGCTTGCCATCCAGTGGGAAATCCGTCAATTCGTTGTGATCAAAGTCCCAGGCCATCCAGTGGGACGGCTGGTGACAAAGTTCGCACTGTTCCCCCAGTTTTTGCTCGTGTACATCATCGCCTTCATGGCAGGAAGTACACGCCACCTTGGCTTCCTTGAATTTATTCGAGGCATGGCAATCCTCGCAAGTCAGCAAAATATGGGATTCCAGGAGGGGGAACTTGGTAATGTCATGATCAAAAACCACCTGCTCGGTCCAGCCTTTTTCATTATGACATTGCTCACACTGCTCCCCTTCCTGACCCTCATGGGCGTCATCCAGGCGATGACAGTCGGAACAGGTATTGGGGGTCTGTTCCTCGAACAACACCTCCCGGTGACAGACGGCGCAACTTAAATCCTTGTGTTTGCCCTTGAGCGGGAAGCTGGTATCCACCTCATGATCAAAATCAATCTCGATCCAGTTCTTCTCTGTGTGACACACATCGCAGCGCTTGCCATAACGCTTGAAATGTACGTCATGCTTTTCGTGACAGCCGTAGCAGGTGGTTTTTACCTCATCCTCAAAGATGTGTCCTTGGTGACAATCCTTGCAAATGAGCCGCGCATGGCCACCCCTGAGGGGAAAATCCGTATCTTTTTCATGATCGAAAAGAATCTGCGACCAGCGCTCGTCGGTATGGCAATCGTGACAGCGAATCCCGCGATCCCCGTTATGCACATCATCGAGATGGTGACAAAAGTAGCAATTGCGAGGTGTGTCGTCATAACGCTCATTGACATGGCAGTTGAAACAGGCCGATTCGCGATGCGCATTTCGCAGCTTGAACTTGGTGTTGGAATGATCAAAAAAGGCCGGCAGCCAGGCGCCTTCGATGTGGCAGTTTTCGCACTTCTTGCCCATACGCTGCTTGTGGGGCTCGTCCGACTCGTGACAATCGGAACAATGGCGCTCCGGCTGACGGTAAACGCCTACCTTCTTGTGGCACTCGTTGCAATCAAGCGAAACATGGGCGCCGGCCAGCTTGAACTCGGTTTTATTGTGGTCGAATAATTCTTTATCCAGCTGCACGATGTCCGCATCGCGTCCCAGATGCTCCGAGTGGCAGGTGCGGCATTCACGCTCCTTGATGCGGGGAATCTTGCCGTGAAAGCCACGGCTTTTTTTGATGTCCGTGGCGATGGCCTTGTGGCAATCCCTGCATTGCCCGCTTTGCTTCATGCGGTCAAACCCGGAGTGACATTTGTCACATTTCTTTTCAAATTTTGCATGGCGCTTGATGACCTTGCCCGGCATCACCAAACCCTCCATCCTCTCCAGGGGACTAACACCCGCCTCGGCCAGCGGGGTCAGACATAAGCCCAGCAACAGGACAGAAACTATCGCCCTGCCCGGGAGACGGGCAAGAAGGAAGACCAGAAAAAGAAAATGCTTAATACCAGTGCACCGCAAAAACATGCACCAGTCCCGAGATGACCAGAATAAAGATCAGGGGAACATGAAAAATTCGCCAACCCACCAGCAATCGTTCATAAAAATGCAATTGGCCGATTTTCACCAGGGCATTGATATGCTCACGAAACAGGCGCTTTTCCCGCGCAAACTCCGCATGGTACGTCAGCTTGTCCCAGTCTTCCTCCTGCGCGCGCTGTTTTAACATGGCTGAAATATGCCCGATCCCGTCGACATAACACTTGGCGGCCCTGGCGCGCAGCGCGAAAAAACGCGCAGGCAAATGGAACAGTGATTGCGGCATGTTCACCACCAACATGGTCAACACTGTAAGGGATTTGCGAATGGCGTCTGTTTCCTTACCTTGGAAATTTTCCATTGCCCTGGCCAGGCGTTCTTCCGTATCACGAATCGCCAGAAGATGACTGTGCACGCGATAACCAATGCGGGTATAGACGTATCGACCAAAAATACCACTGGCGATAATACACAACATGGCGATCATCGACACCGAGCTGTTCAGCGACTTCATGGTGAATGAACTGTGAAAAATGATCAGCACCGGACCCAGCACACCCATGGTCAGATGCAAGTAATACCAGTAACTCAGCTCGCCGAGTTTTCGCATCAGACGAATCCGCTTGCGCATGGCGTAGAGCAGGGTCACCAGCATCATGATGCCGCCGAAGAGTCCCATGTTGTACACCAGGTCGCTGTCGGAGTGAAAATAACGCGGATCCCAGACAGCCCAGGCGGCCAGCATCAGGGCAGAAATGAACAACAGAACGATGAGTACGATCCGTGACTCACTTTTCGAGCGGGCCTCGTTGGCGCGGGCGATAAAAGAAGGGTAGCGGTCGGACAGCAGTTTCACCGCGGAAAATTCCAAAGGGGGCGTTGCCGGGGTAAGCGCCCCCGCCTGCTGGCTACCGTTCATCTTCGCCGACCCCGCCGAAAATGACGCACCCTCTTCGGTACCCACCGCTTCCTGTTTGGCGAATCTGAAAAACAGCATCATTGTCACTACAGCTCCATACCACTTTATTCGACCGATTTTCCAGAATACCCTGCCTAATACAGATTCAAACCCTGCAATGTTTTGTACGAAGCCCCCGAAAAATGCCGAGACAAACGGGTGGAGTTGCCCACACCTCGTGACCCTGTCGTGACCAGCCCCACCACTCGTCCCATTCCCGCTTTATTCAGCCCTCAACCGATGAAGATGCCTTGGCGGACAGCTCAGCAACGCGCTTTTCAATACTGGCACGACGATTATCGGATACCGGCATCTCATCCAGCGCCCGCTGCCAAAAACGCAGCGCCTTGTCATGATCGCCCTGGCGAATGGCCACATCCCCCTGGTACATGGCCACCAGGTATTGTTTGATTTGGGAATCACTGGTCAGTTCCTGCAACAGCTCTGCGGCCTCCTGCAGACCGGCCGGGTCATCACGGGTACTGAGAATAGCGGCCAACACCAGCTTGGCCCGGGCATGCCGGGGATCCTGCTGCCGGGCAGCGCGCGCCTCCTGCAGCGCCTTGTCCCCCAGGCCCAGTTCGTTATAGGTCTGCGCGAGCAATAGGCGATTGCCCATATTGCTGGGTTCAGCCTTCACCTTGTCCTCCAGCCGACCCAGCAGGCTGCCCAGATCGGGGGCCTGTAACCGGCCGGGGGCTGCGGCGCTGCCTGGTTTTTTCGCCGCCGGTGCGCTCTGCCCAGGGGCGGATAACTGACGCACGATGCGTGGCAATTCCCCACCCATCCTGGCCGGGGCCGCCGGCGCGCCTGCCGGTGCCGCCTCGACGCTGGCGGGCTCAGGCGCCAGGGGTGGCGCCGTGGTGCCATCCCCTTGCCGGGGCGATTGTTCGGACATCACCACAAGCATCAGCACCAGGGCGATGATCAGCACCATGCTGGCGGGATGACGTAACCATGTGAGAAAAGAGGATTGGCTGCTCATATGACTGCATTTGCTCCATGTAAAGCCCCCGTTGAGCAACCGAGGTTGAACAATACCTGGGCATGAAATACCGCTTCCGTGCCATATTTGGCCACGTGACGCCATTGTATCCCCTAGCGTCCGGCCCTTGTCAATGCGCTCGAGAGGCATTGCAATTAGGCATCAGCAAGGATATGTTTCCCACAAGTGATTGATTTTCATAAAACGACCCACTATATCGGCGGCGCCCCGGGGCCAGTGTGTACAAGCCCCGAAATGCACCGAAATACACAAGAGTCGCTCAATCACCATGATTTCTTTATGGGTTACAGATAACGGATTATGGAACAACGCTCTGAGTTTCTCACCGACATACTGTATTTGCTGTCGGTGGCGGGCATAAACAGTGCCTATGATGTATTGGTCTTTTTGGTGCCCATTGCGTTGGCGTGGTTCATCTATCGTGCCGTAAAAAAACGACGTGACGAACAGAGCCAGCGCATCCTGGAAGAATCCAAACAGGCGGGCCTGGCCGATCCCCCCACTTCACTGCACCCCATCATCGACCACAACATCTGCCTTGGCTGCGCCACCTGTGTGGACGCCTGTCCGGAAGGCAATGTTCTCGGCGTGATTCGTGAAAAGGCGCACCTGGTCAACCCCAGCCACTGCATCGGCCACGGCGCCTGCAAGACGGCTTGCCCCACGGATGCCATCTCCCTGGTGATCGGAAATGAAAAACGGGGTGTCGATATCCCCATGTTGAACCCCAATTTCGAAACCAACGTACCCGGTCTGTTTGTTGCCGGCGAGCTTGGCGGCATGGGTCTGATTCGCAACGCCATTGAGCAGGGACGCCAGGCCATGGAGTCCATCCGCCAGGCCATCAGCAACTCCCAGTCCAGCGTTCCCTATGACGTCGTGATCATCGGCGCAGGCCCGGCCGGCTTTTCCGCCACCCTCGATGCCCACGAACATAACCTGAATTATGTCACCCTGGAACAGGAAACCCTGGGGGGGACAGTGGCACATTTCCCCCGAGGAAAAATTGTCATGACCGCGCCGGTATTGTTACCCATTGTCGGCCAGGCAAAATTCAATGAAACCACCAAGGAAATCCTCATGGATTTCTGGCAAAACGTGGAAAAGCAAACCGGTGTCAGGATCAATTGCATGGAACGCATGGAATCCATCGAGAAAACCAGAGATGGTTTTATGGTAACGAGCCCCAAAGCCACGTATCACACAAAAAGTGTATTGCTGGCCATTGGCAGACGCGGCACCCCCCGCAAGCTGGGTGTCCCCGGTGAAGAACAAAGCAAGGTCATTTACCGTCTTGCGGACCCCGCGGAATTCCGCAACAAACACGTTCTCGTGGTGGGCGGCGGAAACAGTGCCCTGGAAGCCGCTATCACCATCGCCGACGAACCCGGTGCTACCGTCACCCTTTCTTACCGCAGTGGTGCATTCGCCAAGGCAAACCCGAAAAATGTCGACAAGGTCAGCGCCTCGGCCAATGCCAAGAAAATGACTGTCTTACTCAAGTCCACAGTAAAGGAAATTACAGAGAAGCAGGTAACTATCAATACGGAAGATGGAGAGGTCACTATTGAAAATGATGCCGTCATTGTTTGTGCCGGCGGCATCCTGCCCACCCCCATGCTCAAGTCACTGGGCGTTGAAATCGAAACCAAACGCGGTACTTTGTAAACCTCCGCGGAACATTACATCTACGGTTCGGGCAGCTCACCATTGGTCTGTCCCTTTTTCCGGCGCCACGGTCGTAAGGGCCAGACAATCACCAGAACGATGGATGCAATGACCAGCGGATGCGCCAGCCATTGCGGCAAACCATAGCCTGACAGTTGTGTTGCCAGCCATGACGGCGGATCCTCTTCCTTTCTCTCACCCAAGCGCGGCTGCAATTGCGAGACCAGTAACTGTGCCTGCTCATTCCCTGACTGCGCGGCCAGCCGGTACCATTTAAACGCTTCGGAAAGATCGCCGCTTACACCCCAGCCATGTTCATAAATCTTTCCCAGGTGAAACGCGGCTTCACGATCACCTTGCGTGGCGCGCTCAAGATACCACCGAACCGCCAGTGACATATTACGCGTTGCGGCGACACCTTCCCCGTCCAGTTTATTCATCATATTTTTCGCCACCGGATGACCGTGCCCGGCCGCCAGCCGTAACCATTTTTTACCTTCTTCTTCATCACGAGTGGGGCCGGTGCCATAGTACAGCGCAATACCCAGACGATATTCCGCATCCGCGTATCCCTGGCGGGCGGCTTTCTCATACCATTCCATGGCCCGCTTTTTGTCCACAGGCAACTTCAGGCCGGTTTCATACATCCGCCCCAGACTGTATTGCGCACTGGCCAGGCCCCGCTCCGCCTGAAGCCGGAGTGTGGCTATGTTGCCACGGGACAGGGTTTGATTTTTTTCCACTGAGTCATCAGAGATAAAGTCAGGCACTGCACTGCCAATGCGTTCCACACTTTGCGCAGGGGAAAAACCGGGTCTCACCGGGCCTTCAATGCCACGCTGAGCCCTGCGCTCACGGATGGTGGTCTCTTCTTTTTGTTCGGCAAGCCGCTCATTCTTGCGCTGGGCCTGTCGGGTAATAGACGCCAGCACTGCTCCCGCCGATTGCTCATCCGCCAGATAGGCATCACGCACACGGGACATTACTGTCGCCGCGGACAAGCCATCGGGCAATTCTTCCTTAAACAGCAGACGATTCAGTTCTTTCGCCAGGGGATGCCCCTGCTTTGCCGCCTTGCGTATCCATTTTTCGCCCTTGATATTACTCTGCCGGGCGCCCAGCCCCAGGTAATAGAGCATACCCAAACGCAGCTGGGCGTTCACATTGCCCTGTCTGGCCGCCTCTCGAAACCAGCGAACGGCCTGCCGATGATTGACCGCCACGCTCCAGCCTGTCTCATACATCACCGCCAGATTGTATTGCGCCTCCTCACTGCCCTGCTCGGCCTGTTCCCTGAAAAAGGCAAAGGCGGAAGGGGTTTCATCAAGGGAACCGTACGCTGGATCGTCATCGGCAGACACCAGACTGGCAAACGCCTGTAACACTATCAGCGATGCAATGACCTGCCAGATTGGGTGGGGACCCCTGCCAGATTGGGTACTACATGGATTGCCCATTATCACCTTTGCTCTACTTCAGGAACTGTCTACCTAACTTTGGAACTTATCGCCCAGGACTCGGCCCCTGCTTACCGCTGTTTTCGAAAAATCAGACCCATGGTTTTCCGCCGCGCAGAATTGCAGTATAAGTGGGCCACCAGGCTGGCTCAACAGTTCGACACCCTGCCAGCACAGAAAGCAACAAGGAGTCCCCCAGCAACAATGCAGACCATCCGCAGATCAATGCTCACCCCGTCCATGGGAAGATTGTCCACAGCACTACTGCTGGCAGGGTTAGTAGCGCTGTATAGTTCTTCCGTTGCGCATGCCGGCCACCCCATTGACAACCCCAAGTCCAAGCTGTTCAGCAGCTGGACCGAATTAATGTATGCCGCCTGGCGTGGACAACCGGAAATTGTGACGCGCCTGCTGAAAAAGCCGCACAATATCAATGCCATGGATGAAGACGGACGCAGCGCACTGATTTACGCCGCGTGGAATGGCAATCAGGACACCCTGAAAGTCCTGCTCAAACAGGGCGCCGCCATCAATCAACGGGATAAAGACGGACTGTCCGCCTTGGCCTGGGCCTCACGGCAGGGACACCGCAAAACCGTCATGTTACTGCATCAGAAGGGGGCGCAGCTCGACAGTCAGGATAATCATGGCCGAACACCATTGATGTGGGCCGTACGCATGCGCCATCGCCCTGTGGTGCGTTATTTGCTGAAGAATCATGCCAACCCAGACATAAAAACCCACCAGGGCAGAACCGCTTTAAGCATCGCCGCGCGGCTGGGCTATCCACGTATCTCGCAATTACTTTTACAGTTCGGGGCTGCGATAAATGCCACCGACAAGCATGGCGAATCCGCGCTGTGGCTTGCGGCCGACGGCGGCCAAATGGTGATTACCCGGCAATTGGTAAAAAACGGCGCCAACATCGACAGTGCCGACAAGCATGGTCAGACACCGCTGATGCGGGCCATCAAGGCGGATCACACCGAGCTGGCCCTATGGCTCATCAACCACGGCGCCGACACCAACCTGGTGACACATACCGGCAACAGCGCCATACATTTTGCAGCAATGCGTGGTAACTATGCCGTGCTGCAGGCACTGATCGATGCCGGCGCCAATATAAATACCGCCAACGCAACGGGTAACTCGCCACTGCAACTCGCCGTGCTGGGTGGTTTTCGCAAAACCACCGAGTTGTTACTGCGCAATGATGCGGATTTGAAACACGCCAATCTTCTCGGCGATACCGCCGCAGCCATTGCGGCCAATGAGAACAACCCGCAGATCGGCGCGCTCATAAAAACCTACAGCGAATCCGACCCAAGCCTGCTGGATCGCTTGCTGACAAAGTAACATCCAACACACCGCGTATACCAACACGTAATCACAGGGCGCTGCCTGCTGGGCACAGCATGCCGCCCCAGGCACGGCCCACACCCTGACGGCGCCTACCGTCTTCAGAACTCGTCCTCGTCTGTTGATTTGTTCACCCCGGCAGCCTGCATCAAGGCCTCTTCAATAGCATCCGGCGCACACATGATCTTAAAGAAACTGTTGGCGCCCATCATCTTCAGGTCAGGAAAATTGATGGCGATACGAAAGCGTGCGTACAGCGCGTACACCTTGTTGCCGGAGACCAGCATTTCATAAGGCAGGTGAGGCGTGGAACGGATGGGCTTGAAATCAATATGCCCCATAATGAACTTGTCACTGCTGCAGCCATCGGTGAGATGGACACCAAACACACTCTCATCCTTTCCAGGCACATCGATACGATATACCTTGGACACTCCTCCCTTTTTGGCCGCCAGCCCCGCTTCCACTCTATCAACCGCTTCCTTGAAGGATTTATATTCCGCCAGCACGCTGGGTTCATCAAAGTATTCCATGCCAAACATGTAATGGTAATTGCGAATATCCTCCGCTTCCATCCCCTCTTCGGGACCGTATTGCTTTATAGCCCCCAAGGCGGCTTTTAACCTGTCTGCCGTATCCTGCAAGGTTACTTTCATCCGGTAGGCATTGGCCATGTACACCGGATTGGTGTAGGCAACCTGAATCTCATCGCCCACCTTGGTAACGGAAACCCGCTGACCTGCTGCATAGCCACCAAACGTGGATTTCGCCGCCGCATTTTTCAGGGCCTCGGATGTGACGATGAGGATAACTGCTTTATCGTAGGGCGAATATTCCCCCACCAGCTCGAAACCCGCGCCACTCAACTTGGCCTTTACCTCGCTCAGCGTCGCAGCCACATCACCCGAGCCGGTTGAGGCCAGTACAAAGGGGAACAATTTTTCAGCCGCCTGCGCGCCACCCACCAAACCCAGCAGCAAGCCGGCAAGCAGCAGGGCCGGCAATCTTTTAATAAGCATTTATGCAACCTCCATTAACAAAATCAATCATATTTCGGGCAAAGAAAAAGGGGCATGTGATCATGCCCCTTTTCTTAGCATCACTGCTTGTCAGCAACTACCCATTAGAACTTGACTGCCCAGCTGCCTTCCAGCTCCCACTGGGTCATTTCCAGCTCAATACTCTGCTGGCCAGGCGCCTCCATGGGGTTAGGGCCCTTGACACTGGCATTGGGTGCATACATGGCCGAGAAATTGAACTCATTGTCGGTACCCACTTCCTTGGTGAAACCAAAGGTGAAATGTTTTTCCATCACTGCTGGGGCAAGGATGTTAAACATAACCTCGGAAGAAGGAATCGGCATATCGCCCTTGCTCACACCTGCGCGCCATGTCCAACCGTTGTTGGTAGCCCACTGATAACCGAGCTTGAGGATAGTCATGTCTTCCCAACCAAAACCCGCGCCGTTGGAACCACCTAGACACTGAGTAGTATCACCTCCACCGCAACCCGTAGGGCTGGTCAGGTTGGAAATGGGATTCGCAATGGAAGCGATGGTGCTGTAATAGATCTTCTGAAGATCCAAGGTCAGTACCGTATCGGTTGATGTTGCCCAGGCAACGCCCAGTGTCGCCGTTGCTGGAATATCAAAGTCGCCCTTTTCTGCAAACAACCCGGAATATTCATCAAACTCACTCATGGACATTTTGCTCTGGTAAGACGCTGCCAGGGTCACACCCGGTACTGCCTCACCCTGCACACCCAGCTTCAAACCATATCCGCTACTGGTGGACACGCCATTGTTTGTCAAATTATTGGCATCCAATGAGAAGGGCGCAAAATTCGCCAGACCATCCGCCTTAAAACGCTGGTAAGCAAGAATCGGGGTCACACCCCAGGAGGCCTTATCATTGATCTTGCGGGCATAGGTGACGCCCACAAACAACTGTTCAAGATTCACACCTGCGGTACCTGCGCCAAAGGTACCGGGAGTACCTTTGTATTCGGTATTCATACCACCATTACCATACACCGTAACACCCACCGAACTGTTGGCATCAAGCATCCAGTTACGGCCGAAATGGGGGATCAGGAAAACACCATCCTCGCTTTCTACTTTTCCGGGAGCCAGTCCAAACGTGCCGGGGGCACCCGAAGGATTTCCTGTCACAGTGTAAGAACGCGGATTCGGACTGAAAATGGCTGCACCCACATCCAGGCGATTACCCACAAAGACCATCCCCGCAGGGTTTGTGGCTGCGATCATCGAATCCTGGGGTAACGCCACACCAGCTCCAGCCAGGCCTTTATTCTTGGTGCCATAACCATGCGCAAAATAACCATTGGTGGCCATTGCCGCTATCGGCGTGCACAGCGCTGCTGATACTGTTACCGCCAGAAGACTCTTCATTGTTCGCTTCATATCCACCTCCATAACATTCAATTAACGTTTGTTAGATCAAAAAAGCCAATCCCGGCAAGTATGCATCCCTCAGCAATATTAAAACTATATCTTTTAAGACTGTGCGTATATTACTCACTGTCAACGTTAAATATACTCGAATTATTATATAAGCGTATAAACGATTTATTAGTTATATTGTTTAGAATATTATTATCTGCTTATTTTTAGTAACTCAGTAATTGGCAATAAGAAGATGTGCTGCAAAAACATCCGAAAATACCCACATCGCCATCTTGTTTTTTATGATTTAATACGGCGGAAACAAACGCCAACCCAATGACTTTTATCGGACCACAAATATCATGAAAAAAACTCGTGCATATCTGCAAACAGGCGCTGTGCTGTCCTGCGTCTTGTTTTCATCCAGCTTTTCCTCTGCCACCCTGGCATCCGGTTTCCGGCTGCCGGAGCTGTCTACCGCTGGCACGGCCATGTCCAATGCCATGGTCGCTAATCCCGATACTCCCGGCGCCCTGCCATACAATCCCGCTGCGACGGGATTTCAAACACAGGGCGAGCTTGTGGTGGGGGCCATTTTCATCCAGCCCGATATCAGTGTGACGCCGGACGGAGGCACCTCAGTAGCCAGCCAGGGCAAAGAAACTGTAGCGGTGCCCAATGTGTTCGCCAGTAACCTCATCGACAACAACTGGTCATGGGGCGTCGGCATCAATGCGCCCTTCGGCCTGGAAACCCGTTGGCAAGCGGGCACCTTTGATACCTTCGCTACACTTGGCGTTGCCTTTCTGGAGCCCGAACACAGCAAGATCGAGATGCTCAACGTCAACCCCAATGTGGCCTATCGTTTCGGCAATACCAGCATCGCCCTGGGCATCGACAATTACCAAGTGCGCAAACTGATCTTCAATACCCAGTCCATCCGCATCTCCGGCAGCGGGCAGGACTACGGCTGGAACATCGGCCTGCTGCATGCACAAAACAACTGGAGCGTGGGGCTGTCTTATCGTTCCAACGTGAAGGTCAAGGTCAATGGCACCGTTGACGGCACTCTGATTGGCTCCTCGGTCAGCAATGCTGATGCGGAAATCGATTTTCCCAGTCTGCTGCAGGTGGGCGCGCGTTATCAGTTCAATGATCGACTGGCCATGGAGCTGGATGTTGAGCGCACCGGCTGGAGCAGTTTTGACACCATCGAGGTCAACCACTCCAGCAGCCCCCCGCTGAGCAGCCCCATCATCAGCAGAAATGACTGGAAAGACGCCACGGCCTACCGACTGGGAGGAAGCTATGAATTATCGTCCACCGACCAGTTACGCTTCGGTTACTCCTTCGATGGAACCCCGGGGAATGACGACTTTTTCTCCGCACGGGTACCGGGCAACGACCGACAAACCTTCAGCCTGGGGCTGGCCCATGAACAGGCCGGCTGGACCGTGGAATTCGCTTACATGTACGTCCAGGCCGAGGACCGGGAAATCAATGCCCCGGCCAACAGTTATCTCACCCGGCTGGGATCTGGGGATACCGACCCCAACGGCACCGATGCCTTCAATGGCACTTACAAGCTCTCTGCCCATCTCGTTGCATTTGGGGTCAACACTCACTTTTGAGTCGTCGCCACGCGTTGCACAGGCTAATGGCCCATAAAAAAGGGCCCATAAAAAAGGGCGACCCGTAGCGGTCGCCCTTTTTTGCATGTACTGGTTTTGAATAAAAAATCAGATGAACAAACAGACGTCCGATTCCCCGGCAAATTCGAAGAAAGTAGCTGCACCACCATATTCGATGCCATCGATAAAATCGTTGGTGCTGAACTCGAACAAATCCACGGTCATCTGACAGGCAATGAGCTTCACATCCGCCTCAATACACAGTTCGCGCAGTTCTTCCAGACTGGCCACCCCCTTGGATTTCATCTTTTGTTTCATCATCACCGTCATCATGGACTGCATACCTGGCAGGGCCTGCAACATGACCGGCATGGGCATGGGCATGGGCATGCCGGGGTTGCCCAGTGACGTCACCTTCAAATCCATCTTCTTGCGGAGCAACTGTAAACCGTAAAAGGTACAGAAAATCTGAACCTCGTAGCCCAGAGCCGCCGCCGTGGAGGCGAGGATGAACGGGGGATACGCCCAGTCCAGCGAACCCTTGGTTGCAATAATTGCCAGTTTCTTTTCATCGGACATCACACACCTCCTGCGTAGCTATGGCAAACAGATTAGTTCTTTTTCATCAGAAAGAAGAACTTGCCACCCTCTTCGCGTGACTCCACCAACTCATTGCCGGTCTGTTTGGCAAAGGCCTCGAAGTCTTTCACAGCACCGGGATCGGTGGCAATAATGTGCAGCACCTGGCCGGCGCTCATGCCACCCAGCGCCTTTTTCGCACGCAGAATGGGGAGGGGACAGTTCAGGCCCGATGCGTCCAGCTCTTGATCAAAATTTGCCATTGGTAAGCTCCTTAGAATGTTAAATTAGACAGGTAAAAATACGACTTCGCACAGTGTATTAGCATACAATTGTCCACTTATATTCCAATACTGGCGAAAAAGCAACCCACCAGTACCGGGTTTTGACACAACCCCTGGCGATTACTGTAGCTGGCTGTGGTCAGGACGCAACCACCTCTCCAGCGGCCAGAATACAAAAGGGGGGCAAAACCGCGAACTAAGCCCCTTGCCCACCTGTCCCATGCCTATACTGATTATTGTTTGTTCAGCGTCCGAAACGTTACACTGCGCTGACTGACACCCGGGCCAAACCACTCTCACTCTGCCATACCGTCGCGTGACATATTCGTTCAATCCATTCTCCCCGCACTTTAGGGGCCTGATGCTGGCCAGTCTTCTACTGAGCAAGCTGTGCCTTGCGCCCGACGCCCTGGCCGGCGATCTGTCGACCCAGTTACCGGACATCGGCAAAGTAGGCGCTGCAGTACTCTCCCCCCGTGAAGAACAACAACTGGGCAAGGAATTCATGCGCAGCGTGCAACAAGGTCTGAAACTGGTAAACGACCCACCGAGCGTCGCCTACCTGCAAGGACTTGCAGACCGGCTGGTCGGCGCCATACCAGAAAACACCGTTCCACTAACCGTGTTCCTGGTAGACGACCCGGCCATCAACGCCTTTGCCGGTCCCGGCGGCTATATTGGGATCCATACCGGACTCATACTCAACGCCCGCAGCGAAGCCGAGTTGGTCTCCGTACTGGCTCACGAAATTGCCCATGTCACCCAGCGTCATTTGGTGCGCGCCTTCGAGGCCAACCGCCGTATGAATCTGCCCACCATGGGTGCCATCATCGCCGCCATCATATTAGGCGCCAACAACCCGCAGGTCGGCCAGGCCATGCTGGCGTCCAGCGTGGCCAACAACGCACAACAACAACTCACCTTCTCCCGCAGCAATGAGCAAGAGGCGGATAATCTGGGGCTGGAACTCATGGTAAAGGCCGGCTATGACCCCCGTGCAATGGTGGCCTTTTTCGAAAAATTACAAAACAACCAACGTCTTATGGAGTCCGTGGCACCGGAGTTCATGCGCACCCACCCCCTGACCCTGGGACGTATTGCCGACGCACGTAATCGTGCGGCCCAATATCCACCAGGTCGCCAGAATGACAACACATCCTTTGAATTACTGCAGGCGCGCATGCAGGTGATGAATGAACAAAGCCACAACACGACAACGCCCTCAGCGCTGACAACAACCACTTGGTCCGCGGAGGCGCGGGATTACCTGCGCGCGCTTGAGGCCGCACGGAAAGAAGACTACCCCACTGCCAGGAAAATCCTCAACACACTCATCCGCACCAGCCCCCACCGCGTGTTGTATCCCTTCAGCGCGGCACAGGTTGAGCTGGCCGATAACCAGCCGCAGGAGGCAAAACGCCTGCTGCAACAATCCCTGCGGGTGTTCCCCGGCAATCTCGCCCTAACCGAGCAACTAGCAGAAACCCTGTTGCGCCTCAACCAGGCGGAAGCCACTCAGGAACTCCTCAAAACCACCCTGCGCAAGTATCCGGAGCATTACCGCCTGTACCCCCTCTATGCCAAAGCCGCCAATGCCCTCGGCAAAAAAGCCGAAGCCTACCGGGCCCTGGCCGAGTGGCAGTCCTCACAGGGCAATTTCTATCAGGCCGTCGACTATCTTCAGCAGGCCCTTGATACCCCGGGACTGGAACCCTACGACCGGCTCTCCCTGCAAGCCCGGCAGGAGATGCTGAAAAAAGAGATACTCGCGCATGAGCAGGCGATTGCAGAACAATCCAGCGAACAATACAAGCACAACGTTTTTTTGACGTATTCCCCGTAAATCGGATTTTTTTCGTTCTGCTGGTTGTGCCCGCGGCCAATGTGTTATAAAAGTTGAGCGTTTATTGTGATTCAGCCAACCAATCGACTGAGAAGCGATGTCACCTACGGTTCCATGGGGCCCGGTGGCTCTGCTGAAAAGCAGCAGAAAATAATATAACAGACAATAACTTAAACAGTTGAAGGAGGAAGCAGCGATGCGGAAAACCGCGAGTAGCACCCTAGCGGCAGCCGGCGCCCTGGCCATTGTAATGGGAAGTTTCTCATTTGCTCCGAGTATTGCCAGTGCAGCAGGCGCGTCAGATATCGAGGAAGGCAAGAAAATCGCCTTTCATCGCAAGAAGGGCAACTGCCTGGCCTGCC
This sequence comes from Gammaproteobacteria bacterium, assembly GCA_011051685.1. Lineage (GTDB taxonomy): Bacteria > Pseudomonadota > Gammaproteobacteria > SZUA-152 > SZUA-152 > SZUA-152. The sequence goes on from DRKQ01000070.1 coordinate 16,443, forward strand.
ACAAGATTGCCGGCGGCTCTCTGCCTGGAAACATCGGGCCAGCACTGGTGAACATGAAGGCCCGGTATCCCGACAAAGCCAAATTGCGCGCCAAAATCTACGACGCCACTGTCACCAGCCCCAACACCATTATGCCTCCTTTCGGCAAGCATAAGATCCTCAGTAAGAGTGAGTTGGACAAGGTCGTAGAGTTCATCTACTCCTTGTAACGGGCACAAAAGTGACGGTCACAAAACAAATTTCAAAAAGCTAGAAGGAGACATCATCATCATGAAACGTAGAACCTTCCTAAAAGGCACTGTCGCCGGTGGAATGCTTGGCGTTGCCGCAAGTGCTGGCTTGCTGGCGCCCCGTATGGTTCTGGCCGCTTGGCCAGAAAAGGCCTTCAAGGCCAAGACCGTGGATGACGCACTTAATGCACTGCTGGGCACAAGCGATCTTTCCGAGAGCGGCGACATCAAGATTAAGGCTCCGGACATTGCCGAAAATGGCGCAGTGGTACCCATCACAGTGTCCACTGACATGAAAGCTGACTCTATCAGCGTCGTCATCGCCAAAAACCCTTCACCCCTGGCCTGTTCATTCGACTTGGGTAGTAACACATTGGGATTTGTCTCGACCCGCGTAAAAATGGGCAAAACCTCGGACTTGATCGCAGTGGTCAAATCCGGCGGCAAACTGCACAGCGCGAAAAAGACAGTCAAAGTCACCATCGGTGGCTGCGGCGGTTAAGCCCAAGCTACTTGTTACCACTTAATCACTAGAGGAAAAGAGAATGGCTAAGAAGAAAATTCGTATCCGAGCCAAGTTGAAGGGCGACGTCGCGGAGGTCAAGGCCTTGATGAGTCACCCGATGGAAACTGGCCTACGCAAGAACAAAAAGACCGGGAAGAAAATCCCTGCCCACTTCATCAAGGAAGTTATTTGTGAGCACAAAGGAAACAAGGTTCTGGTGGCCAACTGGAGTGTCGCCGTTTCCAAAAATCCCTACTTGTCCTTCAAGTTCAAGGGTGCCGCAAAGGGTGACATGGTCAAGATTAGCTGGAGCGACAACAAAGGCAGTACCGCCTCTGCTGAAGCAAAGATTGGCTAACCAAATAATAAAACTGTTGCCTGCTGCCCCACAGCTACAGCAACAGACGGACGGAGGAGCAATAATGAAAAAACTGCTTTTGATCACTGCAGCAGTCAGCGCCCTCGGCGCACCGCTGGTCAGTCAAGCGAGTCCTGAAGATGATCTGAAGGCATTCAGGGGGTATTTCATGGAACGTTTTCCCAACGTTCCCCTCGAGGAGTTTGCCAATGGTGTTTATGCCATTGATCCCGCCTCTCGTGAGCAATGGGAAGCCATTGAGGAATTCCCGCCCTATGAGATCGCCATCGAGGAAGGCGAAGAATTATTCAACACGCCTTTCAAGAATGGCAAAACCTACGCCAGTTGTTTTCGTAACGGCGGTATCGGTGTAAAGGGAGACTACCCCTACTACGATACGGAAAAAGGTCGCGTGGAAACCCTGGAGTCCGCCATCAACGAGTGCCGCACCAAGAATGGTGAGAAGCCGCTGAAATGGAAGAAGGGCAAACTGGCTTCCATCTCTGCCTATATGGCCTTTACCACTCGCGGTCAGACTATTGACATCAAGATTCCACATGATCAGCGTGCACTGGACGCCTATGAACACGGCAAGCATTTCTACTATGCCCGCCGTGGTCAGTTGAACATGTCCTGTGCACATTGCCATGTGGACAACTCCGGTAACAAAATCCGTGCGGATATCCTGTCACCGGCCTTGGGTCACTTGTCACATTTTCCGGTATACCGCTCCAAGTGGGGTGGACTGGGCACCGTACATCGTCGCTTCGGTGGATGTAACAAGCAGGTACGAGCACTGCCCTTCAAGGCTCAGAGCAAGCAATACCGTGACCTGGAATACTTCCTCACCTACATGAGCAACGGTATTCCCTGGAACGGCCCGGGCGCGCGCAAGTAACAGACGCGTGACTCGAAAAACGTTTTATAACGTGTAAAAAAGGCCCGGTGAGTAAGTCTCTCACCGGGCCTTTTCTTTTATGCTCATAAGCGAATCCCGGTTATTCAAAAAAATGTATTAAACGCCTTAATACAAGTAAATTGCAAGCAGATACAAACCAGTAACTACCCCTTAAGTGGTAAGCATTCATCGCTGGTTTTTATGTAGAATACGCCTTTGATTTCGCACCTGAATCGTGCCGCAGGAAGCCCCTTTACAGGCCAGATAGACCGGGTACCCCCTATTGATCCGCCGCCGCACACAGCACCAAACGCGTCGGTAAAAAAATACAACATCAAGTCCCAGGAGCTTTTGAATGAACATCTCCCGTCGAGAATTTCTGCAGATGCTGGCCGTGGCCAGTGCTGCCGGTGTCCAACTGCCCGGCCAGGTCATGGCCAGAGGCCAGGATGCCAAGTCAAAATTATATGATGTCCCACGATACGGTAATGTATCTTTCCTACACTTTACCGATTGTCATGCCCAGCTCATGCCCATCTGGTTCCGCGAACCCAACATCAACATCGGCATTGCCAGCATGAAAGGTAATCCCCCACACCTGGTGGGCAAGTATTTTCTCGCCAAGTACGGCATCAATCCCAATACACCCGAGGCCTATGCCTTTACCTACCTGAACTTTGTGGAAGCCGCCAAGAAATACGGTAAAGTGGGCGGCTTTGCGCACATGTCCACCCTGGTAAAACATTTGCGTGCACAACGCCCGGGAGCACTGTTGCTGGATGGCGGCGATACCTGGCAAGGATCCGCCACCTCGCTGTGGACCAATGGACAGGACATGGTGGACGCCACCAAGTTGCTGGGTGTGGATGTCATGACCGGCCACTGGGAATTTACCTTCGGTGCAGACCGCGTCAAAGAGATTATTGAGAAGGATCTCACCGGGCACATGGATTTCGTTGCCCAGAATATCATCGACAGCCAATGGGAAGAGGATGTCTTCAAACCATACACCATGAAAGAAATCAATGGCGTACCCACCGCCATTATTGGTCAGGCCTTCCCATACACGCCAATCGCCAATCCACGATACATGGTGCCCGAGTGGAGCTTCGGCATTCGTGAAGACAAGATGCAGCAAACCGTGGACGCCGCCCGCGAGGCTGGCGCACAAGTCGTCATCGTGCTCTCACACAACGGTATGGATGTGGATCTGAAGATGGCCGGCCGCATACGTGGCGTCGACGCCATCATGGGCGGTCACACCCACGACGCGGTACCCAAACCCGTGGAAGTAAAAAATCCCGGTGGCATCACCCTGGTGATCAACTCCGGCTCCAATGGCAAATTCCTCAGCGTGCTGGACTTTGATGTGCGCAAGGGCAAGATACGCGGCTACCGTTACAGCCTGCTGCCCATCTTCGCCAACTTGCTGGAGCCCGATGCCGCCATGGCCAAATACATCGATAAGGTGCGCGAACCCTTCAAGGAAGAGCTGGAGGAAGAATTGGGTACCACCGACGACCTGCTGTATCGTCGAGGCAATTTCAACGGATCCTTTGATCAATTGATCCTCGATGCACTGATGGAAGAACAGGATGCCGAAATCGCCTTTTCTCCCGGTTTCCGCTGGGGGGTTAGTGTCTTGCCCGGCGAACCCATCACCTTCGAACATGTGATGACCCAAACCGCCATTACCTATCCCACCGTGACCCTCAACCGCGCCACCGGGGAAACCATCAAGCTGATCCTGGAGGACGTGGCGGACAACCTGTTCAATGCCGACCCCTATTATCAACAGGGCGGCGACATGGTGCGCGTGGGCGGCCTGAAGTTCAGTATTGACCCCACCAAGACCATCGGCAATCGTATCACCGACATGGAGCTGGACGGCAAGCCGCTGCAAGCCAACAAGAAATACCGTGTAGCCGGTTGGGCCAGCGTGGAAAAACCACGCGAAGGGCGCCCTGTCTGGGATGTGGTGGCGGAATACATACGTGAAAAGGAAAACGTAAAGATCAACGATCTTAATCTTCCCAAGATCAAGGGTATTGCAAACAATCCGGGGATTGCCGACCTGTAAAGTCTTTTGGAGCCTCCGATTATTAACCTGGCAATCTTTAATGTCGGGTCACTGCTGTCCCGTTAACTTGCCTTTTGATTTGGCGAAGCTGTTGAAAAAAAGGGGAAAACAGCGAGCCATGCGGCACTGGAGACATGAATAGCGCTGGTCTTTTTCCGTCATTCCGGCGAAGGCTGGAATCCAGTGATTTCAGCAGGCTACTGGATCCCGGCATTCGCCGGGATGACAAATCTGAAGTTAACAGGACAGCAGTGATGTCGGGTTAATAATACGGCACAAACAACAACGGCTGGCATTATGCCAGCCGTTGTTGCTTGATTCCCTCGAAAAACCAGCCGCCAGCTTGCCTTTAAAACACCCGGCGTAACATGTAATAGCCCGCCATGAAGGCCAGCAGCGCCGGCGCCAGGGCGCTCAACAGAGGATTAAAACCAAACACCAGCCCCATGTAGGTGAACATCTGATTGAGGATATAAAATCCCACTCCCACCAGGGTTCCCACCAGGATACGATGCCCCACGCCCACCGATCGCAAGGGCCCAAATACGAAAGGAATAGCCAGAAACACCATCACCGCTGTCACCAGGGGCGCCACCACCTTGCCCCACAGGGCCTGTTCGTATGTCGCCGCATCCAGACCATTTTCCTGCAGATAATGCACATAATCGTATAGCCCAAAAATTGACAGGGTATTGGGTTTCACCGTTACCACATTGAGCAAGTCCGGGCTCAGCTGGGTGTCCCAGGGTGCTTCAGCCACTTGCGCCGAAGTCACCCCCTGATCACTGATGTGACTGCTCACCATACCTTGCAGAACCCAGCCTCCCTTGCGATACACCGCCGACTGGGCCCGCACCATGTTCACCAGGCGGTGTTGGGCATCGCGCTGAAAAATGAATATCTGCCCCAGACGTTCACCGGGCAACAGATTACGCACATTTACAAAGCTGTCGCCATCCCGCGCCCACAGGCCCTCCTTGCCGCGCAGTGTCAGCTTGCTGGATATAGCCACCGAACGCAGGGTCTGCGCATATCGCTCCGCCGCGGGTGCCACCCCTTCACCGATGATCAATGTCAGCACCACGAACAACAGGCCTACCTTCATTACTGAACGAACGATCTGCAACAGAGACACCCCCGCCGCACGCATGGCCACCAGCTCACTGTTACTGGCCAGCACCCCCAGGCCGATGGTGGCGCCCAGCAGGGCACACATGGGAAACAACTGATAGGCCAGGCGTGGCGTGGTCAACAACACGTATTCCAGCGCCTTCAGCGTCCCATAATCACCCTTGCCGATCTTTCCAGCCTCGTCCATGAAGGCAAAAAAGGTGAACAGCGTCAGCAACACCCCCAGCACCACCAGGGTACTGAAGGCCACGCTGCGGGCGATGTAACGATCCAGTATCTGCATCATGCCCCCCCTGCCGACACCGGCCTGCGGGCCAACAATCGGCCCCATAACCAGCGGCCACCCCAGTATCGAATGGCCAGCACCACAATCAGTCCCATCAATAAAGCATGCACCCACCACAGTCCAATACTGGAGGGAATCACCCCACGTTGCACCCAGGACATGGCTACTCCGAGGCTGTTGTAATAGGTGACGAAAACAAGAATGGCAATAAAGAGTTTGGCAAAACGCCCCTGCCGCGGCGAGGTGCGGCTTAACAACACAGCTAATACCGCCAACAAAACCGTAGCCAGCGGCATGGAATAACGCCACTGCAGCTCAGCCTGATCCGACAAGCGCGCAGAACCCCACAAGTCCCTGGTGGGCAGCGCCCAGTGGGTGCGTTTTAACGGCACCGCTTCCTGCACATCCAGACGCACGGCATTTTTCTCGTACTGGTGAATACGAAAGTCCACCTCTCCCGGCAAACCCTGGTAACGATAACCGTCCACCAACACCAGATAACGCACCCCTGTAGCTGGGTCCACCTGCTGATAACCACTGCGGGCAGAGAACACATCCAGCCTGCCAGCGGGGGTATGCCCCTGAATGAACACATTACGCAGCCGAGTGTGATCCTTCGACAAACTCTCCACGTAAAACACCCAATCACCGCTACCAATCTTGTTGAACTGCCCCGCCGCCACCGACTCGAAGGCCGTACCCGTGCGCGCCTGTTCCCGCACCTGCAGGGACTTTTCATAGGCCCAAGGCGTACCCCACAGCGACAGCCCCGCCACCACAATGCTGCTGACCAGGGCGATGATCGTCACCGCACGCAGCACCCGCCCGGGACCAATGCCACAGGCCGCCATCGCCGTCATCTCGCTGTCCTTGTACAGGCGGCCAAAGGCCAATAACACCGCCACGAACAGGCCGAAGGGAATCATTACATTCAGCGAGGTAATGGTGCGCAACAACAACATATCCAGTACGATGTCGCCCGAAAGCTCCCCCGCCGAGGCCTCCGCCAGGTAGAGGGCGAAATATCGCCCCATGAAGATCAGCAGCAGCACCAGCAGCACCGCCAGAAAGGTGTGCAACACCTCTTGCGCTAGGTAACGGTCAATAATCACTTTTTCTTATCTGCCCAAAAAACTCCTTTAACAGGATCTTATCTTACACGGTTCCGGGGTCCGGCTCTGCCCTTCCACCCGTGCCAAGGCCTCCGGCTTCGAGTACACTTCCAGAGTCCATGCCAATGGTTTGGCCATGATCAAGGCACAACATACCCATCAAACATAACAATCAGGTAAAACGTCACCATGGAATTCAGTATCAAAAGCGGCAACCCCAGCAAACAACGTTCCGCCTGCGTGGTGGTTGGCGTCTTCGAGCCCCGACGCCTCAGTCCCGCCGGCGAAGCCCTGGATAAGGCCAGCGGTGGCCACCTCTCCACCCTGCTGCGCCGAGGTGATATCGAGGGCCAACTGGGCCAGACCCTGCTGCTCCATCACATCCCCGATGCCCTGGCAGAACGTGTTCTGCTGGTGGGCTGTGGCAAGGAGCGCGAAGTGGGTGACAAGGAATATCAGCGCATCGTCACCACCGCCGTAACCCGGCTCAACGAAACCGGCTCCATGGAAAGTACCAGCTACCTTACCGAGATCAGTGTCAAAGGTCGCGACCTGCACTGGAAGGTGCGCAATACGGTGGAAGTCACCCGTGGCGCCCTGCATCGCACCGACCAGCTAAAATCCAAAAAGGATGACCTGCGCCGTCCTCTGCGCAAGCTGACCCTCATGGTACCCCGGCGCAGCGACCTGGCCATAGGGGACGCCGCAGTGCGCGAGGGCGAAGCCATCGCCGAGGGGGTAATGCTGGCCAAGTCCCTGGGCGACCTTCCCGGCAACATCTGCACCCCCACATACCTGGCCAAACAGGCCAAGGCACAGGCGAAGAAATACCCGCCCCTGAAAGTTACCGTACTGGAAAAGCCACAAATGGAAAAACTCGGCATGGGCGCCCTGCTGTCGGTAACTGCCGGCTCCGAAGAGCCACCCAAGTTCATCATCCTGGAATACAAAGGCGGCAAATCCAAGGACAAGCCCGTGGTGCTGGTGGGCAAGGGCATCACTTTCGATACCGGAGGCATTTCCATCAAACCCTCCGCCACCATGGATGAAATGAAATACGACATGTGCGGTGCCGCCAGCGTGCTGGGTGCCATCACAGCCTGCGCCGAATTACAGCTCGAGACCAATGTCATCGGCGTCATTCCCAGTTGCGAAAACATGCCCAGCGGCAAGGCCACCAAGCCCGGCGATATCGTCACCAGCATGTCCGGACAAACCATCGAAGTACTCAACACCGACGCCGAAGGCAGGCTCATCCTCTGCGATGCCCTCACCTACTGCGAACGATACGAGCCCGATGCCGTGGTGGACGTCGCCACCCTTACCGGCGCCTGCATCATCGCCCTGGGCCATCACGCCAGTGCAGTAATGGGCAACCATCATCCACTGGTGCACGAATTGCTCAACGCAGGCAAGACCAGCGGCGATCGCGCCTGGGAACTGCCGCTGTGGGATGAATACGACGAACAACTGAAAAGCAATTTTGCCGACATCCCCAACATCGGCAGCGGCCGTGACGCCGGCAGTATTACCGCCGGCTGCTTTCTCTCGCGTTTCGCCAAAAAGTATCACTGGGCACATCTGGATATCGCCGGCACCGCCTGGACCAGCGGAAAAGAAAAGGGTGCCACCGGCCGTCCCGTTCCGCTGCTCACGCAATTTCTCCTCGACCGCTGCAAGGCCAGGAAAGGCGGCAGGAAGACGACATGACCCGGGTGGATTTCTACATCCTCGCCAGCGGCAGTCCCGAGCACATCGCCTGCAAGCTCAGCGAAAAAGCCTATGGCCTGGGCAACCGAGTCTACATACACACCGAATCGGCCCAACAGGCACAGCACATGGATGAACTGTTGTGGACCTTCCGCGATGGCAGCTTCGTACCTCACGAGCAATATCAGGCATCCGCCCCCCGACGCACACCCATCCAGATCGGCTGCCACGAAAATCCGGACACTGACTGTGACGTGCTGATCAATCTCGCTGGTGAGGTGCCATTGTTTTTCAGCCGCTTCCTGCGTGTAGCGGAACTGGTGGGCGTCGAGCCCGCGGCAAAAACCCAGGGAAGGGAACGCTTCCGTTTTTATCGTGACCGTGGCTACCCTCTGGAGACCCACGAGTTACCCGTCACATCCTGACCCGGAGAACGCCGCTTGCCTTCTTCCTCCAGCGAAACCAGTACCGCACGCCGTAGCCTGAAGGCAAACTACATCCTGTTTTCCCTGATCGCAGCCGTGATACTGGCCGCCGGCTCCGCCATCACCAGCTTTTATATCTCCCGCGTCACCCAGGAAAATGCCCGAGCACTTCAGCTGCGTGATGATGTCACCGCCTCGGTGCAAAAGATCCGCAAGGCCAACCAGCATCTGGAAAGCACCCTCAGCGCCATGGTGGTTTCCCCACAGGATGGTTATCCGCAACGGATCTCTCGGGCGCTGCAACAGACCATTGAACAAATACGCGTTCTCCGGGGCTACTCACTGGCCCACGTGCCAACGGCAACAACAGCCATAGAAGACCTGTACAACGATGCCCTGGAACTGCAGAAATACACCCTGCAACTGCTGAAAAATATCCAGGACTCTGACTGGGTCTACCCCATGCTGCCCTACATTAACGACATCCTCCTGGAATCCAATACCGAATTTGAATCCGCCGCCACTCTGGCCCTGCAGGAGATTGCCAGTGACGACGATGGCGACACCTATGCATCCGGCCTGTATCGGGAAATGGCGCAACTGCGAGATCTCTGGCGCCTGCAGATACTCAACTTCCGTGCGGCAATCGTACGCTTCGCCGGCCTCAACCGCATCGAACGCATCCCCCAGGAACAGAACATCGAACTGGTGAACAAAGAAATACGCAACAAAATAGAAAAACTACAGAAAAGAAAAGACCTGGGTTTTGAAACACAGGACGCCCTGAAAGTCATGGCTTATCGCGCCCGGAAATGGTACGAGGATTACACTCGGCTGCAGGAAATCCGTAGTTCCAAAATATGGCGGGCCGATATCCATTTCATCGATACCTACATGCGCCCCCTGCAGGCACACATCCATGACGACCTCGAACGCCTGGAACAGGCCGTACTTGACTGGTCTTCAAAGACCACCACCAAGGTGGAGGCCGCCGCGCAAAAGGTCAATCTGGAATTATGGGGCATCACCTTCGCCGCGGTTCTGTTTGTTGTGATGATCTACGTGCTGATCTCACGCACCGTTCTGACCCCCCTGAGAATCATCGCTGACGCCATCACCGAAGAAGGCAAGAGCATTGAACACATCGCCCTGCCCAGTAAGAGCAGCCGGGAAATCCATGCCCTGATGACCGCCTACAACACAATGCGCCGGCAAATTCATCACCGACAAATGGCACTGGAATACCAGGCCTTGCACGATGCCCTCACCGGCTTGCCCAATCGCGCGCTGTTGCAGGACCGACTCACCCAGACCATCCAGCAGGCAAAACGCCATCACACCAGTATTGCCTTCATGCTCCTGGATCTGGATCGATTCAAATACATCAACGATACCCTGGGCCATGCCATGGGCGACCGGGTATTGCAGGAAATCGCCCAGCGCCTCAACAAATGCCTGCGCAGCAGTGATACCGTGGCCCGCCTTGGCGGTGATGAATTCGCCATTATCAGCCCGGATGTCGATACCGCCCAGGCCAGCTTCTTCGTCGAAAAAGTCATCCACGAAGTCCAGCGTTCCATCAACATCGACCAACAAAACCTGCACGTGGGTGTGAGCATCGGTATTGCCCTGTTCCCAGATCACGGAGACGATGCTGACACCTTGATGCGCCATGCTGATATCGCCATGTATGACGCCAAACGCAACAAAAAAGGCTACAGCTTCTTCGACACAACCCAAAAAGAGATGGACATTTTCAGTCTCTCTCTGCTCGGTGAGTTACGCGAAACACTCGCCCAATCCAGCGATGCCCTCAGCCTGCACTACCAGCCGCAAATCGACATACGCGATAATACCATCCGCAGTGTCGAGGCCTTGTTACGCTGGAAGCATCCCACCCACGGCATGTTACCGCCCGATGACGTGGTTCATTTATGTGAGCAATCCGGGTTGATTCGCGAACTTACTCACTGGGTACTGGAAAAGGCCATGAGTGACTGCAAAGCCTGGGAGAAAGATGGCCTTATCCTGGGCATAGCGGTCAACCTGTCAATGTGGAATCTGCAGGATGCTGATTTACCGGCTCACATCAATCAACTGCTCAAAGAACATGAGTTGGCAGCCGACAGACTGACCCTGGAAATCACCGAAAGCGCGGTGATGAATGATCCCACACGTACCCGTGAAACCCTCAGCAAACTCAGCAGCATGGGTATCCAACTGGATATCGATGACTACGGCACCGGCTTCTCTTCCCTGGCCTATCTGAAAATGTTGCCGGTCAAAGGCCTGAAAATCGACAAGTCCTTTGTCATCGACATGCAGGAAGATGAAAATGATGACACTATCGTTCAATCCACCATCGACCTGGCGCATAACCTGAATCTGGTAGTCGTAGCCGAGGGAGTGGAAAGCTCCGAAGCCCTTAACGCCCTCAAATCCTATCAATGTAATTATGCCCAGGGTTATTTCATCGCCCGGCCCATGCCCGCAGATAGATTACCGTACTGGTACACCGATTATGGTAAACCCGCATAATCCTCCATGCTGCTTCCTGCAAGGTCATCCTCCAATGCATTATGTATGACTTCCAGAAACCCTTCGGCAAAATCCATCAGTTTCTTTTCGCCCACACCATTGATGGTGCGCAGTTCTTCCCTTGAGGCCGGTCGTCGCTGGGCCATTTCCTGTAATGTACTGTCATGAAAAATCACATAGGGTGGCACATTGCGTTGTATCGCCAGACTCAGGCGATGTTCGCGCAGGGCATCAAACAAGCGATTCTCGGACGCCGTCAGACTGCTCTCCTGTCTAACCGTTTTGCCTTTGCGGACCTTACGTTGCTGTCGTAACGCCAGGCGTATTTCGCCTCGCAACAGGGGCCTGGCTTTTTCCGTCAGACGTAATACGCCGTAAGACTCGACATCTGCCATGAGAAATCCCTGGGCGATCAACTGACGAAAAACACCGCGCCACTCCACCGCCGTCTTGTCCGTACCGATACCGAAGGTACTGAGCCGATGATGACCATTGGCCTGGATGCGTTCATCCTCCTTGCCTAACAGGATATCGATGATGTAGTTCACCCCAAAACGCTGACCACTGCGATACACGCAGGACAGCACCTTTTGCGCCGCCTCGGTTCCGTCCCAGGTCTGCGGCGGGTCGAGACAGGTATCGCAGTTACCGCAGGGCGTATCGAGTTGCTCATCGAAATAGGCCAACAGGGCCTGACGGCGGCAGCTTACTTGTTCGCACAGCCCCAGCATGGCGTCCAGCTTGGCATTGGCGATACGTTTGTATTGCTCACTGCCTTCGGAACCCTGCAACATCTGCCGCAGGGTGATCACGTCCTGCAGGCCGTAGGCCATCCAGGCATTGGCGGGCAGGCCGTCACGCCCGGCGCGGCCTGTCTCCTGGTAATAGGCCTCGAGACTCTTGGGCAGGCTGAGGTGCGCCACGAAACGCACGTCGGGCTTGTCGATGCCCATGCCAAAGGCGATGGTGGCCACCACGATCACCCCCTCCTCGCGCAGGAAGCGTTGCTGGTGTTCGCGGCGCAGCTCGTCCAGCAAGC
>DRKQ01000071.1 GCA_011051685.1 Gammaproteobacteria bacterium
AGCTTGGCCTGCATGGTGAGAGAGAGTTCGCCGATCTCGTCGAGGAAGATGCTGCCGTGATTGGCCAGTTCGAACTTGCCGGGCTGACGGCCCACCGCGCCAGTGAAGGAGCCCTTCTCGTGGCCGAACATGTCCGACTCCAGCAGGTTCTCCACCAGCGCCGCGCAATTGATGGCGACAAAGGCGCCATCGCCCCTCTGTCCGGCGCGATGGATGGCCCGGGCCACCAGTTCCTTGCCGGTACCGGACTCGCCGGTGATCAATACCGTCACCGGGCTGGAGGCCACCAGGCCGATGGTCTTGAACACCTCTTTCATGGCGCGCGAACGGCCGACCATGGTATTGCCGTCGGCGATGGGTTTGTCGTATTCGGTTTCCATCGTTGGCTGGGCGTCGGGGGCCAGTATCTGTGCGATGGTGTTGTCCAGCTCGTCGATATCGATGGGCTTGTGGATGTAATCCTCGGCGCCGTTCTGCATCGCCTGGATGGTGCTGTCCATGTCATGGAAGGCGGTGATCATGATGATGTGAAGGGTGGGGAAAGTCTGCTTGAACTCGGGCAACCCCTCCAGCCCCGACTTGCCTGGCATGCGGATATCGAGAATCAGCAGGTCGGGACGCCGGGCTTGGGCGGCGCTCATTCCTTCGTCGACACTATGGGCCATGTTGACGTCATAGCCTTCACTGCGCAGGTGCAGCTGTAGCGTCCTGCAGCTGGCGATGTCGTCGTCCACGATCAGGATATGTCCCTTGCTGATGGACATTCTGTCTTCGGTATCCTCTTCTACAGAGTCGGGATCTTTCATTACCGTGTTCATGAATCGATGGGTCCTATCGGTAAGGTGACGCTGGCACAGGTGCCGCCACGCTTGTTTGCGCGCAGGTTGATCTGGCCATGATGCTGATCGAGGATGCGCTTGACAATGGGCAGGCCCAGGCCGGTGCCCTTGGCACGTGTGGTGAAAAAGGGCTCAAACAGCTTGCCGTTGAGGCCGGGGTCGATACCGCCGCCGTTGTCACAGATGTCGATGTGGATGGCCGGCTTGGCATCGTTGACCACCATTGAGGTGCGGATGCAGATTTGCGGCACGTGGTTGACGTCGTCGGTGGAGTCCAGAGCGTTGGTGATCAGGTTGCAGAAGGCCTGCCGCAGTTTGGTGGCATCGCCATGCACCGTGGGCAGCTGCGGCTGGTAGTCCACGGTGATCCTGGCGCCGTATTCGTGCAACGCCTTCTGTGTGGTATTGATGGCGCTGGTGAGTAGTTTCTTTACATCCAGCCATTCCGGGTTGAGGGCGTCGGGGCGCGCAAAGGTCAACAGGTCGGCGAGGATGCTTTCCATGTAGCGCACCTGATCCAGCGAGATCTGCTTCAACTCCGCCGCCTCTTCGCCCCACACGCCCTCGGCGCGCTTGCCCCAGATCTGCAAGGTCATCTTGATGGAGGAAAGGGGGTTACGCAGGTCATGGGCGATCATGGTGGCCATGCGTCCCATGGCCGTCAGGGTCTGGGTTCTCGCCAGCTCCTGATTGCGCTCTTCCACTTCCTGCTTCAGCTGCACGTGTTCGGTGATGTCTTCCTTGATGGCGAGGAAATGGGTGATTTCATCCTGCTCGTTGCGTATCGGCGAGATCAGCGTGTCTTCCCAATAGAACGCACCGTTCTTCTTACGATTGTGGAATACCCCGCGCCATTCCTTGCCCTGGGTGATGGTTTGCCAAAGCTGATCGTAATCCGTGTCGCTGGTTTCGCCGGACTTGAACAGTCTGGGCGTCTTGCCGATTACTTCTTCCGCGCTGTAGCCGGTGACCTCGGTAAAACGTGGATTAACATATTCGATATGGCCACGGGTGTCGGTGATCAACACCGAGTTCCGGCTTTGCTCGACGGCCCGTGACAACTTGCGCAGGCGCTCTTCATGCTCGTGCTGCAGGGTGATGTCCTGGCCGATGCTGGTCAGGGTGGATATCTTCCCGAGTTGGCTGCAGGAGAGGGTGGAGGCCCAGGAAAACAGCAGTACCTCGCCAGACTTGGTGGTGATGTGGCTTTCAATGGTGTGTGGCGAGGCGTTGCCATTGATGATCTCCGCAAAGGCGGCGTGCGCCCGTTGCCGATCCTGTGGTGTAACGAAGATATCGAACCAGTTTTTACCGATCACCTCCTCCCGCTGCCACCCCGTCAATTTGAGCAGGCAATCGTTGCAGAAGGTGATAAGGCCTTTTGCGTTCAGCGTCACCGCCGACAATTGCATGTTTGCCAGCGTCTCGCGGTAGCGACGATCAAAGCTTTGTTGCGCCTGTTTCTGCTGTTTGCGTATGCCGGCCTGGGCAAGGATGAAGGAACCCGCCAGCAAAAACAGTCCGGCCAGTGAATAGAGCAGCAGATTGCGGCGGAAGAAGTTTTGTGAGGTGGCATTCAGAACATGGGTGGGAACGAAAGAAACGGTTTTCCAAAAGCGCGGGTTGTTGTCCTGGTAGCCTTCGAAGATGGAGGAAATGGTGCCCATGCCGGCATTGGCGTAAAACTCCATCACCGAGGCCATGGGATAGATGGTGGAAAAGGTGAACAGGCCGTCTTCGGTGATGAAGTTGCCACTGTTTTCATTCAGTAAGCGTTGCCAGGCGGTGGGAAAGGTCTTTGCGAATGAACGCTTGCGCCCCATAAAGTAACCCCATTCGTCTTCCGGGCTGGGGCCACTGAGCCAGTAACCCGCGGCATTGACGAGATTGAGGTGGTCATCGATGTTGGGCGCCGCCAGATGAAAACTCTGCAGCAGTCGTTCGCCGCGAAAGTTGAACATCAACACGCCTTTCTTTTCCCCGCGGCTGTTGAACAGTGGCGTGGCGAAGCGAATCACCGGCCGGAAGGGGTTTTCGATCTGCCCGTCCTCGACATTCAGGTCAAACGGTGACATGTAGACACCGCCGACATCTTGCGCCATGGCCTCCTGGAAATAATAACGATCGCCCTTGTCTTGCAGCTGGTCTTGGCCAACGATGTGCGGCTGACCCTCGTTATAATTGATACGGATGATTTCCATGCCATCCGCCGAGAGGAAACGGATCTGGTCGTAGATGCCTTTTTTTTCGCTGAAATAGAGGAATTCCTGCGACAGGTTCTGGCGCGCGGACTCGTCGTTGGGGTCATCCAGCAGGCCCCAGAGTTCATTCAGCTTGGCGAGGAAGGTGAGGTCGGAGATGACGGCGCGCATCTCACTGGTAATCCCCTTTTGCGCCAGCGCCACGTTTTGTATTTCATTGCTTTCCAGGCTGACCCGGGCCAAGCGCATCTCGGTGTAATAGTGGCTGATGCCGACGGCGACCAGTAGGGTAATCAGGGGGAGGAAGATCAGCAG
>DRKQ01000072.1 GCA_011051685.1 Gammaproteobacteria bacterium
ACAGCACGTGGTGATCGCCAGGAGGATATCTACCTCAATGACGAAGACAGGTGTGACTTCCTTGAAGTTCTCTCCGGAGTACAGCAACGATTCAACTGGCTGATACACGCCTACTGTCTCATGGATAATCACTATCACCTGCTCGTAGAAACACCGGACGGAAACCTGAGTCAGGGAATGCGGCAACTGAACGGTGTTTACACCCAAAACAGCAATCGGCGGCACCAGCGAGTCGGGCACGTTTTCCAGGGGCGTTACAAAGCCATTCTGGTACAGAAAGAAAGCTACTTGCTGGAGCTTGCACGATATATCGTTTTGAATCCCGTACGGGCACGCATGGTGAGAAAGGCCGAATCGTGGCCATGGAGCAGTTACCGGGATACCGCTGGTCTCAGGCAGGCTCCTGATTGGTTGACTACGGAGTGGGTACTATCAGCGTTTGCCAAACAAAAGGCCCGGGCGATAAAGAAATACTGTGAATTTATCAAAGCAGGAAAGCATCAACCAAGTCCTTGGGACGAATTACATAATCAGGTTTTTCTTGGTGATGAGCAATACGTGAAGCGCATACGTCAAAAAATCGATGCAGACAAAGATCTGAGTGAAATACCGAAATCCCAACGCCGTCCGAAACCAAAAGCAATAGCTGAATACGCAAAAGAGTCAACATCACGCAATGCAGGGATCATGGCAGCTTACGCAAGTGGCGGGTACAGCCTGAAAGAAATCGGAGAATATTATTCCCTGCATTATTCCCAGGTGAGCCGGATTGTTAAAAGTGAAGAGCATGCAAAATGCAAGACCTGAACCTCCCCCAGTTTAACGGACACTCCAAAAAGAGAACAATAAATTTATCCCGCCTGAGCGGGACCTGTTAAAACAGGACTCAGTCGAAAGCCAGTTCCAGATTTCGCGCAATCTCTCCTAATCGTTTGTCGCGTGTCCAGATGGCAGCCGTATCCGTCAAGGCAGCAGAAGCCAACAGGTGTGCATCGATGAAACCGATTCCCTGCCCCATCAATTTTTTGTGCTCGATCAGATGCAGCACTTCCTCCTGAGAAGCGAGCACGGCCTGGGGCAGATCGTCGAGCAGCTGGAGTAATTCATCCCGGTTGTGCAGATTTCCGCAGGCCAACTCGCCGATCACAAAGGGATGTATTACGACCTGGCTGCGGTTGAGCAGGTCGGCCAGCCGCTCATCGCCACTACGCAGATGATCGATCCAGACCGAGGTATCGACCAGGATCATGCCGGGTCGGATTGCCGGCGCGGTACGGGTTTTAATTGCGGCTCACTGCCCGCCAGTTTCGCTAACCGGCGGGCGCTTTCGCGTTCAACCAGGGCACGCAAGCCCTCGCGAACCAGGGCGACCTTTTCCTTCAGCCCGGTAACCCGCTGGGCCTCGGCCAGCAATTCGTCATCGATATTCAGTGTGGTTCTCATACAGACAACTCCTATCTCCAAAAGGCATTATATATGGCATCATTTGATGATAGTTTAGATGCCCAAAATAGGCAAGGTTCAGCGGCTGGTCATCAACCCGGCAATAATCATTGCCGGGTTGATGTAGCGGTGTAGGGATGCTCCGCCGCTGGCGTAGCCAAAGCAAGTTCTCGAAACATAAGCAAATTCGCACATTTGCGCTCGTGTTTCGAGGAGGCCCATCAAATAGATCAGGGCGGATTATTTGATGACCAGGTTACTAAAACAAATCGCCCTGCATCTTACGGGACACAGGAAAACCCCAATAACCACCTATGAGTCCGGCGCTCTGAAGTGAAACTAGCCAGCTCATCAAACCGACGTAAAAATCATACAGCTAGAATAGAAAGGGGATGACCCTTTTGCTATTTCCACCCTTCAACAAAAACGCGAAATAGAGAACGAAGATCAGAATGACTCAGTGGTATACCGCGAGACCCGCAAGGTGTCCGACCAGTAGTCCGGCGGCAGGCCGGCCTTCATTTTCAGGTGTTGTAAAAACTGTTCCTTGTCCGGCAGGGATTCCCACACGCTGGGCAGGAAGGTGCCGCGGTGCCAGCCGTCTTCCAGCACCAGGCCGTCGATGCCGGGGCGTATCTGGCGCAGCAGGTCGGCTTCCGAGGTGAATGTCATGGGGGTGGCGGGGCTGAGCACGGAGATGTGATCCTCCAGTGCGGGCAGTTCCTGTGCAGTGACGGGAGGGAAGCGCGGATCGCTGAAGGCGGCGGCGAAGGCGTTGTGTGCCACGTCTTCCACCAGCGGGCGTTGGGCCTCCAGTGAGCCGATGCAGCCGCGCAGTTCGCCGTGTTTATTGAGGGTGACGAAGCTGGCGCCGGGTTCGCGTAGCGGGCGGGGGAAGCGCTCCACCTCCACCGGCAGCGGCCGGCCGTGTTGCAGGCCGTAGGCGATGGATTCCCTGGCGATCTTGTGCAGCAGGATGCGCTCTTCCTCGCAGAGTGTGGTGGAGGCTTCGCTGGCGGGTGGCTCAATGGAAGACATAGGCGCCGTATCCTACCACCTGGTCGCGTGGGCCGGCGGTGTCGCCGGAGTTGCGCAGGTCGATGGTTTTTCCTTCCAGGCCCCGTTCGCGGGCCAGGTACAACAGGCCGGAAACGGGCACGCAGCCACAGGCGTCCTCGGAATGCACGGCCTCGGCCTGCAGGTGTTCGATGGCTTGCGAGGTGTGGCGATCCATGCGTTGGGCCGTGGCGTAATCGTGGTAGTGGCTGAGGTCGGAACTGATGACGATGAGGGTCTCGGGGCCGTCCCACAAGCGCTCCAGCACTTCGGCCACCTCGGCGGGGCGGGCGTCACCCACCACCAGCGGAACCAGCTTAAAGTCGTCGAGCACCTCCTGCAGGAAGGGCAGATGAACTTCGAGGCTGTGTTCCAGGGCGTGGGCCTCGTCCAGGGGGTGCACCTGGGGCAGGTCGGCGAGGCTGTCTATGGCGCGGCGGTCCAGTGGGATCTCCCCCAGGGGCGTGGTAAAGCTGTCCGCACTGCTGGTGGCCAGGCCGCGAAACGGCACCCGGTGGGAGGGGCCCAGCAGCACCACGCGACGGATGCGGTCGCGCACCGGCAGTAGTTGCGCATAGGCGCTGGCTGCCACGGGGCCGGAATACACGTAGCCTGCATGAGGCGCGATGATGGCCTTGGGCGGTTCGTCCATGGGCAGTGGTTTGGCGCCGCGCAGATAGGCTTGCACGTCGGCATGGAGTTGGCGCGCATCGGCGGGATAAAACATGCCGGCGACGGCGGGTGGTCGGGTTGTGCTCATGTCGGTTTGGCCCCATTTACTATACTGAAAGTATAGAACGTCTTTGCCAAAAGGAGTTCACCATGAACACGGTAGCGCAAGATCCCAGCATTGTATCAGCCCGTTTCTGGCACCGCCTGGAGGACGGCCGCTTGCAGTGCGATCTCTGTCCACGCTTTTGCAAGCTGCACGAGGATCAGCAGGGTCTGTGTTTCGTGCGCGCCCGGCAGGGGGACGAAATGGTGCTCACCACCTACGGCCGTTCCAGCGGCTTCTGCATCGACCCCATCGAGAAAAAACCCCTGAATCACTTTCTGCCCGGCACGCCGGTACTGTCCTTCGGCACCGCCGGCTGCAACCTGGCCTGCAAGTATTGCCAGAACTGGGACATGAGCAAGTCCCGCGAGATGGACACCCTGGCCGACCGCGCCACGCCCGAGATGCTGGCCCGCGCCGCCAAGGCGCTGGAATGCCGCAGTGTGGCCTACACCTACAACGACCCGGTGATCTTTCTCGAATACGCGGTGGACGTGGCCAAGGAATGCCGCAAGCTGGGCATCAAAAACGTGGCGGTCACCGCGGGCTACATCTGCGAGGAACCGCGCAAGGAATTCTTCGCCCACATGGATGCCGCCAATGTGGACCTCAAGGGCTTTACCGAAAAGTTTTATTACAAGCTTACCGGCGGCCATCTGCAGCCGGTGCTGGACACCCTGAAATACATCAAGCACGAAACCGATGTGTGGCTGGAGCTGACCACGTTGGTGATCCCCGGTTATAACGACTCCCCGCAGGAAATCGACGAAATGACCCAATGGGTGGTGGATGAGCTGGGCCCGGATGTGCCCATGCACTTCACCGCCTTTCACCCGGACTGGAAAATGATGGATGTGCCGCCCACCCCCTTCGAGACCCTGGTGCGCAGCCGTGAGATCGCCCTGAAAAACGGCGTGCGCTACGCCTACACCGGCAACGTGCATGACAAAAAAGGTGAAAGCACCTACTGCCACCAATGTGGCGCCGAACTCATCGGCCGCGACTGGTATGTATTATCCCACTGGCATCTCACCGACGACGGCCACTGCAAGACCTGCGGCACGCAATGCGCCGGGGTGTTCGACGGCCCGCCCGGAGACTGGGGGCCGAAACGTCAGCCGGTGCGCTTGAGTGATTTTGCCGGTTGAACCGGGGTTTCGATTGTTACCCCGTCTCGGGGTAGAATGGGCGCTTCTATTTGTAAGTTTGTTTGTAAGTTTGTAAGTCGAGCGCAAGTCGAGTACCCCCAGCCCCCTATGTTGCAGGATTTGTTACAGGATGTGTTTAACGCCGTTGAGGGATGTCTCGTCAGGGACGATCCCACGGCAAAAGTCATCCATACCCGGGAGATGGTGGCCCGTTGGCGGGCGGGCGATTTGCCGCTGCTGCCGGCGGGCGAGCCTGGTCCCATCGGTGAACCTGGTCGTCCCCATAAGCCAAGACTGGTAGCGCCGCGGGATCTGCACCGCCGCAGCCTGCACACCCCCGAAGGCCACGC
Source organism: Gammaproteobacteria bacterium (assembly GCA_011051685.1). Classification (GTDB taxonomy): domain Bacteria; phylum Pseudomonadota; class Gammaproteobacteria; order SZUA-152; family SZUA-152; genus SZUA-152. The sequence continues at coordinate 4,773 of DRKQ01000072.1, forward strand.
GGCGTTGATTCACGCCATCGCCCACATCGAGTTCAATGCCATTAACCTGGCCCTGGATGCGGTGTACCGTTTTCGGGACATGCCGCGGGCGTTTTATGATGACTGGCTGCGGGTGGCGGATGAGGAGGCCTATCATTTCCAATTGATGCGCGATCATCTGCGCACCCTGGGGTATGATTACGGCGATTTCGACGCCCACAATGGCCTGTGGGAGATGGCACAAAAGACTGCCCATGACCCGCTGGTGCGCATGGCCCTGGTGCCGCGGGTGCTGGAGGCGCGGGGCCTGGATGTGACGCCGGGGATCATGAAAAAACTCTCTGACCATGGTGACGAGGGAGCGGTGGCGGTGCTGGAGATCATCCTGCGCGATGAGATCGGCCACGTGGAAATCGGCACGCGCTGGTTTCATTACCTGTGTGAACAGCGAAACCTGGAACCGGACAGCACCTTTCGCGGTCTGTTTGAACAATACATGCAAGTTCGGGACGACGGCAATGCGCGAACGCAAGGGCCGTTGCATCACAGCGCACGCCGGGCGGCGGGTTTCAGTGAAAATGAATTACGTTATCTGGAGGGTTTGGAGTAGTGACAGTATTAGTGGCTGGGCATAGGGGCAGGGCATCACGCTGGACGGGACGCGGTTTGCTGGGTGGTATTGTGTTGCTTGCCCTGGCAGGTTGCGCGGGACAAGTGACCAAACCCGGGAAAACCGATGCAGAACTGAAAGAGGCGCCGGGCACCCTGTTGATCCTGATGGAGCGTGAATCCGGTTCGGAACCCTTCACCACGCGCATTTTTGTCAACGAGGGCTATCTGCACATGTCGGATGTCCGGTCACCCACGGATTACATCCTGTTCAATCGCAAGGAACAGACCATTTACAATGTCAACGCCGCTGACAAGACCATCATGGTGATTCGCAACAAACCCATCAAGGTCACCTCACCCATTGCCCTGGATTATCAGGAAGAGTCACAACCTTCCGGCGCCATTCCCAAAATCGATGGCCGGTCTGCCACTCACTATCGTTATAACGCCAATGGCAAACACTGTTATGACGCCGTGGTGATGCCGGCGGATTTCATGCCCGACGTGGTGGCCGCGATGCGTGAGTTCCGTCAGGTGCTGGCCGGCGAGCATGCCACGACGGTGGATCGTACCCCCAAGGAGTTGCTGGATGCCTGCGACCTGTCGCTGAATATCTTTTACGCCACCAAACACATGGAACATGGTTTACCCATCCGCGAATGGGACCGGCATGGTTATCAGCGTTTTCTCAAGGACTACCGCATAGACGTGCAGGCGGTGAAGGGCAGTTTTGATTTACCCAAGGATTTCCGGCGCTATTCCGTGGGGGACAGCTTGATTCAAATCCCGGGTGCGGAGCAGAACATCACCGGGCCGCTTAATCCTGGTTAGGTTTTTATTGGCCTGCCGGCGTCAGGCTGAAATCATCGGCGGTGACCTTTAATACGCTCGTCTGCTGATACCAGTCTCCCAACACGATACGCGTCGTGTTTTTACCGTCGACGCTCAGCTCATGCACCGCCGGGCGATGGGTGTGGCCGTGGATCAGGCGACGCACCCCGTGCTGGCGAAAGGCGTCTTCCACGGCCTGCGCATTGACATCCATGATCTCTGCCGATTTTTCCCGGGTATGGGCCTGGCTCTGTGCTCGGGCCTCGCGGGCCATTTGCAGGCGTTCCGCGATGGACTTGGCCAGCACCGCTTTCCGCCACTGCGGTGTACGCACTTGTTGGCGAAAGGCCTGGTAATCCACGTCATCGGTACACAGGGTATCGCCGTGCATGAGCAGGGTGGGGGTGCCATAGAGGTCGACCACGCTAGGGTCGTCCAGCAGGGTGCAGCCGGTCATCTTTTCGAAGGTTTCACCGAGCAGGAAGTCCCGGTTGCCCACCATGACAAAAACCGGGACACCACTTTCCGTTAGCTTTTTGAGTCCTGTCAATACCTCTTGCAGCTCGGGCTGTACGGCATCGTCACCCAGCCAGGCCTCGAACAGGTCGCCGAGGATGTACAGCGCCTCCGCCTGCGTTGCTTCTTGCTCGAGGAAGCGCAGAAACAGCGCGATGATCTCCGGGCGCTCCGTGGAGAGGTGCAGGTCGGCAATGAACAGGGTGCTCACGATCGTCCAGCGGCCCTGCAGGTGTGTAACCGCGTGCGCAGTTTATTCACCTTTTATTCACCTTCAACCACTTCCGCCTTTTCAATGACGATGTCTTCCAGTGGCACATCCTGGTGGCCGGCGCGTGAGCCGGTAGCGACATTGCGGATCTTGTCCACCACGTCCATGCCGTCCACCACCTTGCCGAATACGGCATAGCCCCAGCCCTGCGGGGTGGGGGAGGTAAAATCGAGAAAGGCGTTGTCGGCAACGTTGATGAAAAACTGCGAGGTGGCCGAGTGGGGGTCGTTGGTGCGTGCCATGGCGATGGAGCCCTTGACGTTTTTCAGGCCGTTGTCGGCCTCGTTGTCGATGGGCTCGCGGGTGGGCTTTTGCGCCATGTCCGGGGTCATGCCGCCGCCCTGGATCATGAAGTTGTCGATGACGCGGTGAAAGATGGTGCCGTCGAAATGGCCGTCTTTCACGTATTGTTCGAAATTGGCGGCGCTTTTGGGGGCCTTGTCGTAATCCAGTTCAATATCGATATTGCCCATGGAGGTGGTCAGACGAATCATCTTGTTGTCCTTTTTATCGTTAGCTTGTGCCGGTTGGCGAGTTATTGCATGGTAGGTGTGCTGGGGGAGCCACTTTCCAGGGTCATCTTTTCGATGATCACCGGTGTGCGCGGCACGTCCTTGCGGAAGGGGCCACCACTGCCCGTGGGGGTCTTGCGGATCTTGTCCACCACGTCCATGCCTTGCACCACCTTGCCGAACACGGCGTAGCCCCAGCCGCGCGGGGTGGGTGAGCGGTGGTTGAGAAAATCATTGTCGGCCACGTTGATAAAGAACTGCGCGGTGGCGGAGTGGGGGGCGTTGGTACGCGCCATGGCGATGGTGCCCTTGTTGTTTTTCAGACCGTTGTTGGCCTCGTTTTCCACCGGGGTGCGGGTAGGCTTTTTCTGGAAATCCTGGGTAAAGCCACCGCCTTGGATCATGAAGCCATCGATGACGCGGTGGAAGATGGTGCCGTCGTAAAACCCTTCACGCACATAGCTGAGAAAATTGTCCACGGTCTTGGGTGCCTTTTCACGGTCCAGCTCCAGCACGATATCACCCATGTTGGTGGTGATGCGTACCCGGGGATGCTGGTCGTCGGCGCTGGCCTGAGCAAGGGCGAGCACGAACAGGGCACAGATCAGGGCGAGTCGGGTCAGGACATTCATGGTTGGATTCCTCTGCATGATTTGATGGTGACTATTCAAGACGCGCCATAATATCGGGTTTGTCCGCGGTGAGAAAGCCACCCGTCTTTGTGGTGACGGGCGGATTTCGCTACCATTGCCCGCCTCAAAGAGATACTCAGAGCCACCCATGCTGCAGATTTACAACACACTGACCCGGCGCAAGGCGCCTTTCACCCCCATCGACCCGAAAAATGTGCGCATGTACGTTTGCGGCATGACGGTCTACGACCTCTGCCACCTGGGCCATGCCCGGGTGCTGGTGGTGTTCGACGTGGTGAACCGCTACCTGCGCAGGGTGTTCGGCGAGGGGCACGTCACCTACGTGCGCAACATCACCGACGTGGACGACAAGATCATCGCCCGCGCCAACGAGAACGGTGAGCCCATCGAGGCCCTGACCCAGCGCTTCATCAAGGAAATGCACCGTGATGCCCGGGCCCTGGGGGTGCTGCCGCCGGACGAGGAGCCCCGCGCCACCACGCACATGGGCGAGATCATCAACATGATCCAGACCCTGGTGGACAAGGGCTATGCCTATCAGGCGAAGAACGGGGATGTGTATTACGACGTGTCCCGTTTCGAGCACTACGGCCGGCTCTCGGGCAAGAACACCGAGGACCTGCGCGCCGGCGCCCGGGTCGAGGTGGCCGAGGCCAAGGACGACCCCCTGGACTTCGTGCTGTGGAAGATGGCCAAGCCGGAAGAGGGCACGGCCTGGCCGTCACCCTGGGGCGCGGGCCGCCCCGGCTGGCACATCGAGTGCTCGGCCATGTCCACCGGCTGCCTGGGCAACCACTTCGACATCCACGGCGGCGGCCTGGACCTGCAGTTCCCCCATCACGAAAACGAGATCGCCCAGAGCGAGGCGGCCACCGGCGAGACATTCGTCAACGTGTGGATGCACAATGGCTTCGTGCGCATCGACGAGGAAAAGATGTCCAAGTCCCTGGGCAACTTCTTCACCATCCGCGAGGTGCTGGAGAATTACGACCCGGAGGTGGTGCGCTTCTTTATTCTCAACAGCCACTACCGCAGCCCGCTCAATTATTCCAACAGGCACCTGGATGAGGCCAAGGCGGCGCTGAGAACCCTGTATACGGCGCTGCATGGCTTGGGGTCTGAGGCATTGCTGCCTGAAAATTCTGAGTATGAGAAGCAGTTTAATGCTGCGATGGACGATGATTTCAATACTCCGGAAGCTATTGCGGTGTTGTTTAGACTGGCGCGAGAGATTAATCGTCATCGCGACGATGCAAGACATGCTGCGGGGCTTGGGGTATTAATGGTAAGACTTGCAGATAGTCTAGGGTTATTGGGACAGGACCCCGATAATTTTCTGAAGGGAAAAAATCCAAATGTTGTTGTTAAGCTAACAGGTGTGCAAGCGAATGGTGAAGTTGGTGAGATTGAAGTTGTAACTGGGGTTTCAGAGGAAGAAATTGAATCACTCATCCAGCAGCGCCTGCAGGCCCGGAAAAACAAGGACTGGGCCGAGTCCGACCGCATCCGCGACGAACTGGCCGCCCAGGGTATCGTGCTGGAAGACCGGCCCGACGGAACCACGGACTGGCGGCGGGAGTAATACCTGCGACTCGGGCAGGGCGGGGCGATCATGCTCGGGACTGTGATCC
>DRKQ01000073.1 GCA_011051685.1 Gammaproteobacteria bacterium
CTCTGTGGCAATTCATCTTTACTGCATCCTCTGTGCAAAATATGTGGCAAAAAATGGTTGTTGGAAATCACAAGCCCATGTGCGCCGCCACCGCCGCACCCAACGCGGCGGCCAGATGACGTGATGACCGGTGCACGGAATAATTGATCAGCTCCGGGTGGGATTCCACAAAGGAGGTGTCAAACTTGCCGGATTGGAAGTGTGCTGATTTGAGGATTTCCAGTTGATAGGGAATGGTGGTTTTCACTCCGTAGACCTGAATGTCTTTCAATGCGCGAATGGCCCGGTCGATCACCGCATCCCAGTCCAGCGCCCAGACGATGAGCTTGGCGCACATGGAATCGTAATAGGGCGGGATCTCGTAGCCGGTGTAGATGGCGGCGTCGGTGCGTACCCCCGGGCCGCCGGGGGCGAAGTAGCGCGTTACCCGGCCAAAGCTGGGCAGGAAATCGTTTTTCGGGTCTTCGGCGTTGATGCGGAACTCCATGGCATATCCGCGGCGCTTCACGTCACGCTGGTTGTAGCGCAGCTTGAGGCCGGCGGCGATACGAATCTGCTCCTGCACGATATCGATGCCGGTGATCTGTTCGGTGATGGTGTGCTCTACCTGCAGGCGGGTGTTCACCTCCATGAAATAGAAGTTATCGTTTTCGTCGAGTAGGAATTCCACGGTACCGGCATTGGTGTAGCCCACGGACTTGGCGGCGGTCACCGCCAGCTTGCCGATGTGCTTGCGTTGCTCGTCGCTGAGCTGTGGCGAGGGGGCGATCTCGATGAGTTTCTGGTGGCGGCGCTGGATGGAGCAATCGCGCTCGAACAGATGGATGACCTTTTTGTGCTGATCGGCGAGGATTTGCACCTCGATGTGTCGCGGATGATCGATGCACTTTTCCAGGAATACCTCGGGGTTGCCGAAGGTCTTGCTCACCTCGGAAACCACCCGGTCGTAGCTGCGGTTGAGCTCGTTGGCGTCTTCGCAGCGGCGGATGCCGCGCCCGCCGCCGCCATTGGTGGCCTTGAGCATCACCGGGTAGCCGATCTGCTCGGCGATCTGCAGGGCTTCTTCCACGCTGGCCACATTGTTTTCGCTGCCGGGGGTGACGGGCACGCCGGCCGCGATCATCGCCGCGCGGGCCTGGAGTTTGTCGCCCAGCTGGCGGATCACCGCCGCGCTGGGGCCGATGAAGCGGATGCCGCGGCGCTCGCAGGCCTCGGCCAGTTCCGGATTTTCCGAGAGAAAGCCATAGCCCGGGTGCAGGGCGTCGCAGCCGGTGGCGATGGCCAGATTGACGATGCGATGCACATTCAGATAGCCGGATACTGAATCCGGGCCGAGGCTGTAGGCCTCATCCGCTTTTTTGAGATGCAGGGAATAGCGGTCGGCGTCCGTGTATATGGCCACGGATTTGATGCCCATCTCACTGCAGGCACGGGCGATGCGGACGGCAATTTCGCCACGATTGGCGATGAGCACTTTCTTAATCATGGGTATTCAGAGTATCCCAGGGTGCGTTGCACAGACGGCTTGTTATGAGTCGCGTTATAAATAGTGGCAGCCCCGGCAAAAACCTGATGTTTGGCGCCGAGCACCGAATATGCGCATCACCGGTAAGGCTGTCAAGCAGGGTCCGGGAGCTTTCTCTGTTGGAGGGGGTCAGGCTAAGTTGCCGTGAATACTGCAAATATTGTGCTCCACGAGGGTGATTCCTCTGCATTCCACTTTGACATGGTCTGTGAACACCCTTAAAATCGCGCGTTTATGTCGGCCGCATCTCCGCCAGTGGGTGTTGGGGAGGCGGCGCAGGGCCGTAAGCGGCCGCATGAACGGAAAACTTGGGCATGTCGACAAGGCAAATTATTGAGCCGCTGGCCCTGGCCGCGCGCGGGCGAACCCTGGAAGGGCATATGCCTTTGGCGTCACTGGCGCGCCTCTTGCCATTGTTGGCAGGCACAGACCCGCAAGGCGAGGTGGAATACCAGTTGGAGTTTGGTGCCGATGAGGGAGGTAATCCCCGCATCATTGGTTCCGTGACGGCGACTTTGCCTCTGGTATGTCAGCGTTGCATGGAAAGTATGGTTCACAGCGTTACCACCCGCACCCGCCTGGGAATCGTGTCTTCCCAGCGTGCGGCGGAGCAGTTGCCGGAACGTTACGAACCCCTGCTGGTGCCCGCCGAGGAGCAGGGGGAGTTGGGAGCAGGTGAGCTTCCCCTGGCGACGCTGATTGAGGACGAACTGATTCTGGCCTTGCCCCAGGTGGCAATGCACAGGACAGAAGAATGCCCCCGTGGCGAGGCCTTTCTGGGCAGCGCGCCGGACGGCGATGAGGATGGGTCGGTGGCGCAACGGGAAAATCCCTTTGCGGTGCTGGCACAGTTGAAAAGCACTCCGTCGGAACAAAACGACTGAGACACCTATTGAGCTAGAAATTAGCTACTAAACATCAGTTACTAAACATTGTAGTTACTAAACATTAGTTACTGAACAAGAGAGTTGAGGATCAAATAATGGCTGTTCAAAAGAGCAAAGTAACCCCGTCACGCCGTGGCATGCGTCGTTCCCACGATGCACTGAAAGGTGCGGCCTTGTCCATCGAGCCCACCACGGGCGAGACACACCGCCGTCACCACGTCAGTGCCGAAGGCTATTACCGTGGCCGCAAGGTTACCACGTCGACCAACGGCGAATAATTGTCAATTCCTTTTTAATCGAGCTTCACCCGTTTAGCGCCTTTCTCAAGGCGCTAAACGCTTTTGGTGCAAGCCATTTCCATTTTCACCGGGTTCGATCCTGAGATCACATGAAGCACGCATTCGCCATTGCCCTCGATGCCATGGGAGGCGACCACGGTCCCTCTGTGGTGGTGCCTGCGGCCCTGCAGGTATTGTCGGAAACCCCGCAACTGCACATCGTTCTGGTGGGTGACGAGCAGGTATTGCAGTCCGAGTTGGATTCCCACAGGCAGTCGCTTTCAGATCGTCTGAGTATTCAGCATGCCTCGCAACAGGTGGCCATGGATGAAAAACCCTCGGTGGCCCTGCGCACCAAAAAGGATTCCTCCATGCGCGTGGCCATCAACCTGGTGAAGGAGGGCCGTGTGCAGGCCTGCGTCAGTGCGGGCAATACCGGGGCGCTAATGGCCACCGCGCGTTTCGTGTTGAAGACCCTGCCGGGTATCGACCGTCCGGCGATTATTTCCAGTTTGCCCAATATCAACAAGGGCGTGACTCACATGCTGGATCTGGGGGCCAATGTGGATGTCAGTGCCGACAACCTGTTCGAGTTTGCGGTGATGGGCTCGGTGCTTACCAGTGCGGTGGACAATATCGAGGCGCCCACCATCGGTCTGCTCAATATCGGTGAGGAAGAAGTGAAGGGCAATGAACGGGTCAAAGAGGCGGCACGCATCCTCGCCGAGAGTGATCTCAATTACACGGGGTTCGTGGAAGGCGATGACATTTTCAAGGGCACGGTGGATGTGGTGGTGTGCGACGGCTTTGTGGGTAATATTTCATTGAAGACTACCGAAGGTGTGGCAAAACTGATCAGCCACTTCCTGCGCGAGGAGTTCAAGCGTAACCTGTTCACCAAGCTGGCTGCCATGATGGCCATGCCCGTACTCAACGCCCTGAAGCGACGCATCGATCCGCGCCGCTACAACGGCGCCAGCCTCGTCGGATTGCAGGGTATTGTCATCAAGAGCCACGGCGGCGCCGACCAACTGGCTTACGCCAGCGCCATTCGTGAAGCCATCGTGGAAGTGAAAAAGAACGTACCGGAACGTATCAGCAAACACGTCGAACAGGTCATGACACAACGCGCCACAACACAGGGACAGGCAGTGTGAGCACATCGCAAAGAATCTATTCACGCATCGAGGGCACCGGGGCCTATCTGCCGGAAAAGGTGCTCACCAATCACGACCTGGAAAAGATGGTGGAGACCTCGGACCAGTGGATCACCGATCGCACCGGGATCAAGACCCGGCATATCGCCGCGGACCATGAGACCACCTGTGACCTGGCCGAACACGCGGCGCGCCGGGCCATGGAGGCCGCCGGTGTCTCCGCGGTGGATATCGACCTGATCATTGTCGCCACCACCACCCCGGACCGGGTGTTTCCCAGCACTGCCTGCCTGTTGCAGCAACGCCTGGACATCCACGGCTGTACCGCCTTCGACGTGCAGGCGGTGTGTACGGGTTTTGTGTATGCCCTGGGCATTGCGGACAAATTCATCGCCAGCGGCAGCCATCGGCGGGCGCTGGTGGTGGGTGCTGAGACCATGTCGCGGATCATCGACTGGACCGACCGCTCCACCTGCGTGTTGTTTGGTGATGGCGCCGGTGCCGTGGTGTTGGGTGCCAGCGACGAGCCGGGTGTGCTGTCCACCCATTTGCATGCCGACGGTCAGTACAAGGATTTACTGTCCACTACCGGTGGGGTGTCAGAAGGTTACGGTGAGCTGGCCAATGGCGAGGTGCATGTCACCATGCAGGGTAACGAGGTGTTCAAGATCGCCGTGAACACCCTGGGGCGTATCGTCGATGAGACCCTGGCGGCCAATCACATGGAAAAGTCCGACATCGACTGGCTGGTGCCCCACCAGGCCAATATCCGTATCATCAAGGCCACGGCAAAGAAATTGAAAATGGATATGGATCAGGTGGTGGTGACCGTGCAGGAGCACGGCAATACTTCCTCTGCATCTGTGCCCATGGCGCTGGATCTGGCGATCCGTGAGGGGCGCATCCAGCGTGGCGAGACAATTATGCTGGAGGCCTTTGGTGGCGGTTTCACCTGGGGCTCGGCGCTTTTAAAATACTAAAACCAATATTACCGGGATTACCGGGCGGGCGGCAGGGTCCGGCCCGTGACACATTTCAGGACATCGACTATGAGTTATGCCATCGTTTTTCCCGGCCAGGGATCACAATCCGTGGGCATGCTCTCGGCACTGGCCGAGGCGCACCCGGACATCGAAGAGACCTTCCGGGAGGCCAGCGACGCCCTGGGTTACGATCTCTGGCAGTTGGTGCAGAACGGCCCGGAAGCAGAATTGAATCAAACGCACATCACCCAGCCGGCCATGCTGGCCGGTGGCGTGGCGGTGTGGCGGGTATGGCGCCGTCTGACCCAGCGCCCGCCGGTGGCCCTGGCGGGACACAGCCTCGGTGAATACAGCGCCCTGGTGGCGGCGGACAGCCTGAACCTGGCCGATGCGCTGCGCCTGGTGGCCGATCGTGGCCGCTTCATGCAGGAGGCTGTGCCCGCCGGGGAGGGGGCCATGGCGGCCATCCTGGGCCTGGATGACGAACAGGTGCTGGCGGTGTGCAAGCAGGCCGAGGAGGGTGAGGTGGTCACCGCGGTGAACTTCAATTCACCGGGGCAGGTGGTGATCGCCGGCCACAGCACCGCGGTGGAGCGTGCCGTGGCACTGGCCAAGGCCGCCGGCGCCAAGCGCGCCCTGACGCTGCCGGTGAGCGTGCCGTCCCATTGCAGCCTCATGGCGCCGGCCGCCGAACGCCTGGCCCAACGCCTGGCGGAGATCGATATCCAGCCCCCCGCCATCCCGGTGTTCAACAACGTCGACGTGCAGGCGCAGAGCGAGCCCGAGGCGATCCGCGATGCCCTGCGCCGCCAGTTGTTCAGCCCGGTGCGCTGGGTGGATACTATCCAGTCCTTCGCCGCCCAGGGCGTGCAGCAGGTGGTGGAATGCGGTCCCGGCAAGGTGCTGGCGGGACTGAACAAACGCATCAATCGTGAAATGACCGGCCTCACCACTTCGGACGTCGCCGGTCTGGAAAAGGCCGTGCAGGCCGTTGCGGGAGGAACATAGACATGTCGAACACGGACACACTCCAGGGCGAAATCGCCCTGATCACCGGTGCCAGCCGCGGCATCGGCCAGAGCATTGCCCTGGCCCTGGGACAACAGGGGGCCACGGTGGTGGGCACCGCCACCTCGGAGAAGGGCGCCGAGGCCATCAGCGCCTACCTGGCGGAAAACGGCATCAGCGGACAGGGCATGGCCCTCAATGTTACCGATGCCGATTCCATCGGCCAGGTACTGGCCGCGGTGAACGAGGCCTTTGGCGCACCCAGTATCCTCGTCAACAATGCCGGCATCACCCGCGACAACCTGCTGATGCGCATGAAGGACGAGGAGTGGAGCGACATCATCGAGACCAATCTTACCTCGGTGTACCGCATGTCCAAGGCCTGCCTGCGGGCCATGACCAAGGCGCGCAAGGGCCGCATCATCAGCATCAGCTCCGTGGTGGGCGCCGCGGGCAATGCCGGGCAGACCAATTACGCCGCCGCCAAGGCGGGGCTGTTGGGCTTCACCAAGTCTCTGGCCCGGGAAGTGGGCGCACGGGGGATTACCGTCAATGCCGTGGCTCCCGGTTTCATCGACACCGACATGACCCGCGCCCTGCCTGACGCGCAACGCGAGGCCCTGTTGGGCAATATCCCCCTGAATCGTCTGGGGCAGCCGGAAGAGATCGCCGCCGCCGTGGCCTTTCTGGCTTCGCCCGGTGCGGCCTATGTTACCGGCGAGACCCTGCACGTGAATGGCGGAATGTACATGGCCTGAGCAACTTTTTATTCTGTTTGAAAATTAACCCCAATAAAAAACAATAGCTTGTAATATATAGTTAAAGTTCTTTATTGCTTGTAACCCGGCGGGGATTTCTCTAGAATACCCGCCACGCGTTTGGGGGCAGCTTTGCACAAAAGCCCCATGGCACATAAAGACCCGAGCGCTTCGACATTACTTTGGGAGGATTGATCCGAGATGAGCACCATTGAGGAACGAGTCAAGAAAATCGTTGTTGAGCAACTTGGCGTTAAGGAAGAAGAGGTCAGCAGCGAATCCTCTTTTGTTGACGACCTGGGTGCCGATTCCCTGGACACAGTGGAACTGGTGATGGCATTGGAAGAGGAATTCGATACCGAAATTCCCGATGAAGATGCGGAAAAGATCACCACGGTACAGCAGGCAACGGATTACGTCACCGCACACACCAGCTGATCTTGTTTTTGTCACCAGAGCCACCGCTTCTGGTATACGGAAACAATATCGAGCTGCCAAGGCCGCACAACCACCCGGTGGATTGCGGCCTTTTTCATTGCTGGTGCATTGGCATGCTGGGTATGTGGTAGACAGGCTATCTGCAAATAGACGAACGATACAGGTAACGAAATAGGTACTGCTTGTGACGAAACGACGTGTAGTGATTACAGGTCTGGGCATGGTCTCCCCGGTGGGGCTGAACGTGGACGATGCCTGGAGCAACATCCTGGCGGGCAAGAGCGGCATCGCGCCGCTGACCCATTTCGATGTGAGTGAGTTTTCCGTGCGCTTCGGCGGCTCGGTGCGCGAGTTTGACATCACCGAATACATCTCCGCCAAGGACGCGAAGAAGATGGACCCGTTTATACATTATGGTATCGCCGCAGGTATGCAGGCGGTGCGGGATGCGGGCCTGGAAGTGACCGAGGAGAACGCAGAGCGTATCGGCGTGGCCATTGGTTCCGGCATTGGCGGCCTCTCCGGTATCGAAAAGGGTCACGATGCCTTTCTCAAGGGCGGCCCGCGCAAGATCTCGCCGTTCTTCGTGCCCAGCAACATCATCAACATGATTTCCGGCAACCTGTCCATCATCTATGGCATGAAGGGCCCCAATTACGCCATCACCACGGCTTGCGCGACAGCCACGCACTCCATCGGCGATGCGGCACGGCTCATCGAATACGGCGATGCCGACGTGATGGTGGCAGGGGGCGCGGAGATGGCCACTTCCCCCACGGGGCTGGGCGGTTTTGCCGCGGCCCGCGCCCTGTCCACCCGCAACGACGATCCCGAGGCTGCCAGCCGCCCCTGGGACCGGGACCGTGACGGCTTTGTGCTCAGTGACGGTGCCGGCGTGGTGGTGCTGGAGGAATATGAGTTCGCCAAGGCTCGGGGGGCAAAGATCTACGCCGAAATCATCGGCTTTGGCATGAGCGGCGATGCCTACCACATGACCTCGCCCTCGGTAGGCGGTGAGGGGGCGGCGCGTTGCATGAATATCGCGCTGAAAAACGCCGGCATCAATCCCGAGGACGTGGATTACATCAACGCCCACGGCACCTCCACGCCGGCGGGGGACGTGGGTGAGACCCACGCCATGAAGACCGCCTTTGGCGATCATGCCTACAAGCTGGCGGTGAGTTCCACCAAGTCCATGACCGGCCACCTGTTGGGTGCCGCCGGGGGCATCGAGGCGGTGTTCACCTCCCTGGCCATCCGCGACCAGGTGGCGCCGCCCACCATCAATCTGGATCATCCCGATCCCGAGTGTGATCTGCATTATGTACCTCACACTGCCGAGGAAATGAAGATCGACATCGCCATGTCCAATTCCTTCGGCTTTGGCGGCACCAATGGCACGCTGGTCTTACGCAAGCCGGAATAAGGACTGATCACAGCTATTCGGGCGTTTTGCCACACGTCACGGATGCTTTCGGCACTGCATGTTACACATTCGTCCCGTCGAACCACCTGTTGATCCCCTGGCGCTGCAGCGCGTCAATCCCGCGCGTTATCCCTTTCTCTTGCAATCGGTGGCCCAGGGCGGGGGACAGGCCCGCTATGACATCCTGTTTGCCTTTCCGGGACAACACATCCAGTTAGACAATGCACCTGCGAGCGAGGATTTCCTTTCCCGGCTCGATGGTCACTGGCTGGCTGCCGCGCGAAAAATCCCTCCAGCCGAAAGCCACTTGCCCTTTCGCGGTGGCTGGTTCGTCTACCTGGGCTATGAACTGGCGGGGCAGATCGAGCCCAGCCTTGCCCTGCCGCCGGCACGTGATGGCCTGCCCACAGCCTATGCGGTACGCATTCCCGCGGCGCTGATCGTGGATCATCAGCAACAGCAGGGCTTTTTGCTGGCCGAACCGGGACAGGAGAATCTGCTGGACAGGATGGTCGGGGATCTGGCCCGCGCCGTCTTTGCAAGCAGTGCCGACGGTACGCCGGTGCAGCTCGAAGAAGATGATCCCCAGCGTTATCTGCAAGGTGTGGCGCGCATCAAGGACTACATCGTCGAGGGTGATGTATTCCAGGTGAACCTGTCCCGGATCTGGCGGGGCCAGGGGGCGGCCGCGCCGGCGGACATCTACCAGAGACTGTGTGCGCAGAACCCCGCGCCCTTCGCCGGCCTCGCGCTGATCGACGACGCGGCGGTGATTAGCTCCTCCCCGGAGCGCCTGGTGCGGGTGCGCGGTGGTCACGTGGAGACCCGGCCCATTGCCGGCACCCGTCCGCGGGGTGAGCAGACTGCCGGCGACGACGCCCTCAAAGACGAGCTTTTGGCCCATCCCAAGGAACGCGCAGAGCACGTTATGCTTATCGATCTGGAGCGCAACGACCTGGGCCGGGTGTGTGTGCCTGGCAGCGTGGTGGTGGACGAATTGATGGTGCTGGAGAGTTACGCCCACGTGCATCACATCGTCTCCAATGTCAGCGGCGAGCTGCGGCAGGGGGTGACGCCGGGGCAAGTGATTCGCGCGGTGTTTCCCGGCGGCACCATCACCGGCTGTCCCAAGGTGCGCTGCATGGAGATCATTGCCGACTTGGAAGGGGAGGGACGTGGCGCCTATACCGGGGCCATGGGTTATCTCAATCACAATGGCGATATGGATCTGAATATTCTGATCCGCACCATCACTCAGCAGGACGGGCAGATTCAGCTGCGTACCGGCGCCGGCATCGTTGCCGATTCTGATCCACAACAGGAGCTGGAGGAGACCCGTGCCAAGGCCCGCGGTCTGTTGCTGGCCTTACAGAGCTGAGTGCCGTTGGTTGACTGTGGTATCATTGACCCACATTCACCGGGCGGAAGAACCGGGTGGCAGAGAGTACAGTAGTGACTTCCCTTTTGATCAACGGCCAGGCCACGGAACATATCTCGGCGCTGGACCGTGGTTTCCAGTACGGCGACGGGCTGTTCGAAACCCTGCGCGTGCGCGGTGGTCAGATTTTGCATTGGCCGCTGCACATGGCCCGCCTGGCCGAAGGTTGTGAGCGCCTGCGTATCCCGATGCCGGATAAGATGGTGTTGCTGGCGGAGGCCCAACAATTGTGCGCTGGTCGCGATGGTGTGTTGAAGATCACCGTGAGCCGGGGTGTGACGCAACGGGGCTACGGTTTCGACGATGGACTGGTGCCGACGCGAGTGCTGGCCCTTGCACCGCTGCCCGGCTTTCCCGCCAGCCATGCCAGCGAGGGTGTGCGGGTACGCCTCTGCCAGACCCGTCTCGGTCACAATCCGGTGCTGGCAGGCATCAAGCATCTCAACCGCCTGGAGCAGGTGCTGGCACGAGCGGAATGGGATAACGAACAGGATGAGATCGCCGAGGGCCTGATGCTGGACAACCAAAATCATGTGATCGAGGGCACCATGAGCAACCTGTTTTGTGTGCAGGGGGAAACGCTGCAGACCCCGAAGCTGGACCGTTGCGGCGTGCGGGGCATTACCCGTGGGCGCATCATGGCCGCTGCCAGGGCGGCGGGCATCCCCGTGGCGGAAACCCGCCTCACCGTGGACGACCTGCACGCCGCCCGGGAGCTGTTTCTCTGCAACACCCTCATGGGCATCTGGCCGGTGCGCCAGCTGGAAGACCACGCCTTTACCGTGGGGCCGGTGACCCGTCAGCTCAGCGAGGCCCTCCATGACTAGACTGGGCCGCGAAACCCTGTTCAAGCTAAGTGGCCTGCTGGTGTTGCTGGGCAGTCTTTATGGTGCATGGGTGGCCATGGACTACCGTGCTTTCGTCAGCGCCCCGGTGAATCTGCCCGAGGGCGGACTGCGCTACGAGATCAAGCCCGGCAAGACCCTCACCCACGTCTCCCGGGATCTGGCCCGGCGCGGGGTGATCGAGTCGGCCTCATACCTGATATGGCTGGCCAAGCTGGAGGGCACCGCGGACAATATCAAGGCCGGGGAATACCATTTCGACCAGGGGATTACCCCTGAGCGCTTGCTGGAGCAGATCGTCAATGGCGAGATGCTGCAATACTCGCTGACCATCGTCGAAGGCTGGACCTTCCGCCAACTGATGGATGCCGTGCACAGCAACGAATATCTGCTGCACACCCTGTCGGACTACAGCGACGCCGAAATCATGGAAAAAATCGGCCACCCGGGCGAGCATCCCGAGGGCCGCTTCCTGCCCGACACCTACCACTTCCCGCGGCTCACCACCGATGTGGCCTTCCTGCAGCGCGCCTATGACGCCATGGACCGCCTGCTGGAAAAGGCCTGGCCGGACCGCGCCATCGACGTGGAATACAAGACCCCCTACGAGGCGCTGATCATGGCCTCCATCGTGGAAAAGGAGACTGCCCTGCCCAGTGAGCGCAAGCAGATCGCCGGGGTGTTCAACCGGCGCCTGCAAAAACGCATGCGCCTGCAGACCGACCCCACGGTGATCTACGGCCTGGGGCGCCGCTTCGACGGCAACATCCGCCGCCGCGACCTGCGCAAGGACACCCCCTACAACACCTACCTGCACCGCGGCCTGCCACCCACGCCCATCGCCCTGCCGGGACGCGATGCGGTACTGGCGGCGCTCAATCCCGCGCCGGGGGAAGAACTGTATTTCGTGGCCCGCGGTGATGGCAGCCACCAGTTTTCCGCCACCCTGGAACAGCACAACGCGGCGGTGGTGGAATACCAGCTGGGTGGCCGTGCGCGGCCCTTTTCCTCGCTGCCCAAGGGTAAGCTGTAGGCGGACAGGGTTGCCGCTGCAGGGAAATTGACCTCGAGCGGTGGACGATAGCCCCCCCCTCTCCCCTTGGGGGAGCACCCTCTGGGGCATAAAAGGGCCGGGGTGAGGGGGGGCACCATAAGCCGCGGATCCTGGTGTTAGTATTTAATGTCTTTGATAGGGGATCTGTAAATCCCCCGCCTTTAGGCGGCATCGTTGCTTTTACACCCTCTCCCCTTGAGGGGAGAGCAACTGTGTTTAAGAAAGGGATGTTTCACACCAATGTGCTCCATTTTTAACCATGACATTGAGGATTGTCAGAA
>DRKQ01000074.1 GCA_011051685.1 Gammaproteobacteria bacterium
TGCACCCGCACGCCTTCTTCGGCACGCCGGATCAGGTGTTGCAAGATATCCTGCCCGACACGATCGGGATGAAAGATAAAGAAGCACAGATCGATACGCTGTTGCGCTGCCTCGATCAAGGCAACCAGCGCCGCATAGCTGGCCTCGCCCGTTTCACAAAGGGAAAGACGATTGCCTTCGTCGGCGGGACTGACGCCATGGGCCATCAGCAATTGTTCCAGGGGCGACAGGTTCTTGTCCGGATCGCGCTCCGCTTCGCGGCGAAGATTCGCCTTTTGCCGGGCCAGGCGTTTTACCTTGCGGCCGCCAAAAACCAGATAGAATGGCACCCCCAGATAGGGCGCCATAACGATAAAAAGTATCCATGCCAGGGTGGAGGCCGGCGGGCGATGCTGGCGGATGATATGGGCGAGCAACAGTGCACCGAGGAGAAAGCCCCCGACCCAGGCGAGATGAGAAAGCCACCACAGGGCGCTCATCAGCTGAGGTGGATCGTGACGTCCCGGGCATCTCCACCCGCCAGCACATCGTGGGCTCGCTCGACTTCACCCTGGTCGCCATGCACGATGAGCAGATAATGGTCTGATTTGATGGCGGTTTCATAACGGACGATGCTGTCGCGGGGAATACCGATGCTATAGAGCGCCGCGCCCAGGGCGCTTAAGCCGCCCACCACTGCCGCGCCCTCCAGCGCCGTGACCAGCACGCTTACCAGTGGGCCGGCGATGACCACGGTACCCAGGCCGGGCACCCAGAAAAAGGCCGCGCCCAGCAGCATGCCCCACAGGCCGCCCCAGAAGGCGCCTTGCGCCCCCCAGAATTTCATGCGGTCGCCGGTATTGTAAAAACCGATGGGATGTTCTTCGCGCTGGTAACCCTTGCCGACGATGGACAGCTTGCCGGCATCAAAGCCCTTTGCCAGCAGCCGCCGCACGGCCTCCTCTGCCTGAAGATGATTGTCGTAGACCGCGACACAACTGTTTTCTTCGACCATCTTTCCATTCCCCTGCACACGCCACCCCCCGGTGGTCTGACAATTTGGCGATACTTGATTGTCACCCCGAAGGGGGGATTTTTTCTGCTACCAGGGTTACACAGACTGTGGGGAAAAAATGGCTTACGCGTGCGGCGTGTGATGGGGAAAATGCATGGCCTTTTTCAGCAATGCTTCCAGTTCCTTGATGATCAGTTCGCCGCGACGGGTCACCACCACGCCATCGCGCTGCCAGTGCTGCAGCTGACGGTTGACCACCACCCGCACGCTGCCGATCATCTCGGCCAGGGATTCATGGGAGAGATTGTGGATCAGGCGCAGGGGCTGGTCCGGCTGTTCGTGGTGCACATGACGCAGAATCAGCCGCGCGAGGCGCGTCTCCGTATCGTGCAGGGCCAGGTCGCCGGCCAGATTGGCCAGGGTGCGCATCTGTTTGCCAAGATAGGGCAGAAAGCTGCGATTGAAGGCCGGGTGTTGTTCGATCCAGCGGCGGGCCTCCTGCATCGGCGTGGAGAGCATCAACAGGTCATCCCGCGCCTCGAAGATGAGCGGATCTGGCTGTCCATCCAGTAGGCTGATGACATCGAAGCCATCGCCCGGCTGAAGCAGAAACAGAGTCACCATCCTGCCGGTCTCGGGATTGATCTGCGCCATTTTCAGCCGCCCGGAAAGGATGATGTGAAAGCGCTGACCGCTCTCCTGGCCAGTGACCTGTCGGCCCTGCTTCCAGGTCTCGCGGCGGAAATGGCTTAGCATTTCGTCAAGCACCGCATCATCCAGCCCTTCGAACAGCGGCGAGTGATGCAGCAAGGCCTTGACATCGACCACGCCCCGGGAATGCGCGTCGGCCAGCATCACGCCGGGACCTTGTGGGGAAGCTCTTCGGCGCGCCGCACCAGTTCCTGCAAGGCCTCGACCTCCAGATGACCGCGATGGGCATCGACGATGCCCTCCTGTTTCCAATGCTGCAACTGGCGGTTGACCACCACCCGCACGCTGCCGATCATCTCGGCCAGGGATTCGTGGGAAAGATCGTTGATCAGACGCGGCGTGACATGCTGCTCTGTGGTGGCTGAATCCACGTGGCGCAAAATCAGCCGCGCCAGACGCGTTTCCGTATCGTGCAGCGCCAAATCCGAGGCCAGCCCGGCCAGGCTGCACATCTGCTCTCCCAGATAGGGCAGCAGTTTACGATTGAATTCCGGGTGTTCGTCGAGCCACTGGCGGGCCTCATCCATGGGCAGGCTCAACAAAGTGACGTCATCCAGGGTTTCCAGCATGACATCGTGGGGCTTGCCGTCCAACAGACTGAAGATACAAAACGGCTCACCGGGACCGAGCAGGAACAGCGTAATCATGCGGCCATTTTCCGCATTGCCACGGCTGAGGCGCACCCGTCCCGAAAGCAGAATATGGAAACGCCGCCAGGTCTCTTCCATGGGCAGCTGGCGACGGCGCTTCCAGGTTTCCCGCCGACAGCGCGTAACGATGTCTTCGATGGAGGATGTCGCCAGTCCGGAGAAAAGTGCCGATTGCTTCAGACACCGGATGCTTTCACTGAAAAACGCCGACTGGGGGTTCATTCTGTGCGCTCCTCGGTTTCTTTTCTGCGACGGATAATCGCTTCCACTTCCTCGCCATCGAGTATCTCTTTTTCTTCCAGCGCATGGGCCAGGTCGTCCAGAATGGCGCGCTGCCCAGTGATGATCTCCATCGCCCGCTGGCGGCCCTCCTCGACCAGTCTTCTGACCTCGGCATCGATCAAGCGGGCGGTCTCCTCGCTATAGTTGCGCTCTTCACTGCTCTGCCCCAGAAACTGCAACTCCCGGTGAACCCCCCAGGTCAGCGGCCCCAGCTTTTCACTCATGCCCAGGCGGGTCACCATGTTGCGGGCGATCTCCGAGGCCCGCTCCAGGTCGTTGGAAGCGCCACTGGAGACATCGCCAAAGACGATTTCTTCGGCCACCCGGCCTCCCAACAGAATGGCAATCTGGTCTCGCAGTTCATTCTCCGTGGAAAGAAATTTCTCTTCCACCGGCAGTTGCAGCGTATAACCCAGCGCCGCCACGCCACGGGGGATAATGGACACCTTGTGCACCGGTTCACCGGTGGGCACGTTCTCCGCCACCAGGGTATGGCCCGATTCATGGAAGGCGACGCGGTGCTTTTCCGCCGCATTGATGCCACGATTCTTCTTCTCCGGCCCGGCGATGACACGGTCGATGGCGGCCTCGAAGTCGGCCATGGTGACGGCCTCGTGGTTATAACGCACGGCCAGAATGGCAGCCTCGTTGGCGATATTGGCCAGGTCGGCGCCGACAAAGCCCGGGGTGCGCTGGGCCACCACGCGCAGATCGACGTCGTCGGCCATTTTCAGCTTTTTGGTGTGCAGTTCGAGGATCGCGACGCGGGCTTCCAGATCCGGCTTGTCGACCACGATCTGGCGATCGAAACGACCGGCGCGCAGCAGGGCTTTGTCAAGAATCTCCGGCCGGTTAGTGGCGGCCATCACCACCACGCCCACGGAGGGGTCGAAGCCATCCATCTCGGTCAACAATTGATTGAGGGTCTGTTCACGCTCATCGTGACCACCACCCATTATCGGCGCCATGCCACGGGCACCGCCGATGGCATCCAACTCATCAATGAAGATGATGCAGGGCGCCTTCTGCCGGGCCTGCTCAAACAGCTCACGCACCCGTGCCGCACCCATGCCGACAAACATCTCGATAAATTCGGAACCGCTGATGTTGAAAAACGGCACATGGGCCTCGCCGGACACCGCGCGCGCCAGCAGGGTCTTGCCAGTGCCGGGCGGCCCCACCAGCAACACGCCCTTGGGCGCGTGGCCGCCGAGACGTTGCAGCACCGTCGGGTCACGCAGGAAGGCGATGGTCTCGCCCAGCTCCGTCTTCGCCTCTTCCGCACCGGCGACATCCTTGAAGGTTACCTTCACATCGCCTTCCGGATGGATGCGGATATGGTTGCCGATATTGAGAAAGCCCTTCCCCGCCCCGGCCATGCGCTTGCCCATCCAACCCCACAGCAGGAACAGCAGGCCAAAGGGCAGCACCCAATTGAGGATGAAGCTGCTCAGCCAGTCGCCGCCCTGGCGCACGGTGTACTTCACACCCTTCTTTTCCAGCTCCCGGGCCAGGTCGTTGTTCCACAAGGGCACAGTGACGAAGTGGCGCGGCTTGCCGGTTTTGGGATCGGTTTCCGTCAGGGTGCCGGTGATGACCTTGTCGCTGACCACCGCTTCCCTGACCTCGCCCTTGTCCACGCGCTGCAGGAATTCGCTGTAGGGAATCTCGGTTCGCTGAACCTCTTGCGCCCCCTGCCAGAGGTAAAGAGACATTATGATAAAGATCAAATAGATCCACAGCGCCGAGCTGGGCCGGTGCCAGAAGCTGCCGTCCGGCTTGAAGTTCGCAGGCTTGTTGATATCGATGTCCGGCTTCTTTTCCGGGGGATTGAATTTGCTCTTCTTCATCCGCGCCTGGCTCCTTTGCCTGCAA
>DRKQ01000075.1 GCA_011051685.1 Gammaproteobacteria bacterium
TGCTTGCCGCCAAGAAGAAACTGGCGCAAGGCCGAGAAAAATCCATGGTGGGTGCGTTGCCGGAAGCATTGGCGCTGGCCAATGAATCGCTGAAGATGCTCAGCGAGGCGACTCGTCTGGTGCCAGGTGATGAGGAGTTGGCGCAAATGGCTGAAAGCTACAAGGCCATGCGTTCAGAAATTAAGGATTATCAAAAATCCTACCGCGATAATCTCAAGCGAATGGAAAAGGCAGGCTCAGTGCCGGATGATGTGCGTATGGACGAGAAGGCCCTGGCTGCGAAACTGGATAAGGCTGAGGCCCTTGCACAAAAGAAAAACTATGTGCATGCCAACAAGTTGCTACAGGAAGCGCAGGGTACCTTGACAGGTGCACTGCACAAGATGCTGGATTCCAAGACCATTGTTTACGATCTGAAGTTTGATTCAGCCAAGGATGAATACGAGTACGAGCTCAAGCGCTTTACGGGATATGAAGAGCTGATTCCCGTGGCCATCGAGGCGAAAAAACCGGCGCCGGGGGCCATCAAACTGATGGAGAGTTTCTTGAGCAAGGCGCGTAGCCGGCGCGACGAGGCTATCGCCAAGGCTGAGGCGGGGGATTATCCCACGGCAATCGCGATGTTGTTGCAGGCAACCAAGACCGTACGCCGAGCGTTGCGTATGGTAGGGGTTTCGCAGTAGCTCTGGGCCTGAGGGACAAGGGATATTCCATGGATTTATTTATTCGTTTTATCAAAAGTACCTGAACAATGCGTAAATCAGATGTTAAAAAAATACAACAGGGTTTGTGGCATGGCTCAGTCGCTATGCTTATGGCGATCATGTTCTCCAGTGTGGCGATTGCCGAGGAAGGAGGCGGACATTATCAGTTGCATGGCGACGTGGTGCCCATTGCCGAGGACGGTATTCACGACCCGGAAAATGACGCGGTAAAAACTCTGCAACCGCCGGCGGAGGCCATGAAGGATTTTCCGCGGGATGAGCGTGGTGTTATCAACTGGGTGGAGACCCTGGACCGCGGTTTGATTGAGCCCCGCACCGGCTTGACGGGGACAGAAAAAATGCACTCCGTGGATTTTGACGTCATTTTCAAGAACACGGCGTCGATGCCCTATGTGCGCTTTCCTCATTTGCCGCATACCAAATGGCTCACCTGTAAAAATTGTCACCCTGGAATTTTTCTGCCCCAGCGTGGCGGGAATTTTGTCACCATGGCCTCGATTATTGAAGGCGAGTTTTGTGGTGTCTGCCACGGCAAGGTAGCCTTCCCGCCACTGCAGTGTAATCGTTGCCACAGTGTCGCCCGTGAAAATGTCGGGTTACGGTAGTCAGTTGCTTCTTCGTGTTTTTGCTTTCCTGATGCTGGCCGGCGGCCTGGCGGCATGCAGTGTCGCCGAGCTGGAAAAATTCGCCCTCGAGGGTGAGGAGCTGGATGCCTCCCAGTCCAGTGGTAGGGATACTGGGTTTTCCCAGAAGGTTGGCGCCAAACTGCTGAGCCCCGAAACGATTATCAAAGGCGGGCAGCGATCCTACAAGGGGGTTGCCGGCCAGTTTAGCCGTTTGCTGATTGGCAAGGGTGAAGAGATAAGGTTTCTTGAGCCGGTGGCGGTGGGCGGCGTCGATGGTTTGCTGTACATCGTTGATGCCGGGACGAAGCTTGTTTTCAAGTATGACCTGGTAAGTAACGAAATCGAACCGCTGCGTGATATTGCCAACTTCTTTGAAGGCGCTCCTGGAAAGATTTATGTGGCGAAGGATCGCTCCTTTTACATTGTCGATACCCTTGGCCGCAAGGTGATGCATTTCACGGAGCAGGGCGAGCTGCTGACCACTTTCCAGGATCTGGCCAATCTTTCCCGTCCCATGGATGTGCTGGTCAATGAGAAAACCGGCGAGGTTTTGGTGATTGACGGTTCGTTCAGTCGTGTGGTGGTTTTCAATACCATTGGCAAGGCGACCCATGCCATAGGACAACGTGGCAGCGGCCCGGGGCGTTTTCGTGCGATGACCGCGATCACCAGCGGTGCGGATGGCCTGTATATTCTGGACAGGCTGGAATTGCCAGTGCAGGTGCTGGATTGGCAAGGCAATTATCTGTATTCATTCGGCGAGAATGAGTTGTTGTTTCCCAATGCCATCGCCGTGGACAGGGATCAACGGGTGTATATCAGTGATCGATCCACCAACACGATTCTGGTATACCAGGATGGCCAGTTATTGATGTCATTCGGGGGTGGGGGATCTGGCCCGGGGCGTTTCCGCCTGATCACGGATCTGTGGGTGAATGGCAATCTGTTGTACGTGGCCGACAGCCTGAATCGTCGCATTCAGGTGTTGCGTATCAATCCTTCTGCGCCGCTGCCAGTGATGCCCGCAGGTTGAGCATGCGCAACATTCCTCTGTTTCTCGTCATTCCTGCCTTGACGATACTCTTGCTTGGTGGCTGCGCCGATACCAAGTACTTGTTGCAATATGAAACCTCCGCGGAAGAAAAAGTCTGGCCGCCGCTGCCGGACAAGCCCCGTTATCGTTATGTTGGCCAGTTGTTTGGCGAATCCAATCTTACTGCGGTGGACGATGGTGGCGCGGGCGCAGCCATTGGCCGTTTTTTCAAGGCCTTGGTGGGCCTGGGGGACGAGGCGGATTCCATGCGCAACCTGTTTCGTCCGCAGACGGGTGCAGTGGACGACAAAGGCAGGGTGATTGTCACCGATGTGGGGCGCCAGGCCGTGTTCGTGTTTGATCAGGCGGCGGGCGAGGTAAATGTGTGGCGTGCGGTCAACGAGGATGTGAATTTTGTCTCCCCGGTAGGTGTGGCCGTCGCCGGCAATGGTGATATTCTGGTCACGGATTCCGAACTCCGGCAGGTGATTCGCCTGGACAGTCAAGGGGGCGCAAAAGGCACTTTTGGGCTCGAGGATTTCGAGCGGCCCACAGGCATTGCCATTGACCCGCAAAGTCAGCGAATCTTCGTCGCCGATACCGGTGAGCACAATATCAAGGTCTATTCCGATGCAGGAAAGCTTGTGCAGGTCATCGGCAAGGTGGGAACCGGGCCCTTGGAGTTCAATGCGCCGACCCATTTGAGCTTTGTCAATAAGCGCCTTTATGTCACGGATACCTTTAATGCCCGGGTGCAAATACTTGATTCAGAAGGTAAGTTTCTGCGTAGTGTGGGTTCCCGTGGGCTGTATGTGGGCAACCTGGTGCGTCCGAAAGGGGTAACGGCGGACAGCGAAGGGAATATCTATATCATTGAATCATTTCATGATTATTTGCTAGTATATGACCAGGATGGGCGGTTTTTATTGCCCATTGGCGGCACCGGGGCAGAGGTCGGAAAGTTCTATCTGCCCGCCGGAGTTTGGACCGATCATCAGGATCGTATTTACGTTGCAGATATGTACAACCGGCGGGTAGTGGTCTTCCAGTACTTGAGCGACCAGTACCTGCGCGACCAATACCTGCACGACAGAGAAGGGCAAGAAAATAGCGCTGGCTCCAAAGGGGCGAGTGAGCAGAATAAATAGGATGCCCAGAGCGACACCGTGACACAGGTGTCGCAAAGCCAAACGTTGAGTGGTAGGAGTGGCTATGCGAAATAAGGGGTTTGTGATTGCGGGCATGCTTATGCTCGTACTGGCGGCGGTGTGGGTCTCATCCGCCTCAGCTGCACGCATTTCCGATATTCGTAATACCAAGCATAACTTTTCTTCGTTCGTCACACCGGATATTCTCGGCGGTGGGGATCAGCGTACGGTGAGATCCACCTCCGAGGCGGAAATCTGTATCTTTTGCCACACGCCTCATGGCGCCAATCTGAGCGAAGGCCCCTTGTGGAACCGCGAGATCCCTTCCAACTCCACCTACACTATCTACAGTTCCGGCTCCATCGACTCCTCCATCCAGCAGCCCAATGGCGTCTCCAAGCTGTGTCTTTCCTGTCATGATGGCAGTATCGCCATTGGCAGTGTGCGCAATCGCGCCGGCAGTGGTGGTTTTCAGGGGCCTACCATCGGCATGCAGGGTACCGGAACCGGTGGCGTCATGGCCCCGGGTGAGGGCAGCAACACCGGATACACACGTTTTCTGGGCAAGGATCTGACCAATGACCACCCCATTTCACTGACCTACAACCAGGCCCTGTTCAATGCCGATGGTGAAATGCGTGATCCCACCCAGGACCCCATCCGGGTGCGGGGGTTGAATCCACGGCCACAGCTTCAGGATATTCACCTGCAGCCCGAGACGCCGAACAATCCCACCCCAGACAATGGCCAGGTGCAATGTGTCAGTTGCCATGACCCGCATATCCGCGACACCACCAATGAAAACATTAAATTCCTGCGTTTGAACCGCCTGCAGAAAGCGCAGCCGGACGGCTCCAACACCTTCCTGCCTGCCTCGGACATCATCTGCCTGGCCTGTCACACCAAGGCGGGTTGGGAAGGATCGGCCCATGCCCA
>DRKQ01000076.1 GCA_011051685.1 Gammaproteobacteria bacterium
CTCTCTCCTTGTTGATAATTCTGCATTCGACACGATATGCAATGACTGTATCCCTTGGCTGCTTCGCAACTCTATGGGAAACAGCGCTGCATGGACGATGACGCGCGGCGAATGTTACAGCCGCTGTGGCGATGTGGGCTATGATGGGTTTATCCGGTTTGAAGACCTGGGGCCATGATGTGGAAACACATACCTTTTTCCTTTATTTGCTGATCATCCTGCTCACCGCGCGCGTGCTGGCGGAGATTGCGGTGCGCCTGAAATCACCGGCGGTGATCGGCGAGCTGCTGGCCGGGGTGGTGTTGGGCCCCAGCCTGCTTGGTTGGCTGGAGCCGGCCCAGGCCATCCGCCTGTTGGCGGAGATCGGCATCATTTTGCTGTTGTTTGGGGTGGGGCTGGAAACCGATCTCAAGCGCCTGGTGCGCACCGGAGCGAAATCCGTGCTGGTGGCGCTGATCGGTTTCGTGTTGCCCCTGTTGCTGGGTTTCGCGCTGAGCTATTGGGGTTTCGGACTTTCCCTACTGGTGTCTCTGTTTGTGGGCGGTACACTCACCGCCACCAGCATTGGCATCACCGTGCGCGTGTTGCACGATTTGAAGCGTCAGCAGGCGCCCGAGGGACAAATCGTCCTTGGCGCCGCGGTGCTGGACGATATTCTGGGCGTGGTGTTGCTGGCCCTGCTGGTGGAGTTCTCCACCGGGGGTGGCATCAGCCTGGTGAATGCCGGCAAGGTGTTGCTGTTTGTGGGTGCCTTTTTCCTGTTGGCGCCCCTGGCGGCGCGACTGATGTCCCTGGTAGTGAAACGCTTCGATGCGGTGAGCGAGATTCCCGGCCTGATCCCTACGATGATTGTCTCGCTGGTGCTGTTTTTCGCCTGGTTGGCCAATGCCGTGGGTGCGCCGGAGCTGTTGGGAGGATTTGCCGCGGGGCTGGCCCTGTCACGGCGTTTCTTCTTTCCCTTCGGTACTGCGCTGCATGCCGATGCGGGGTTTGCCGAGCGCATCGAGACACAGATGCAGCCCATCATTCAGTTGTTCACGCCGATCTTTTTCGTCTACGTCGGCCTGTCACTGAATTTTCGCGATATCGACTGGGGCTCGCCATTTATCTGGCTGTTTTCCTTGTCCTTGTTCGTCATTGCCGTGTTGGGCAAGTTGCTGGGTGCACTCTTTATCAAAGAAACGTGGCCGATCCGCTGGATGGTGGGCATGGCCATGATGCCGCGGGGTGAGGTGGGGCTGATCTTTGCCGAGCTGGGCAGGGCCGGCGGCATCTTCAGCAATGAAATCTACGCCGGGTTGGTGATCGTCATCGCCCTCACCACGTTGTTGCCGCCGTTTTTTATGAAGTGGTATTTCGAGCGCTACGGACGCTCGTTGGTGGATAGGTATTAGAGTGTACTGTACAGTGTTATCTCGTCATCTTGACTTCCGTCATTCCGGCGAAGGCCGGAATGACGAATCTGAAATTCATGGGCCAGCAGTGTATTCTGAAGCATTTTCATTTTTGGACATTTCCCCATGGCAAAGATAGCAGACAGCATTCAACCCATTCGTTGGGAAGACCACCAATTACAGTTATTGGACCAGCGTCTGCTGCCGCAGGAGACCCGGTACCTGCCCTTCGACGAGGTGCAGGCCGTGGCCGAAGCGATCCGCGACATGGTGGTGCGCGGCGCGCCGGCCATTGGCATCACCGCCGCTTATGGCATCGTGCTGGCGGCGCGGGCGCGCTTTGCGGAATCGCCCGCTAACTGGAAGAAGCGAATCGAGACGGATTTGCAGACGCTTGCCCAGTCACGTCCCACGGCGGTGAACCTGTTCTGGGCCATCGGGCACATGCGCGGGGTAATCGCCGGGCTGCAGGGCGATCCCGAACCGGCCCTGCTGGACGAGGCGCAAAAGATCCATGCCGACGACATCGCCGCCTGCCGGCGCATGGGCGAGCTGGGTGCGGCGCTTATCCAACGGCCCTGTGCCATCCTCACCCACTGCAACGCCGGCGCCCTGGCCACCGGCGGTTATGGCACGGCCCTGGGAGTGGTGCGCGCCGGTTTCGCCGCAGGAAAAATCACCCACGTCTTTGCTGACGAAACAAGACCGTGGCTGCAGGGCGCGCGGCTCACCGCCTGGGAGATGGTGCAGGAGGGCATTCCGGTGACCCTGCAGGCCGAGGGGGCGGCGGCGCACCTGATGAAACAGGGCAGGATCGACTGGGTGATCGTCGGCTCGGACCGCATCGCCGCCAACGGCGACGTGGCCAACAAGATCGGCACCTATGGCCTGGCGGTGCTGGCCCGCCACCATGGTGTGAAATTCATGGTGGCCGCGCCTGCCTCCACGGTGGACATGGCCATCGTCCATGGCGACGACATCCCCATCGAGCAGCGCTCGCCCGAGGAGGTGCTGAGCCTGGCCGGCCGGCCCATCGCCGCCGCCGGCGCCGCCGCCTGGAATCCGGCCTTCGACGTCACCCCCGCCGCTCTGGTGGACGCCATTGTCACCGAGCGTGGCGTGGTCTTGGCGCCGGATACCGGAAAGATGGCGGCCTTGATGGAAAACGCCTGATTTTTCCCGGCAGTTGCCTCTCAGACTTTCTCAGTTTCGATTTCAGGCGCTTTTGCGCGCGTGCCGTAGGGGGCGCGGTATGGTATGATTCGGTGATTAAAAGAGCGCTCAAGCGCCGCCTGTTTTGATTGACCACTGATTTTGCTTGACCACCGATAGACCACTGAGAGCAGCCGCACATCCCATGACAGACAGCATCGATTTCGCCAAGGAAACCCTCCCCGTCAACATCGAGGAGGAGATGAAGCAGTCCTATCTCGATTACGCCATGAGCGTCATCGTCGGCCGCGCCCTGCCGGATGTGCGCGACGGCCTCAAACCGGTGCATCGCCGCGTGCTCTACGCCATGAGCGAGCTGGGCAACGATTGGAACAAGCCCTACAAGAAGTCGGCCCGCGTGGTGGGTGACGTCATCGGTAAATACCATCCCCACGGCGACACGGCGGTGTACGACACCATCGTGCGCATGGCCCAGCCCTTCTCGCTGCGCTACATGCTGGTGGACGGGCAGGGTAACTTCGGCTCGGTGGACGGTGATTCCGCCGCCGCCATGCGTTACACCGAAGTGCGCATGGCCAAGATCGCCCATGAACTGCTGGCGGACATCGACAAGGAAACCGTCGATTTTATTCCCAACTATGACGAATCCGAACACGAGCCGGCGGTATTCCCCTCGCGCCTGCCCAACCTGCTGATCAACGGCTCCTCCGGCATCGCCGTGGGTATGGCCACCAACATCCCG
This sequence comes from Gammaproteobacteria bacterium, assembly GCA_011051685.1. Lineage (GTDB taxonomy): Bacteria > Pseudomonadota > Gammaproteobacteria > SZUA-152 > SZUA-152 > SZUA-152. The sequence goes on from DRKQ01000076.1 coordinate 3,310, forward strand.
CCGCACAACTTGCGCGAGGTGGTGGACGCGGTGCTGGCGCTGATCGACGATCCCTCGCTGGACGTCAACGCCCTCATCGACATCATCCCCGGCCCGGATTTCCCCACCGCCGGCATCATCAACGGCGTGCGCGGCATTCGCGAGGCCTATCGCACCGGCCGCGGCCGGGTGCTGGTGCGGGCGCGCACCGAGGTGGAGGAATACGGCAACGGCCGCCAGCGCATCGTGGTCACCGAGCTGCCCTACCAGGTGAATAAGGCGCGGCTCATCGAGAAGATCGCCCACCTGGTGCGCGACAAGAAGATCGAGGGCATCTCAGAGCTGCGCGACGAGTCGGACAAGGACGGCATGCGCATGGTCATCGAGCTCAAGCGCGGCGAGGTGCCCGAGGTGATCATCAACAACCTGTTCGCCCAGACCCAGATGCAGAACACCTTCGGCATCAACATGGTGGCCCTGGTGGACGGCCAGCCGCGGCTGCTCAACCTCAAGCAGATTCTGCAGGCCTTCATCGATCATCGCCGGGTGGTGGTGACCCGTCGCACCATCTTTGATTTGCGCAAGGCGCGGGAAAAGGCCCACATCCGCGAAGGCCTGGCCGTGGCGCTCACCAACATCGACCCCATCATTGCGCTGATCAAGGCGGCGAAGAATCCCGCCGAAGCCAAGGAACGACTCATGGCCACCGGCTGGGCGCCGGGGGTGGTGCTGGACATGCTGGAACGTGCCGGCGCCGAGGCCTCGCGGCCCGACGGGCTGGACAAGGCCTTCGGCCTGGTGGATGGCAAGTATCATCTCTCCGAGGCCCAGGCCCAGGCCATTCTGGAGATGCGCCTGCACCGCTTGACCGGCCTCGAGCAGGACAAGATTCTCAACGAATACGAAGAACTGCTGGCGCTCATCGCCGACCTGCTGGAGATCCTCGGCAGCGTGGAACGCCTGATGCAGGTGATCCGCGAGGAACTGGAAGACATCAAGCAACAGTACGGTGACGAGCGGCGCACCGAGATCTGCGAAACCGAGGCGGACATCAACCTCGAAGACCTGATCACCGAGGAGGACGTGGTGGTGACTCTGTCCCACGAGGGCTACGCCAAGTGCCAGCCGCTGTCGGACTACCGCGCCCAGCGACGCGGCGGCCGCGGCAAGTCCGCCACCACCATGAAGGAAGAGGATTTCGTGGACAAGCTGTTCATCGCCTCCACCCACGACACCATTCTCTGTTTCTCCAGCGAAGGCAAGATGTACTGGAAGAAGGTCTACGAACTGCCCCAGGCGGGGCGCGCGGCGCGGGGCAAGCCCATCGTCAACCTGTTGCCGCTGGAGGAGGGCGAGCGCATCAACGCGATTTTGCCCATCCGCGAATACGAAGAGGGCAAGTACATCTTCTTCGCCACCGCCAATGGCACGGTGAAAAAGACCCCGCTGGTGGATTTCTCGCGGCCGCGGGCCAGTGGCATCCGCGCCATCGACCTGCGTGAGGGTGACAAGCTGGTGGGTGTGGACATTACCGACGGTGAACGCGACGTGATGCTGTTTTCCAGCGCCGGCAAGGCCATTCGCTTCAACGAATCCAACGTGCGTCCCATGGGCCGCACCGCTGGCGGCGTGCGCGGCATCAAACTGGCGGGCGAAGCCAAGGTGATCTCGCTGATCATCGCCGATGAGGGCTGTGTGCTCACCGCCACGGAAAACGGCTATGGCAAGCGTACCGCGGTGGACCAGTATCCCAGCCACGGCCGTGGTGGCCAGGGTGTGATCTCCATCCAGGCCGGAGAACGCAACGGCGCCGTGGTGGGCGCGGTGCTGGTTTCCGACGATGACGAGATCATGCTCATCACCAATGGCGGCACACTGGTACGCACCCGCGTGGCGGAGATCTCCGTGCTGGGCCGCAACACCCAGGGCGTGCGCCTGATCAAGTTGTCCAATGGGGAGAAGCTGGTGGGTATCGAGCGGGTGGCGGAGACGGAAGGTGATGATGGTGATGGAGCAGAAAATTCAGAGCTGGAGCAAGATTAGCCACAGAGAACACAGAGAACACAGAGTTCACCGAGGACAATATGGTTCCTAAGACAAACGATAACAAAGCCTCATTCAGCGGGCTGCTGGACGGTCAGCCCGCAAGGCGCGGTGGCGCCGGCAGGGCCATTCCCTGCGGGACGCGCCTTGATCCGCAACGTGTGGGAAGCTCTGAATGAGGCTTTGTTATCGTTTGTCTTAGTATTTTCTCTGTGTCCTCTGTGCTCTCTGTGGCAAAGCGATATTTGAAAAAACAAAAACTAGGAGTCCTTGATGAGACGTGTTTACAATTTCAGCGCCGGCCCCGCCGCGTTGCCCCAGGCAGTATTGGAAAAGGCCCAGGCGGAGATGCTGGATTGGCATGATGCCGGCATGTCGGTGATGGAGATGAGTCACCGCGGCAAGGAATTCATGTCCATCGCCGCCCAGGCCGAGGCTGACTTGCGCGAGGTGCTGGCCATACCCGACAACTACAAGGTGCTGTTCCTGCAGGGTGGCGCCTCCAGCCAGTTCGCCATGGTGCCGCTGAATCTGCTGCGCGGAAAATCCAGCGCCGATTATTATCGCACCGGCTCCTGGTCGAAGAAGGCCATCGCCGAGGCCAAGCGTTACTGTGACGTGAACATCGTTGCCGATACCGAGGTCGACGGCAAGTTCACCAGCGTGCCGGAAAAGGGCAGCGTGACGTTCAATCCCGACGCCGCTTACGTGCACTACACCCCAAATGAAACCATCGAGGGCGTGGAGTTTCCCTACATACCGGATACCGGCGACGTGCCGCTGGTGGCGGACATGTCCTCCACCATCCTGTCGCGGCCCATGGACGTGTCCAAGTTCGGCGTGATCTACGCCGGCGCACAAAAGAACATCGGCCCCGCCGGGCTGACCATCGTCATCGTGCGCGAGGATCTGCTCGGCGACGTGAAGGAAGGCACACCGGCCATGTTCGACTGGGCCATCCACGCCAAGAACGATTCCATGTACAACACGCCGCCCACCTATGGCTGGTACCTGGCGGGCCTGGTGTTTCAGTGGCTGAAGGAAAAGGGCGGACTGTCCGCCATGGCGGAGATCAACCAGCGCAAGGCGGAGAAACTGTACGCCGCCATCGATGCCTCGAACTTTTACGCCAATCCCGTGGCCCCGACTTGCCGCTCGTGGATGAACGTGCCCTTTACCCTGGCCAATGCCGAACTGGATGCCGCGTTCCTGGCCGAGGCCAAGGAACACAACCTGGTGACCCTGAAGGGGCATCGCTCCGTGGGCGGCATGCGCGCCAGCATCTACAACGCCATGCCCGAGGCAGGGGTGGATGCCTTGATTGCGTTCATGACGGATTTCGAAAAACGCAACGCTTAAAAATAAAGCCACAGAGGGCACAGAGGACACAGAGTGTTTTGCTCGGTGTCCTCTGTGCTCTCTGTGGCAAAAAGAAGTTAGGGGAAAGTAATGTATAAGATTCTGACACTCAACAACATCTCCGTCGCCGGCCTGGAACGCCTGCCGCGGGAAGACTACGAAGTGGCCTCGGAGATCCAGCACCCCGATGCCATCCTGCTGCGCTCGTTCAAGATGCACGACATGGAGATCCCGTCCACGCTGAAGGCCGTGGGTCGCGCCGGCGCCGGGGTCAACAACATCCCCGTGGACAAGATGAGTGCCGCGGGCATTCCGGTGTTCAATGCGCCGGGCGCCAATGCCAATGCGGTGAAGGAACTGGTTGTTACCGGCATGCTATTGGCCTGCCGCAACATCTGCCAGGCATGGGACTTTGCCCGCAACCTCGAGGGTGACGACGCCGAGATCAACAAGCAGGTGGAGGCCGGTAAAAAGAACTTTGGCGGTTTCGAGCTGCCGGGGCGCACCCTGGGGGTGATCGGCCTGGGCGCCATCGGCCGGCAGGTGGCCAATGCCGCCATCGCCCTGGGCATGAAGGTGGTGGGCTTCGATCCGGGGATCACAGTGGAGGGCGCCTGGGAGCTGTCGGCTAACGTGAAAAAGGCGGCCTCGGTGGATGAGCTGTTGAGCCAGGTGGATTTCGTCACCTTCCACGTGCCGCTCATCGACGCCACCAAAAACATGATCAATGCCGAGCGCCTGCAGGCCATGAAGGACAACGTGGTGATTCTCAACTTTGCCCGTGGCGGCATTGTGGACGATGAAGCGGTTTGTGAAGCCATCAAGGCCGGCAAGGTGTATGCCTACGTGTGCGACTTCCCCAGCAACCTGCTCAAGCGGCATGAACGGGTGATCACCCTGCCGCACCTGGGCGCCTCCACCGTGGAGGCCGAGGACAACTGTGCCATTATGGTAGCGGAGCAGGTGCGCGACTACCTGGAGAACGGCAATATCCGCAACTCGGTGAACTTTCCCGAGGTGAACATGCCCCGTACCGAAGGGGTGCGTATTGCGGTGGTTAATTCCAATGTGCCCAACATGGTCGGGCAGATCACCACGGCGCTGGCCGAGGCCGATCTGAATATTATCGACATGCTCAACAAGTCACGCGGTGA
>DRKQ01000077.1 GCA_011051685.1 Gammaproteobacteria bacterium
GTATCCACCGCCACCACACCATCACTGATGGACTGCAGGGTGACTTCCGCAAGCTGATGGGCCTCCTGATACAGCAACTCCGCCTGCTGGCGTTTCTCCTCCAAAAGCTGGGTATGCACCACCGTGGTGGCCTCCCTTGCCAGCAGGTTCAGCAACGCATGATCCTGCTGGGAAAACTGCCGTACCCTTCCCCGATTACTGGCGGCAATGGCGCCAATCACATTACCCTCGGCCACCAAGGGTGCGGCAATGGCCGAGGCAATATTGTATTGATTCAGGATACGCCGGCTCACCCGGCTATCTTCCGCCGCATGAGAGGATTCAACCAGCCGCCCCTCGTTAAAGGCCATCACCAGCAGCGACGGCTCGTCCATGGAAAGACAAAAATGGCCCTCGGGCCGATAGGTGCTCCCGGTGACGGCCACCGCGCATAACTCCCGCTGCCCCTCACCCCGTAACACCAAGTAGGCATCATCGGCATCCAGCGCCTGGCGACAGATTTCCATCAGACAGTCATAAGACTCACCGATGCTGGCTGCGGTATTCACACTGCGCAGTACCTGGTTGCCCACTTCGAGAATCTTGCCCTGTAAATGCAGATGCTCCAGCAACCCCTGATACTGACTGGTCAACACCCCCAACTCATCCGTGGAACAAGGCTGCAGCTTGGGCTGCCGGGAAAGCAGCGCAGCGGATTCCCCCGCCGCCACTTCCAGTGGCCGCAGGGCCTGGCCAAAACTGCGCATGAACAACAGCGCCCCAGCCACCGCCAGTGCCTGCAAAGCCAGCCAGATGACAAATGTTTCTAACGTAAAATAGCCGGTTCGAGTCCAGTAATACTGCACCAGCATGGTATCCACCAACAACGGCACCAACGCGGCGATAAGAAACACCCGGGTACGGATGCTGACGATGGGGCGCTCCAGGCGCATGGACTGCAGGGCACGGCCAAACAGGTCAAACACCCGAAAGAAGATCGGCAGACCAACGATAATGGAAACCGTGAGTGCTACCAGATTGATGCGAAACCAGTCCACCGGCGTGGCAACAAAATCACTGTACCATTGGGCGCTGTATATCACCGTGACCGGGGCAATCAGCAAATACAACAAAAAGATGCCCCAAAAATGCAAAGGAAATCCCCGCACACGATCAAGCGCCGCCTTGGCCAATACCGCCTGCTGCTGGAAACCGTCAGCACTCAGATAGTCCACCACCGGCTGGATATATCGCATGAAATACACCACGGCAAAGAACAGGCTGGCTGCAATAAAGGCCGGCTCCAGAGGCGTGGTCATGACCCGCCCCATCTGTTTCATGCTGAACATCTCGATGTACAACAGGAACGACAAGCCAAACACCGGTGGCATTGTCCAGGCAAGAATGATCAGGCGTCGAAAACGACGGGCAAATGCCTCGTGATCCAGGGCAGGCATTGTCGTGGGCGGCGCACCTGGCGTGGTGGCGTCCTGGGTGTTGGAGGTATGAGACCGGGGCATGCCGATGGCGTCACTTCACCCACAGGGTCTTGGCGTTGACGAATTCGCGCAGGCCGTGGTGAGACAACTCCCGCCCGTAACCCGAGGCCTTGACCCCGCCAAAGGGCAGGCGCGGGTCGCTCCTCACCAGGCCGTTGACGAAGGCCGAGCCGCATTGCATCTGCCGCGCAAAGCGTTCACCACGGGCGCTGTCCTGGGTCCACACACTACCCCCCAGACCAAAACGTGATTCATTGGCTACCGCCAGGGCCTCGGCCTCGTCGGCCACGCGGATCACCGCCGCCACCGGGCCAAACAGTTCCTGCTCATAGGCCGGCATGCCCGGCTTCACCTGATCCAGCACCGTGGCGGCATAAAAGGCGCCAGGGCCGTCCAGCGGCGCGCCACCAGTGACCGCCACCGCGCCGGCATCGATGCTGGCCCGCACCTGGGCATGCAACTCATCGCGCAGATCGGCGCGGGCCATGGGGGCCAGGGTGGTGTTTTCATCGCTCGGGTCTCCCGGCCGCAGCGCAGCAACCGCTTCCACGAAGTGCGTCACGAAGGTATCGGCAATGGCCTCCACCACGATGAAACGCTTGGCAGCGATGCAGCTCTGTCCCGTGTTGAGAAAGCGCGAGGCTACGGCCTGGGCCACCGCCCACTGGAGATCGGCATCCTCCAACACCACGAAGGCATCGGAGCCGCCCAGCTCCAGCACGGACTTTTTCAGGTGCTGACCCGCCGTGGCGGCCACCGAACGGCCCGCCGGCTCGCTGCCGGTGAGGGTCACGGCCTGTACCCGGGGATCGGCGATCACCCCGGCCACGTCGCGGGCGTCGATCATCAGGGAACGGAACACCCCCTCGGGAGCCCCCGCCTCACGCACCAGGCGCTCGATGGCCAGGGCGCACTGGGGCACATTGGAGGCATGCTTGAGCAGCCCCGTATTGCCCGCCGCCAGGGTGGGGGCGATGAAACGGAACACCTGCCACAGGGGGAAATTCCAGGGCATTACCGCCAGCACCGTGCCCAGGGGCTGATAGGCCACCAGGCTTTTGCCGGCGTCGGTCTCTATCGGCTCATCGGCGAGAAAGGCCGGCGCCTGCTCCGCGTAGTAGTCACAGCCCAGGGCGCATTTCTCCACCTCGGCGCGGGCCTCCTCGATGCGCTTGCCCATTTCCAGGGTGATCAACCGGGCCAGGGATTCCTGCTCAGCACGCAACTGGCTGGCCAGGCGGCGCAACAGGGCACAACGCTCCGCCAGGGGCGTGGCGGCCCAGCCGGGGGTCGCCCCGTGCACCTGGGCCAGGGCGGCCTCGAGCTCCGCCGGTGTCCAGGATGCAAAGCTTTGTACAGTCTCCCCCGTGGCGGGGTTGGTGGTCTGGTAGCTCATAATTTGTCCAATATAGTGTGTGGATTCAGTGTAAATACCCTGACGCCAAAGATACAGCCCGGGCCCGACAGCCCTGAAAGCATACTGGCTTGACCCTCCTGGTGCCAAACCGCAAAATGCCGCCCCACCCCATCGAACACTGGCAGGAGAAAACAGCATGCGTCTCAGGCGGATTTGTCTCATCGGCGGCACGGGCTTCGTGGGGCGTCATCTCGCCGCCCGGCTCATCAGGGAGGGCTACCGGATAACCATGCTCACCCGCCGCCGCGAGGCGCACCGCGACCTGTTGGTATTGCCCGGCCTGCAGCTGCTGGAGTGCAGGCTGTTCGATGCCCCGGATCTCAGCGCCAAACTGCAGGGCATGGACGCGGTGGTCAACCTGGTGGGCATTCTCAACGAACAACGCCGTGGCGACTTCCAGCGCATCCACGTGGAGCTGCCCCGGCGCATCATCGAGGCCTGCCGCAGCAACGGAATTAAACGCCTGCTGCACATGAGCGCCCTGCGGGCCGACGCCGAGCATGGCCCCAGCCAGTACCTGCGCAGCAAGGGTGAGGGAGAGTCCCTGGTGCAGGCCGCCGATGACCTGCAGGCCACCGTGTTCCGCCCCTCGGTGATCTTCGGCCCCGAGGATGATTTCCTCAACCGCTTCGCCCGCCTGTTGGCCAGCAGCCCCGGGGTCTTCCCCCTGGCCTGCGCCAAGGCCCAGTTCGCGCCGGTCTACGTGGGCGACGTGGCCGAGGCCTTCACCCGGGCCCTGCAGCTGCGCGACACCATCGGCCAGGCCTACGAGCTGTGCGGCCCCAAACCCTACACCCTGCACCAACTCGTGGACTACGTGGCGCAGATCACCGGCCACCGGCGGCGCATCATTCCCCTGGGCGACCGCCTGTCGTGGTGGCTGGGCCTGCTCATGGAGCACCTGCCGGGCAAGCCCTTTTCACGGGACAATTACCTATCCACCCGAGTCACCAGCCTGTGCAAATCCCCCTTCCCCGAGATCTTCGGCATCACCCCCAGCGCCATCGAGGCCGTGGCGCCGGCCTACCTGGGGCAGCGCAACACCAATGCCCGTTTCAACCGCTGGCGGCGCTGGGCGCGGCGGGACTGACTGCTCTCGGCTCAACCGTTTCGGCCAGGGCCTGTTGGCGCTGCGCCATGGGCAAGGCGCCCAGGGCGGCACAGGCCCGATAAAAGGCCGCCAGGTCGCCCCCCTGTTCCGCCAGCAGGCGCTGGAAGGCGGGCACTTGGTCACGGTAGGTGGTCAGCGCCGCCAGTTGGGCATTGTTCAGCGGCCCGGCGAACCAGGCATCGTAGCCATCGTAACCGCCCCACTGTTGCTTGAGCCGCTGATATTGCTCGCGTAATGCGGCTTGCAGCGCCTGCTTGCGCAGCCGTTTTTCCGCCGCGCTCAGCGGCCGGGCGTACAGCGCGCGCAGACGATCACGGGTGTCTGTCACCAGATCCACGAAGGCCTTCTGCCGCTGCTGAAACTGTACATAGTCATGGCGTTGGCGTTCATCGCCGTGTTTTGCCAGCCAGCGGCGCACGCCTTCCAGTTGCACCGTGGTGGCGAAACCCTCGTTGAAGGCCGTGTCACCTTCCACGTACAGTTGTTGGTGGGCCAGTTCGTGAAAGATCAGCCCGGCGACGCGCACGGGGGAACGCTTTAGCACCGTGTTGAGCAGCGGGTCGTCGAACCAGCCTAACGTGGAATAGGCGGCCACGCCGCCCACGTAGGTCTCCAGGCCCTGGGCCGCCAGTCGGCGGGCAAAGGCCCGGGCATCCTGCCGGGCAAAATAGCCGCGGTAGCCCACGCAGCCGGCAAAGGGGAAACACCAGCGTTTGAGGTCCATCCCGAAGCGCGGCGCGGCGAACACATTCCACACCACGTAGGGGCGTTGCAGATCGGCGTAGCTGCGGTAGCTGTCGTTGTCGGGCAGGGCCAGCTCGGTGCTGGCGAAATCCCGCATGGCCAGCACCATTTGCAGTTTCTTGCGCAAGGGGGCCGGGGTTTCGGCCGAGGCCAGCAGGTCATCGATGGGCTGGCGTTTCTGCCACAGCTCCCACTGACCCGCGATGGACTGGCCGTAATAACTCAGGCTGACGCAACCGCTCAGGCCCGCCACCAGCAACACAATCACTAACAACAGAAGGCATCGCCATATAAACCAGGGCTTCATGCAGGTAACATACCGCCATGGAGAGCTATTTGGTAGGCGGCGCAGTACGCGACACACTCTTGGGCCTGGTACCCAAGGAACGCGACTGGGTGGTGGTGGGCGCCACGCCGGAACAGATGAAGGCCTGGGGCTACCGCCAGGTGGGCAAGGACTTCCCGGTGTTCCTGCACCCCGAGACCCACGAGGAATACGCCCTGGCGCGCACCGAGCGCAAGACAGCGCCGGGCTATCACGGTTTTGCGGTGCACGCCGCGCCGGACGTAACCCTGGAGGAAGACCTGCGGCGCCGCGACCTCACCATCAACGCCATGGCACAGGATGCGCAGGGGCGGATCATCGACCCCTTTCACGGCCAAGAGGATTTAGCGAACAGGGTACTGCGCCACGTCTCCCCCGCCTTCAGCGAGGACCCGGTGCGCATCCTGCGCGTGGCGCGTTTTGCCGCACGCTTCGCCCATCTGGGTTTTACCGTGGCCGAGGATACCAGCACGCTCATGCAGCACATGGTCGAGGCCGGCGAGGTGGATGCCCTGGTGCCTGAACGGGTCTGGGCGGAGACGGAAAAGGCCCTGGGGGAACAGACCCCTGCGCGCTTCTTCGAGGTGCTGCGCAGCTGCGGCGCCCTGGCCAGGCTGTTCCCGGAAATCGACCGCCTGTTCGGTGTGCCGCAGCCGGAAAAACATCACCCGGAGATCGACACCGGCGTGCACACCCTGCTGGTGCTCAGCCAGGCGGCACGGCTGTCGGACAACACCCAGGTGCGCTTCGCCGCCGTGGTACACGACCTGGGCAAGGGCACCACCCCCAGGGAGCAGTGGCCCAAGCACATTGCCCATGAGGAACGCGGCGTGCCCCTGGTGGAGGCCCTGTGCGAGCGCCTGCGCACGCCGAAAAGCTATCGGCAACTGGCGGTGGCGGTGACCCGCTATCACCTGCATTATCATCGCGCCGCCGAACTGCGCCCAGAGACCCTGCTCAAGCTGTTCAAGTCACTGGACGCCCTGCGCCGCCCGGAGCGTTTCGAGCTGTTCCTTCTTGCCTGCGAGGCCGACTCCCGCGGCCGCCCCGGCTTCGAGGACGCCCACTTCGAACAGCCGGCCATCCTGCGCCGCGCCCGCGATGCCGCCGCCGCGGTCGACCCCAAGGATCTGGTGGGACAAGGACTCGGCGGCAAGGCCCTGGGGGAGGCGCTGGATAAACAACGCATACAGGCCATAAAATCCGCCAGCCGAAAATAGCCGTCAACATGCCGTCGAATCACGCCTCACCACCCGCCCGGTATCTGTCGCCGCGACTCGTCATCACCTTCGCCGTCCTGTTGGGCATCAGCGCGGTGATTTTCAGCACCCTGCTGGCCATGCAGACCCGTTGGATCGGGGTCGAATTTGCACCGGACACGCAAGGCCTGAAAGTGGTTTCACTCCACAGCCGCGGTCCGGCATACCCGCTGCTCCTGCCGGGCGACCACATTACCGCCATTGGCGCACCGGACGCAGCCCCCTTTCCACTGCGCCCCGTGGACATCATGGAAGACCCCTACGACCTGCAACGCTATGATGAATTCCGCACGTTTTTCAAACGCCAGTCCGCCATCTATCAACGGCTGGACCAACCCGTCAGCCACCTTTTGCTGGCCGATGGCCGACAGGTTTCCTTCACCACGGCCGAACGCCGCCCCCTGGCCAGCCTGCCCTTTTTATTCTGGTTTCAACTGGGCTGCGGTTTTGTCAGCCTGCTCATCGGCGTCAGCGTGTTTGCCTTTCGCCAGGATGAGATCGCGCCCCGTTGTTTTGCCCTGTCGGCCATCGGCCTGATGACCATCATCAGCGCGGCAGCCGTATACAGCACGCGCGAGCTGGCCATCGATGGCGAATTGTTTTATCGCCTGACCCTGCTCAACCAGTACGGCACCGTACTGTTCGTCAGCCTGGGCACCGCCGTGTTGTGGTATTCGCCACGCCGCCTCTCACCACTGCCCATGGCCAGCATCCTGTTTGCGCTCTACAGCCTGTTTGCCCTGTTGCACACCCTGCAGGTATGGGACTCACTGAATATCGGCATCCGCTTTCCCATTTTTTTCTTCGTCTTTCTGATCGTCGCTTTTTCCCTTGTTTCCTGGCGCACCACCCGTGGCCGGCCGGCCAGCCGCGCCGCACTCAAGTGGCTGCTCTATACCTGGTTCACCGGCATTGTGCTGTTTCTGGGCCTGCGCCTGATCCCCGTGGCCCTCGGCTACGGCACACTGATTCCCCAAGCCGCCGCCTGGCTGGTGCTGGTGTTCATCTATGTGGGGGTCGCCCTGGGCATCACCCGCTACCGGCTGTTCAATCTCGACCGCTGGGTGCTCAAGGCCTGGTTCTGGATCTTCAGCGGCCTTGCCGTGGTGGCCCTGGATATTACCTTCATGAGCCTGCTGAACATCGACACGCCCCTGGCCACAGCCATCTCTCTGGCGATCATTGGCTGGGTCTATTTCCCGTTACGCCAGGTGTTGTGGACGCGTTTTGCACCGGGCCTGCGCCGCGTCGACTTTGAAAGCCTGTTTCCGGAAATCCTCGAAATGACCTTGTCTCCCGGCGCCGATCATGAACTTTTCGACAAATGGCGCAACCTGCTGCAGCGCGCCTATAAACCGCTGGAAATCAGGCCTCTCTCACCCCAGGAAGCCAGCGGGGTCAACCAAGCAAAGATTATTCGTAATGGCATCGGCCTTCAGCTGCCGGCCCTGCCCGGCGGCGGGGCCCTGGAGCTTTCCGGCGCCGAGCATGCCGAACGGCTGTTCAATCCCAATGACGTACGCTTCGCCAGCGCCGTCTGGGGGCTGTTCAACCATGCGGTTCAGTTTCGCCTTGCCCTGGAACAGGGCGCCCACGAAGAACGCCAGCGCATCGCCCGCGACCTGCACGATGATGTTGCCGCCCGGCTTCTGACACTGGTACATCGCGCCAATGATGCCGGTTATGAAAAACTGGCGCGCCAGGCCCTGAGCGCCCTGCGTGACACCATTTACACCCTGGGCACACAGGAGCCCCAGGCACTCGGCAACCTGCTTGCAGACATGCGCCACGAAATACAACAGCGCACCGAGGTCATCGATATCCAGTTAGACTGGAAGACCACGGGAGCAATGGACGAGCTATATCTCAACCCGCGCCAGCACATCAACCTGCAACGCATCATGCAGGAGCTGGTCTCCAATGTTATTTCTCACGCCCAGGCAGATCGGCTTTCCGTGCACATCGACATCGAGCCGAAACAGCTCAGCGTCAATGTCTGTGACAACGGGATCAATGGCTACCGCAGCGACTGGACGCCGGGCAAGGGACTGAACAATATTCAAAACCGCATCGGGGAACTCAAGGGCACGGTAAGCTGGCAGGCGGCCCGGCCACAAGGCTGTTGCGTGCACTTCAGCTTTCCTCTCTAAACGACGATAAGACCACTATGCATCACATACTCGTCCTCGAAGATTTTGCCGATACGCGAATCTGGCTCTGCGAAGTGTTGCAGGAAACATTCAACACCCCGGCCATCAGTGAGGCCGCCACCCTCAGCCAGGCCCGCGAGTTGCTGAGCCAACAGCATTTCGATCTCGCCCTCATCGACCTCAGCCTGCCCGACGGCAGCGGCATCGATATCATCCGGGAGATCGTTGCGCAGAGCCCCACCACCTATTGCGTGGTGGCCACCATCTTCGATGACGACCAACACCTGTTTACCGCCCTGCAGGCCGGCGCCCAGGGCTACCTGTTAAAGGAACAACCCAAGCAACAATTCATCAAAAA
>DRKQ01000078.1 GCA_011051685.1 Gammaproteobacteria bacterium
CTCCCGACTTTCCCACCCGCGATTGCGAGGTGCGGTCACATCGACCCGGTAACACTTCATCCCGTATTCAGGGCGTCGAAGAACGCACAGAAACGTTGCCTGTATATTCCCCTGCGAGCGCTGTGACGTCGCGCGAGGACGTTCTCGAGTCCTCGCATGTTCGGCTCGCCTGGAATCCACGGGTGATTTTCCAATCCCGTTCGCTCTTCAGGTGGATGAGCCTTCTTGACAGTGAGAGAATTCGGCAGAATTTTCTCACTTGACGGTGAAGAGGCGGTGTCATTGGCCCTGCCGCCTCTAGAGAGAGGCGGCGGAATGGCATCAGGAGTGGCGGTATTCATATCGTGGTTGCTCCGAGAGGCTCCGTGCGGCATCCGGGACGACCCGGCGGCCTTGAGAGGGCGGCTGGGCCATTCCCCGCGAGAGACTGCTTGAACCGGAGCGGCTGGGGCGCCCGGAACGTGGTTTCGCCATCGACTGGCTTGGTGATATGTCGCGGTCGAGATTCCGTGCAGGAGTGCCTTGGCCGGTGGATTAAAGAGTTACTCCAGACCTCTCCCCCTTCTCTCCGGAAATAGCCGCGATGGAGGTGCGCAGCTTAGCTTTCCTGATAGATGATAGAAATGGCGTTTCAAGCCATTACCCTATGCGGGCGGATATGATAAGCTTTTTCATCCAAACTCAATGCGTTGAAACAAAAATCTTGGCAGTACTCAAACGCCCGATAAAAGGTGAAAACCTTTCTTGTCAACAGTAAATCATGATGCTTTTGGGTTTCAATCTTCCGGTGGTCGTCCTGTTGCCTTTCGTTGGCGCCATCGCCGCCGCCTGGGTATCTCGGGGAAGCCGTCTTGCATCGGCGTGGACCGCAGCGGTCGTCACCCTTCTGGCTATGGCGTTATTGGCCCCTGCGGTCAGGTTGCCGTTTCAGGGTGAGACACTGATTCAAAGCTGGTCATGGATCCCGAGTATTGGACTGACCTTTTCGTTTCGCCTGGACGGCCTGGCGCTGTTGTTTGCGCTGCTCATTCTCGTTATCGGCCTGCTGGTCATCGGTTATGCGCGTTACTACCTTTCTCCGAAAGACTGCATGGGCCGCTTTTTCGCCTATCTGCTGATGTTCATGGGCTCCATGCTGGGGGTGGTGCTGTCGGAAAACCTGATTCAGCTGGTGGTTTTCTGGGAGCTGACCTCGCTGACATCATTCCTGCTGATCAGTTACTGGCGACGTCGGCAGGATGCCCGCCAGGGAGCGCGCATGGCCCTGGCGATTACCGGCGCCGGCGGATTGGCACTGCTTGCGGGGGTCTTGCTGCTCGGTCACGTGGTGGGCAGCTACAACCTGACGGAAGTGTTGGTGGCAGGTGATCGTGTGCGCGCCAGCGAGCTGTATCTGCCTGTTCTGGTTCTGATCCTGATTGGAGTATTCACCAAGTCGGCCCAGTTTCCGTTCCACTTCTGGCTTCCCCATGCAATGGCGGCGCCGACACCCGTTTCCGCCTACCTGCACTCTGCAACCATGGTCAAAGCGGGGATTTTCCTGCTGGCACGCTTTTTCCCGGTTTTGTCCGGTACTCCGGAATGGAGCTGGGTAGTAAGCAGCGCCGGGCTGGCTACCCTGGTAATCGGCGCCTACATCGCGCTGTTTCAGCATGATCTCAAAGGTCTGCTGGCCTATTCGACCATCAGCCATCTGGGGCTGATTACGCTGCTGTTCGGATTCGGCACCCACCTGGCAGCCGTTGCAGCGATATTCCATATCATCAACCATGCAACCTTCAAGGCCTCGTTGTTCATGGTGGCCGGAATTATCGATCATGAAACAGGCACGCGGGACATGCGCAGAATCAACGGTCTGTTCGGCTATATGCCGCATACGGCTGTGCTGGCAATGATCGCGGCCGCGGCGATGGCCGGTGTTCCTCTGTTGAACGGTTTTTTGAGCAAGGAGATGTTTTTCCAGGAGGCAATAACCGCGTCACAGATTTCCGCATGGGCGTGGGTGATTCCCGTATTGGTGTCGATTGCAGCGATCTTTTCGGTTGCCTATTCGTTACGCTTTATCCATGATGTTTTTTTCAACGGTAAGCCGGTCGGCCTGCCAAAAACCCCTCATGAACCTCCGCGTTTCATGAAAATCCCGGTCGATCTGTTGGTGATAGTATGCTTGTCGGTGGGCATTGTTCCCATGTATACCGTTGCTCCGATATTGCACGTTGCCGTTACGGGGACGTTGCAGGCCGATCCGCCGGAATACAGTCTGGCCATTTGGCATGGGATCAATCTGCCCCTGATGATGAGCATCCTGGCGTTGGTGGGGGGGGCGTTGGTTTATGCCGCACGCAAACAGTTGTTCGCTTGGCATGACGAGGGAGTGGCTCACTGGGATGCCCGCATCGTCTTCAATGCCATTTTGGGTGGCCTTGATCGTCTTGCCATTGGCGTGACGCGTGTTTTCGACAGGGGTTCGTTGCAGAATGCCGCTGTCTGGGTCATCGTCACGGCGCTGGCTGCCGGTTTCATTGGTTGGATGGGCATTCCCGCTCCCCTGCTCGGCACCCGGGAGCTGCTCCCGGTGGATGGTGTCAGCTTGGCCGTCATGGCGGTAATGATAGCTGCGAGCCTGATGACTGCCGTTTTACACCGGAGGCGGTTGGTTTCCCTGCTCATGCTCGGCGTGGTGGGATTGCTGGTTTCGCTGCTTTTCGTAAAATTTTCCGCTCCGGATCTTGCCCTGACCCAACTTTCCGTCGAGGTGGTCACTGTCGTTCTGCTGCTTTTGGCACTCTATTTCCTGCCGCAGTCCACCCCGGGGGAGCGGGACAGGGTGCGTATCGGCCGTGATATCGTCATCTCGGTTCTGGCAGGCGCCGCAGTGACCGTTCTCACGATGGGGGTGCTGACGAGGGATTTGACCTCCATTTCCGACTATTTTCTGCACAATGCCGTTCCCGGCGGCGGGGGAACCAACGTGGTCAATGTCATTCTGGTCGATTTCCGGGGAACGGACACCCTGGGTGAAATCGTCGTGTTGGCTCTGGCGGGCCTGGGAATCTACGCCATGCTGCGGGGAATGAAACTCCCGGCGCCCGACCGGGACAGTCTGGGGCGTCTGTGGAGCAGTGACATTCATCCCGAAATCATGCGAACGCATACACGTCTGCTGTTTCCGCTGATGCTGATGATCGCCGTCTACATTTTTCTAAGGGGGCACAACCTGCCCGGCGGTGGATTCATTGCCGGGCTGATTGCCGCGGTAGCAGTGATTGTCCAGTATCTCGCCAACGGCATCGCCTGGACCAGTAAGCGCCTCGGATTCGATATGCACTGGGTGATCGGGCTCGGGTTGCTGGTGGCAACGACGACCGGCCTGGTGGCAATGGGGCTGGGATACCCCTTCCTGACCTCCACGTTTACTTATCTGGACTGGCCGGTGGTGGGCAAGTTCGAGGTGGCCAGCGCAATCGCCTTTGATCTGGGTGTGTTCCTGGTCGTGGTGGGGGCCACTGTTCTGAGCCTGGTGGAGCTGGGCAAGTTGAGTGACTCGTCCCACAAGGCGGAGCAGCCAAAACGGCGGACGGGGAGCTGATGATGGAGTACTTGGTTTCCCTGTCCATCGGCGTGCTGACGGCAACGGGGGTCTTTTTGACACTGCGCGCGCGGACCTTTCCGGTGGTATTGGGATTGACCCTGCTTGCGTACGCGGTGAATCTTTTCCTGTTCTCCATGGGCCGCCTGACCATCGGTCTCCCCGCCATTATCGACAAAACGGCCAAAGCGGCACAATACAGCGACCCGTTGCCCCAGGCGCTGGTATTGACGGCTATTGTCATTGCGTTTGGAATGACGGCTTTCCTGATCGTACTGGCGCTCAAGGCGCGTGGGGAGCTGGCTTCAGACCATGTGGACGGGCTTGCTGACAACCAGCAGATAGCCGGCCAACAAAATATTGTCAAAAACAGCGATCCCGACAAGGGGGCGGCGGAATGAGCCACTTGACTGCCTGGCCTGTTTTCCTTCCCCTCATCACAGGATTCCTTCTTATCCTGCTTCGAGGGAAGGATATTTATTATCAACGTATCGTCAGCTTGGCGGCGGTCGCGGGGCTGGTTGCCCTTGCCGTCGCCTTGATGGCTGTCTCCTTGCCGGGGGAGTATCAGGTGTATTTGCTGGGTAACTGGACCGCGCCGTTTGGCATCGTGCTCGTTGCGGACAGGGCATCGGCGCTGATGGTGTCGATTACCGCTGTTCTGGCGCTGGCGGCGCTATGGTATGCCATTGCTTCGGATACAGACGAAAAAGGTCCCCATTTCCACGTACTGTACCAGCTGCAACTGTTTGGCCTGAACGGCGCATTCCTGACCGGAGATCTCTTCAATCTGTTTGTTTTCTTCGAGGTGCTGCTGCTGGCCTCCTACGGGCTGCTGCTTCACGGTGGTGGCCGCCTGCGGACCAGGGCGGGGTTACACTATGTGGTCATCAATCTGATCGGCTCCACCCTGTTTCTGTTTGCGGTTGGAACACTGTACGGCCTCCTGGGAACACTCAATATTGCGGATATGGCCGCCAGGATAGCCACGGCGCCGGGGAACAATCTGGGTCTGATTGCCGCTGCGGGCTTGTTGCTGCTGGTCGTATTCGGTGTGAAAGCCGCCATGTTCCCCCTCTATCTGTGGCTGCCTGGCGCATACGCCAACACCTCGGCGCCGGTGGCCGCCCTGTTCGCCATCATGACCAAGGTGGGAATCTATGCCATCATCCGGGTGCATGGGACCATTTTCGGGTCCGGGGCGGGTGAACTGGCCTACTATTACATGCCCTGGGTGCTGGGCCTCGGCCTGATGACGCTGACATTCGCCGCCTTGGGGGTCATGGCGGCCCGCAACCTGCGGGGGCAGATTGCCTACCTGGTTCTGGCCTCGGTTGCCACGCTGTTGATCGGTGTTGGCCTGAATGGTTCATCGGCCTTGAGTGCCACGCTTTACTACTTGATTCACTCAACGCTGATTGCGGGCGCAATGTTTTTGCTGGCGGATGTTATATTAAAAGGGCGCGGCGCATTTGAAGACCGTTTCGAAAGCGCGCCCGAGTTTCCGGATGCAGCCCTCGTTGGAGCTGTGTTTATGTTTGGCGCCGTCGCCATCACTGGAATGCCTCCATTGTCCGGCTTTTTTGGCAAGGTGCTCATCCTGAACGCCGCCCTGCAGCACGAATGGGTTGTGTGGGTTTTTGCCGTACTGCTGGGTGGGGGGCTGCTTACCATCGTTGCCATGGCGCGCACCGGCTCAACCATCTTTTACCGTACGCTGCCGGAAAACCCTTCACCGGCCGTCACGGCCGGCGAGCCGCTGAACCGCTATGCCTTCTTGGCGGTAATCGGGTTGTTTCTGGTCAGCCCGGTACTGGTGATCTGCGCGCAGCCCGTCACGGCATTTACGGCATCGGCTGCCGATCAGCTTCTCAACGGAACGGCTTACATTGAAGCGGTGCTGTCTGCTCCCGCAGTCAACCAGTCGATTGAAGAATGAGAGAGCCGGTGAAGAAGTTTTTTCCCCATCCTGTGCTCACCTTGGTCCTCTGGGGCGTTTGGTTGTTGCTGCACGATACAGTGGCGCCAGGACATCTCGTGCTGGGTTTCATTCTGGCATTCTCCATCTCCTTGTTGACATCCGGTTTCTGGGAGGAAAAGGTTTGTATAAGGGCGCCACTGATACTGCTCAGATTCTTGGGGATCGTGTTGTGGGACATTCTGGTCGCCAATGTAACCGTGGCTAAGCTGATCTTGGGAAGAAGCGGAAAACTGAAGCCCGGCTTTTTCTACGTGGAACTGGATATTCAGACCCCGGTGGGAATCAGCATACTGGCAAACACGATCTCACTTACTCCGGGAACCGTCTCTTGTGATCTGACGGAAGACAGAACCCGTCTGCTGGTGCATGCGCTTCATGTCGAAGACATCCCGGCCATGGTCAAGCAGATCAAGGAGCGTTATGAGGCTCCGCTGAAAGAGGTATTTACAGAGTGCTAGCAACCGCCCTACTGATAGCTTTCTCTCTGGTCATCCTGGCGTTACTGCTGAGTTTTATACGTTTGGCCATAGGACCGGATGTGCCCGACCGTATATTGGCGCTCGATACACTCTACATAAATGCGATCGCACTGTTGATACTTGCAGGGCTCCATTTTGGAAGCAGTCTTTACTTCGAGGCCGCCCTCTTGATCGCAGTGATGGGCTTCGTGGGCACTGTCGCCTTCAGCAAATACCTGCTTCGCGGCGACATTATGGAGTGATCCCGCTGCGGCTTCTGTCCAAACGGGTAGTTGAACAGGCTGGAAGAAAACAGGTTTGCCACCAACGTAACGGGTTGAATCCGTGAGACGCTACAACCCACTGGGAATTGCAGCTTCAGAAGGAAGAACAAACCGATGCTTGAATGGATCCTGTCCGCTTTGATCGTTATTGGCGCTTTTTTTACCCTGGTGGGATCCATAGGCCTGTATAAATTGCCTGACTTTTTCATGCGGCTGCATGGACCGACCAAAGCAACCACCCTGGGGGTGGGAGCCATACTGATCGCTTCGGTGCTTTATTTCAGCTTCACAACCAGTGATATCAGCCTGCACGAGGTGTTGATAACGTTGTTCTTGTTCATTACCGCCCCTATCAGTGCACACCTGATGGCCAAGGCGGCACTTCATATCAGATTGAAGCGTGTCGGGCGTACTCGCGAACCGGCCGACAATTGACCCGGTTACAAGTAGAGAGGTCATTGACCCGACAACGATATGTGTCGCATCAGGGTTTCAAGCACGGGCCGGAACAAGGTGCAGCTCGCAGGCAATGGTTGTTGGAGTATCCGGGGCGCCCCAATCGCTTTTGCTCCATAACCCGTGTGTATTCAGAATATCGAGAGGCAACTCAGTAGAGCCGGAGAAGTTTGAAAAATCTTTGACAATCCTTCAGCCTTCCGCCCTTGTGTGCCGATAGGGACTATATTGTAGTTACTGGCAATTGACCCAGCGGGTCGGAGAGAGGTCTCCTCAAAGATATTTGGGAAGGCTGTCCGCCATCGTATTGCCGCATCTCGCGGGGTTTTTTCTATGAACAAACGGTTCCATTTCCTCTTGGCCGCGCTGGCCCTGTCGTTCGCCGGTGTCTCCATGGCCAACGTACCGCCCCCTCCCGTCAATCAGAGCATCGGCTTTCCCGACGTGGTGATGAACGACCTCACCTGGGAGGCCTGCCTCGGTTGCCATGGTGATCCAACGGGGGCTCCGCTACCCGTGAAACGGGGCTATCTGCCCGATCGGCACCACC
>DRKQ01000079.1 GCA_011051685.1 Gammaproteobacteria bacterium
CGCACGTTGTGCCCGCCGAAACGGTGCAATCATTGCCGCACCGGTACTTCCAACAATCAGAAACGGTGCTCGATTTGATTGCTGTTACGCACACTGCCCGATGGTAGCAGCGGTGTGATCCGCACCTTGGCGTACACCTCGTCGGTGGGACGGGGGAAGCCGTCCTCATCGAGGATATCGTCACTCAGGGTAACCGTGCGTTCCCGATTCACCACGCCATCGCTTTCCACGGAAAACGCGCTAGTGGGAAAGGTGTACAGGTAATCATCCGCATCGGGGCTGTCCGCCCCCCACAACTGGATGACTTCACGAAAGCGCAGACCGGTCATGTTACGTTCCACGCTGGTCAGCACGGCGCGATAGGACACCGTGAGGGTAGCGGTTTTGCGATTGTGATCGTGACTGATCAGTCGCAGATTCAAGCTGCTGATACTTGCCATGATAATTTCTCCTTAAATTATGTTGATTGACATGCATCGCCTATCAAAGTCTGAGACGTCTCTCTCCATGAGATTGTCGATGCGCGGATACCATAAAGCCTCGACCCTTTTTTTTCGATGACTTGTTACCCGAAATTGTCCCAACAAATACCATTTCTCGCTTTTGTCCCTTGGCGCGAAAGGCGGGCATAAAAAAACGCGCCGAAGCGCGTCGCGTTAATTCGCCGGCCAGGCTATTTCTTTGCCCCCGGTGGCTTGAAGCCTTCCGGCAGATTACCCATCTCACCTTCCTTGAAAAAGAAACCCAGCATGTGTTGTTCGATGACGTCGAGGCTCGCGGGGTCGGCGGTGGACAGACCGTTCTCGTTGATGATCATGGTCAGGCGCTCCAGCCATTGGTTCCAGCCTTCCTGTGACACATTCTCATAAATGCGCTGACCCAACACCCCGGGATGGGGCACGCTCTCCAGGCCTTCACCCTGCTGATTCGTCACTACACACTGCACCATTCTTGCCATATCGGTTTCCTCGGTTTGCACCTGACTCTCTCAAAATGGGTTGATTATACCCGAGTGCCGCGGCCTGGTGCGCCTCGCGGGTCAATTATCCGGGCTTGTCCGGGGAATCGTCCCGTGACTGCTTGTCCCCGGTCTGCCCACCATCACCGGCGTCCCGTCTCTCTGCCTCCTCGGCGGCCGCCTCTTCGGCCTCCAGGCGATCCAGCTCGGCATCCATTTCCTCCTCGGTGAGGGGCTCATATTCACCATGGCCGGAATCATTGGCGTCGGCATATTCATCGCCATAGTCTGCTCCGTCCGGCTCGTCCTCATCGCCGTGTTCCGGGGGGGGCTGCGGGGTGGCGAACGTGGGTTCCACCCGTCCCGTGGGGGCGGCCGCGGCCGCCGCGCCCCCGCCGATACTGTTTTCCTCATCCTCTTCCGTCGTCCTGGGACGGGCGTAGAAACGCGAGAAAATCAACCCCAGCTCGAACAGCACCCACATGGGCACCGCCAGCAGGGTCTGGGAGATCACATCGGGTGGGGTCAGCAACATGCCGAACACGAAGGCGCCGACGATCACATAGGGACGCTTCGCCGCCAGGGCCTCGGCGGTGGTCATACCGCTCCACACCACCAGGATGGTGGCGATGGGCACCTCGAAGGCCAGGCCGAAGGCGAAGAACATCTTGATGGCGAAATCGAGGTAATAGGTAATATCCGGCATCACCGCCACCCCTTCCGGGGCGATGCCGGTGAGAAATCCGAACACCAGGGGAAACACCACGTAATAGGCGAAGGCGGCGCCGGCATAGAACAACACGGTGCTGGAAAACAGCAGCGGGAACACCAGCCGGCGCTCGTGCTGATACAGCCCCGGGGCGATGAATCCCCAGGCCTGGTAAAGGATGTAAGGCACGGCGATGAACACCGACAACACCAGGGCCAGCTTGAAGGGGGTCAGAAAGGGCGAGGCCACCTGGGTGGCGATCATGCTGGAGCCTTCCACCATGTGCCGCAGCAGCGGCTCGGCAAGATAGGTGTACAGATCGTTGGCGAAGGCGAACAGGCCCAGGAACAACACCAGGATCACCACCACCACGCGCAACAGGCGGTCGCGCAACTCCAGCAGGTGTTGCACCAGGGGTTGTTCCGGCGGCGGGGGGTATTGCTGCGGATCGCTCATTGCTTGTGGCTGGAGACGTCCTTGACGTCGGCCTCTGCAGGCGTACCGGAAGCGGCCTCATCCAGCGGTGTATCGGGAGTGTCGCTGATCGCCTTTAGCTCGTACTCCGGCTCACTCTCGGCATGGGGTTTGGTTGCAGGCACTGCGCGGGGCACCGGCTTGCGCTCATTTTCTTCCACCGGCGTCTGCTCGAGGATTTCGTGCACCGACTGAATCTTGGTCTGCTCTTCCAGCAGGCGTTTGAGTTCCTCGGCCTTGCTCACTTCCTGATTGATGTCGGCCTGCACGGAATGCACGAAGCGTTTAGCGCTGCCCATCCATCTGCCCACGGTGCGCGCCACGCCAGGCAGGCGCTCGGGGCCGATCACCACCAGGGCAACCACGCCGATCAGGGCCAGTTCCATGAAACCGATGTCGAACATAGATACAGTATCGAGTTGCGAGTGACGAGGAACCAGGAAAGAAAAATCCCCGTACCCCAGGCTCTCCCATCAACTCAAGCCTTGTCTTTTTCCTTGGAGGTCACTTCGCCCTCGATGACATCACCGGCATCCTGCTTTATCTGCACCGGCTCCTCGGGCTTGTTTTCCTCTTCCTTCATCGCCGACTTGAAGCCCTTGATGGCCGAACCCAGATCGCCACCCACGTTGCGCAGACGCTTGGCGCCGAACAACAACAGCACAATGACCAGGATGATTAATAACTGCCAGATACTGATACCCATGGTTTTATTCTCCGTTTAACCGAACCCGGGCAAACGCCCGCCGCCCAGCAGATGAATGTGTAAATGAAAAATTTCCTGCCCGCCCCCGGGGCCGGTATTGATGATGGTGCGAAAACCGTTGTCCAGTCCCTGCTCCTGCGCCAGCCCGGGCAACAGACGCATCATGTGCGCCATGAGCGCATCGTGCGAGGCGTCCATTTCCTTGAGGCTGGGGATATGCTCCCGCGGCACGATCAACAGATGCACCGGCGCCTTGGGATGAATGTCCTTGAACACGATCACCTGATCGTCCTCGTACACGGTGTCCGCGGGAATCTCCCCCGCGGCGATCTTGCAAAACAGACAATCGCTCATTGTTTCCCCCTGCTCGCCTTCTCTTCCAGCCCGGACAGACCGAAACGCCGCGCCAATTCGTCCAGCACCTGCTGTGGTCCCAGGCCCTGCTGGGCCAGCAACACCAGGCTGTGAAACCACAGGTCCGCGGTTTCATAAATGATTTTTTCGGCATCGCCATCCTTGGCCGCCATCACCGTCTCCGTGGCCTCCTCGCCGATCTTTTTCAGGATCGCATCCAGACCCTGGGCGTAGAGGCCGGCCACGTAGGAACTGTCCGGCGACGCACCCTTGCGCGCCTCCAGCACCTCGGCCAGTTGTTGCAGCACGTCCTGACTTGAAACATCATGCATAAATGTCATCCGGGTTCTTGATTACCGCATCCGTTTCCACCCACTGCCCGTCCCGGTACTGGCGGTAAAAGCAGCGCTCGCGGCCGGTGTGGCAGGCGATGCCGCCCACCTGCTCCACCAACAATAGCAGCACATCGGCGTCACAATCCAAACGCAGGTCTTTCAATTTCTGCACGTGGCCGGACTCCTCGCCCTTGCGCCACAGCTTCTGCCGCGAACGCGACCAGTAAATGGCGCGGCCTTCGTCGACAGTCAGCTGCAGAGACTCGCGATTCATCCACGCCATCATCAGCACCTTGCCGCTGGCCGCATCCTGGGCGATGGCCGGCACCAGGCCGTCGGCGTCCCACTTGATCTCGTCCAGCCAGTTGCTCATGCGGTGACCTTTGGCAGCATAACGCGTTGAGGATGTTTTAAGTCCTGTGTTCTAAACGCAAAGAACGCAGAGGCGCAAAGGACGCGGAGAAATAATATTAAAAGCCTTTTGTCACCGACAGAATTGTGACAGCAACCACTTGTCTCGCCAGACACAACCTCTTTTCTTTGCGTTCTCTGCGCCTCTGCGTCCTCTGCGTTAAATACACGGTGTCGAAAGAAGCTCACAACCGCACCTCCACGCCCGCCGCCGCCATGGCCCGCTTGGCCTCTTCGATGCTGTGCTCACCGAAGTGAAAAATACTCGCCGCCAGCACCGCATCGGCATGGCCCAGGGTGACCCCCTCGGTGAGATGTTGCAGTTCACCCACGCCGCCAGAGGCGATCACCGGCACACTCACCGCATCGCTCACCGCGCGGGTCAGTTCCAGATCGAAACCGATCTTGGTGCCGTCGCGGTCCATGCTGGTGAGGAGGATCTCGCCGGCGCCGTAATCCACCATTTTTTTTGCCCACTCGATGGCGTCGATGCCCGTGGGCTTGCGTCCGCCGTGGGTGAAGATTTCCCAACGTTTGGGTTCGCCCTCTTCACTCACGCACTTGGCATCGATGGCCACCACGATGCACTGGGAGCCGAATTTTTCCGCCGCCTCGCGCACGAACTCGGGATTGAACACCGCGGCGGTGTTGATGGCCACCTTGTCGGCCCCGGCGTTGAGCATGCGGCGGATGTCATCCACGGTGCGAATGCCGCCCCCCACGGTCAGCGGAATGAACACCTCGCTGGCCACTTCTTCCACCACGTGCACCATGGTCTCGCGATCATGGGCGCTGGCGGTGATATCGAGAAAGGTAATCTCGTCGGCGCCTTCCCTGTCGTAACGCTTGGCCACCTCCACCGGATCACCGGCATCACGGATGTCCACGAACTGCACGCCCTTCACCACGCGGCCGTTGTCCACGTCGAGGCAGGGGATAATGCGTTTGGCCAGGCCCATATTACTTCAGATAAAAGAGACAAGAGGAAAGATAAAA
>DRKQ01000080.1 GCA_011051685.1 Gammaproteobacteria bacterium
GTCCGCCGGCTATCACGCCTATTTCGCCGGCCAGAAAACCTATAACGGCGTGGCGCTGCTGAGCAAGGCCGAGGCCTCCGACATCGTCACCGACCTGCCGGGGCTGGAGGATCCGCAACGCCGGGTGCTGGGCGCCACGATACATTCCGAAAGCGGCGATGTGCGTTTTCTCAACCTGTACGTTCCCAACGGCTCGGAGGTGGGCTCGGAAAAATACGCCTACAAGCTGGGCTGGCTGGAGGCACTGGAAGCCTATCTCAAACAACAGATGAAAGAGCACGAAAATCTCGTGGTGGTGGGCGATTTCAACATCACCCCCGATGACCGCGACCTGTGGGACCCCGTGGGCTGGAAGGACAAGATCCTCGCCAGCCCAAAGGAACGTGCGGCGCTGCAAGGCCTGCTCGACCTCGGGCTGGTGGACACCTTCCGCCAGTTCGAGCAGGAGGAAGCCATCTACTCCTGGTGGGATTACCGCGCCGGCGGCTTTCGTCGCAACCACGGCATGCGCATCGACCTGGTACTGGCCAGCCCCGCCATGGCCACGCGCTGCACCGCCAGTTATGTGGACAAGGCCCCGCGCCGACTGGAGCGGCCTTCCGACCATGCCCCGGTGGTAGCCGAATTCGATCTTTGATTGACAGCCTCCCGTCGGCTTGCCACGATGGCCAGAAGTTTTTACACGGATGTAAATGAACGTGGGCGAACGAACATCACAACGTTTATGGCTCCTCGGCGTCGGCTCATTACTGGCACTGACGGCCTGTGGCGGCGGGGGCGGCGACAGCTCCAACACGGACGATCCCCCTCCACTGCGCAGCAGCACCCCGGGCAATAACGCGAACAACATCGGCGTCGTGGACAATCTCACCCTGCGTTTCAACCTCGGCCTCGACCCTGCGCAACTGGACGCGGCCAACGCGCTGCTTGTGTCTCCCACCAGCACACGTAGCATTGTGCTCGACAAGACACTCAACACTGCTGCTAACGCGCTGGTGCTCAGCACCGCCACGCCTTTGGACTACTCCACGGGCTACCGCCTCACCGTCACCGGCCTGCGCAGTAACAACGGCCCGGTGCTGCCCATGATTCAATTGGCATTTCGCACCCGCGAGCCGCTGCGCGCCAAACCCGGGCGCCGGGTCAGCCGCTCCGCCGACGGCGCCATCAACGGCTACTGGCAGTCGGTATTCGATACCGCCGGCAACGAGATCCGTGACATCTCCTACAATGACGCCGGCAGCGACGGCCAATGGTTCACTGATGACGACGTCGTCGACCAATACTGGCAATTCGACTACAACAGCCGCCGGCAGCTTATCCGCCGCGCCATCTTTCGCGCCCCCGGTGCCGATGGACAGTGGTTCAGCGACGATGACACGCCGTCCCTGTGTCACAGCCTCAGCCGCAGCGCCAAGCCCGATGGCGGCGAAACCCTGCGCACCGTACGCAGCTTCGACGTTGGGGCAGACGGCCGCTGTTTCAGCAGCGATGACGTGATCGCCTCCTACACCGAAGAGGAACGTGACGTCCAGGGCTTCCTGCTACGGGAGACGGTGTTCATCGATGCCGGCGCGGACGGCCGCTGGTCCAGCAGCGACGATATTGCCAGTCGCTCATCGAGTTTTGCTTACGATGCCTTTGGCCACCTCAGCAAGGATGTCTTTTTCAGCGGTGCGGGCGCGGACGGCCAGTGGCTCACTGCGGATGACGAAGTGGGCCACTACACGCTGCGGACTGTCACCACCAGCGGGGAATTGCGCCAGCGCACGCTGTTCAATGCCGCTGGAGATGATGGTATTTGGTTTACCGGGGATGATGTCCCCGCCCAACAATTCACCTCCCTGCTCGACAGTCAGGGACGCGTGATACGCACCACCAACAGCACCGGCAATAATATCACCGGCTACACACGTATCGACTACAACGCCGAGGGCCGGCCCTGGCGGCGCAGCTTTTTTGATGACTGGGGCGCGGATCTAAGCTGGTTTACCCCGGATGACGTGCAAAGCAGTTATGCCGTCATCACCTATACTCCCGCCGGGGTGGAGGCCCGGGTCATCCAGTATGCACAAGCCGGGGCCGATGGACGCTGGTTCACCAACGACGACATCCCCAATGGTTATTCCGACACTGTGCTGGACGAGCTGCTACACCCACTGCGGCGCATCCACTACCGCAGCGCCGGTGTCGATGGACGCTGGTTCA
Source organism: Gammaproteobacteria bacterium (assembly GCA_011051685.1). Classification (GTDB taxonomy): domain Bacteria; phylum Pseudomonadota; class Gammaproteobacteria; order SZUA-152; family SZUA-152; genus SZUA-152. The sequence goes on from DRKQ01000080.1 coordinate 2,209, forward strand.
GCAAGGACGACAGCATCGAACGCTACACCCGCTTCGTCAATGACGCCCGCGGACTGGTGCAGCGCAAGCTTCACTACGGCGATAACGGCGAGGACGGACAATGGTTCAGCCTCGACGATGGCCTGGCATCCTGGGAGCAGTTCGATTACGACCCGGACGGCGCGCTCATTAACCACCGCATCTTTGGCGACCCTGGCCATGACGGCATCTGGTTTACCGCTGATGATCGCCCCTGATGCCCCAGCCTCTCTTGACCACCGGCCTTGGATCCAGCTTATTGCTTAAGCTGCGGCGAAGCTCCGAGGCCTGATCGGCAAGCTGATAGGCGGAGCTGTCACCCTGTACAACACGCCAGTTGCTGATCACCCGTTCTGCCTCTTCGCGACAGGCGAAAGTCCACAGCACCATGCCATTTTCCGCCATCAGGGTGACAGTTCTTGTTGGGCCATTCTTTGATGAAAATACGGCTCGTCCCCCCTTTTTCTCAACAACCACGGAGCCCGTTCGGCACGAGGCCATCCTAGGCCCGCAATGTTGCCACCTTATGGCCAACACATGACCATTCTGTGACAGCGCCCCGCCCCTTGTTTCTGCTATGCTTGGGCGACTCAAAAACCAGCCTATCCAATGAAATATCAAGACTTAAGAGACTTCATCGCCCGACTGGAACAGCGCGGACAGCTCAAGCGCATCCGCCAGGCGATCGACCCCTACCTGGAGATGACCGAGATCTGCGACCGCACCCTGCGGGCCGGCGGGCCGGCGCTGCTGTTCGAAAACGTCAAGGGCTCGGACATCCCGGTGCTGGGCAACCTGTTCGGCACCCCGGAGCGCGTGGCCCTGGGCATGGGCGAGGACTCGGTCGAGGCCCTGCGCGAGATCGGCAAGCTGCTGGCCATGCTCAAGGAACCGGAGCCGCCCAAGGGCATGAAGGACGCCTGGGACAAGCTACCGGTGTTCAAACAGGTGCTGAACATGGCGCCCAAGGTGGTGAAAAAGGCCGCCTGTCAGGAGGTGGTGATCGAGGGCGATGCCGTGGATTTGGGCGCGCTACCCATCCAGACCTGCTGGCCCGGCGACGCCGGCCCGCTGATCACCTGGGGGCTGGTGGTGACCAAAGGCCCAAATAAAGAAAGACAAAATCTGGGCATCTACCGCCAGCAGGTCATCGGCAATAATAAAGTCATCATGCGCTGGCTGGCCCACCGCGGCGGCGCGCTGGATTTTCGCGACTGGTGCGAGCAACATCCCGGCGAGCGCTTCCCGGTGGCCGTGGCCCTGGGCGCCGACCCGGCCACCATCCTCGCCGCGGTGACGCCGGTGCCCGATTCGCTGTCCGAATACGCCTTCGCCGGCCTGCTGCGCGGTTCAAAGACCGAGGTGGTACAATGCAAGGGCAGTGATTTACAGGTGCCCGCCAGCGCGGAGTTCGTGCTGGAGGGATATCTCGAGGCCGGCGTGCTCGCCGACGAGGGGCCGTTTGGCGACCACACCGGCTACTACAACGAAGTGGACAGGTTCCCGGTGTTCACCATCGAGCGCATCACCCGGCGCCGCGAGCCCATCTATCACAGCACCTACACCGGCCGGCCGCCGGACGAGCCCGCGGTGTTGGGCGTGGCGCTGAACGAGGTGTTCGTGCCCATCCTGCAAAAGCAGTTCCCGGAGATCGTCGACTTCTACCTGCCACCCGAGGGCTGTTCCTACCGCTGGGCCTGCGTGAGCATGAAGAAACAATACCCCGGCCACGCCAAGCGGGTGATGCTCGGCGTGTGGTCCTTCCTGCGCCAGTTCATGTACACCAAGTTCGTGGTGGTGTGCGACGACGACGTGGACGTGCGCAACTGGCAGGACGTGATCTGGGCCATGACCACGCGCATGGATCCGGCGCGCGACACCACCATCATCGACAACACCCCCATCGACTACTTGGACTTCGCCTCGCCGGTGTCCGGGCTGGGCTCGAAGATGGGCTTCGACGCCACCAACAAGTGGCCCGGCGAGACCACGCGCGAGTGGGGCATCCCCATCACCATGGACGCCGAGGTCAAGCAGCGCGTCGACGCCATCTGGGACTCACTGGAAATAGACAGCCCCACGAAGGACTGAGCGACTCAGGCCAGCACGCGCTCCAGCTCGCGCTTGAGCTGCGCCTTGGCGGGTTCGGCCTGGGCGAAGATTTCCTTGGCGCGGAAAAAATCCACGATGCGAAAGCCCTTGAGATCCGGCGCAATGTAGATACTGGGCGGGATGCGTTGCCGTTTTTCGTTCAGGATGGCCTGTTGCATGATGTGAATGGAGCCGAAGATCTGCTCGAAATAACTTGGCTGGGTCGACGGCGGCTTGTCCGCATCTCCGATCACATTAATGGCCACACTGATATCGCAATCATTCACCAACAAATCATAGGGCACCGGATTCACCATGCCCCCATCCACATAATAGCGATCTTCAATCTCCACCGCGGTAAACACCCCGGGCACCGCCATGCTGGCCTGGATGGCAGGTAACAATGCCCCCTTCTCGAACACCACCTGACGGCGCGTCCAGAATTCAGCAGTTACCACCCCCAGGGGAATGGCCAGCTCCTCGAAACGGGTGCGCTTGATGGTCTCGTTAAGAAACTCAATAAAGGCTTCACCGTCGATGAGTCCGCCCCGTCCCACGGCGGGGTCGATGAACTCGATCCAGCGCAGGGCGTCACCGCTCAGCAGCTCACGGGGGGAGAGACTTTCCAAGTGATTGAGGGTGAGACGATCGACGATGGCACGGATTTCTTTGGCGCTCAGCCCAGAGGCATACATGGCGCCTATGATGGAGCCGATGCTGCTGCCGACGATCTTCGCCGGGCGAATGCCCAGCTCGTCGAACACCTCCAGCATGAGGATGTGCGCCAGGCCCTTGGCACCTCCACCCCCCAGGGCCAGACCGATGCGGGGCTGGTCTTTGCCGGGGCTTTCACCACCTGCGGCCGTGGCTGGGGCGGCCTCGCCCAGGGAAATGGCCGCGACCAGTTGAGACAGCACTTGCATAAATCGTCGCCTGCTTGGAGAAAATGGGGAAATCATCGCGCCCCCTTCATGGAATCACAGGATAAAAGCCTCACCACCACAAGTCCACGCCCCAGCAGCGTCCCCCAGGCAGTGAA
>DRKQ01000081.1 GCA_011051685.1 Gammaproteobacteria bacterium
AACGTTAGGGATGGCAATTAGCGCCGCATGTTTGGCAATGACCATCGGTACTGCACAGGCCGCAGGCCTAAACACATTCAGCAACGGTCAAGTCGCCGATGCCGATGCAGTGAATCACAACTTCACCTTCCTGAATGACCGCATTGATAACATCAGCCTGACTCCCGGACCACAGGGGCCGCAGGGGCCGCAGGGACTAGCTGGAACCAACGGCACCGATGGCGCCATGGGGATGCAGGGGCCGACGGGACCACAGGGACCTGCTGGCGCGAATGGACAGGATGGGGCAACAGGTCCACAGGGGCCAATGGGGGCAACGGGCATGACGGGGCCCGTTGGCCCTGCCGGTCCCACCGGCCCGCAGGGACCCGCCGGTGCAAATGGCACGGGCGTCACCTTTCAGTCCTGGGCCGGTTTCGGAGCCGGTGTAAAGTGGAGCGTTAAGGTATTTGACGTCGTGCATTCCACGGGAGCAACTGGCTGGGATAAGGAAACGCAGACATTGGTTCGCACGCCTGCAACGGCTACCACCGGCACACTCAGCATCACCCGGCAGCGCACACTGGCGGGCTCTGTGGTAAGACATCAGGTATTGACCTATACCTACGACACCGCCGGTGATCTCACGTTTGATCAACTTGACACCTACGAAACCGATACCACAACGCTGAACAATACAAGGACCATCAGCCCGGGATTTGTATTGCTCAATAACGCCATGGGTCTCGGCATGAACTGGGCAACGGCTTCAACCATTTCCACAGTGGATGTTATCGGTGGCGGTGCTTCAAATAGAGTTAGTTATGGGGTTGATAGTCGCAGCCTGTTAGCCATTGAAGACATAACGGTAAAGGGTGTGACTTATACCGGCTGTCTCAAAATCTTAAGACATCGCACTGCCCAGGACATGGGGGGTGATCGACAGATCATTTCATGGCATTGCCCAAACGACGGAATGGTAAAATATGTTTTCTCTCGTGATACCGGGTCCCGAATTGTGGAGTTCGATCCCACGGTTTCGACCTTGAATTAACATCTTTAGCTAACTGCAACAAAAAAGGCCTGCAATTGCAGGCCTTTTTTATTTACGGCAAAACAACACAGACAATCAGTGCTGATGCCCCTCCGGCCCATGGACATGGCCATGCTCCAGCTCTTCGGCGGAGGCATCGCGTACCCCCACCACCTGCACATCGAAATTGAGCTGCACACCGGCCAGGGGGTGATTGCCGTCCACGGTGACGGTATCGTCATTCACTTCCACCACAGTGACGGTGATCATCTGGCCCTGGGGGCCTTCGGCATGAAACTGCATACCCGGTTCGATCTCGGTGTCGGCAGGAAACATCTCCCGCGGCACGGTTTCCTTGCGTGCGTCGTCGCGCTCGCCGTAACCTTCTTCCGGAGATACAGTGACTTTCAGTTCGTCACCTTCCGCCTTGCCGCTGAGGGCATTCTCCAGGCCGGGAATGATATTGCTGGCGCCATGCAGATACTGAAAGCTGCCGTCGTCAGATTTGTCGATAACGGTGCCTTCGTCATCGGTAAGTGTGTAGTTCAAGGTGACTACCTTGTTGTCTGCAATGGTCATGTTGATCCTTTGGTTTTTAGTGGGTGGGTGAGTGATTAATTGTCTCAAGGCTGTAGCGTTATCATCTACATCTACCTGTTACCTGTGGGAGCGCCTTTCCAGGCGCGAATCACGGCTGAAACGCTCCCACAGGACTTGTCGCCACAACCAGTGTGTATTGCACTGTTGCACATTCATTCGCCAGCCTTCCAGCTCTTTCGTAAGACAGCGAATACCCGTGACGTATGTTGAAACTTTTTTGAATACCATTAAATGAGTGTAAGTGTGAAATATACAGGGACTACTGCTTACGCGCCTTGGCGTAGGCCGCCTCGGAAAGTTCGTTCCAGCTGTCGTTGTTGGCCGCGAAGGTCTTGTAGGCCTCGTAGATGCGTTTGAAATCCACGTCCTTGGCCGCCTCTTCTTCCAATACCTCTCTGGACAGTTTACGCAACTCTGCGATGACATCATCAGGGAATGGGTAGACCTGTACATGGTGTTCATTTTTCAGTTTTGCAAGGGCCTCGAGATTTTTCGCCTCGAATTGCGCCAGCATCCAGCCATTGGAGGCGGCCGCCGCATTCTCGATAGCCTTTTGCAGGTCCGGCGAGAGGCTGGCCCAGGCCTTGGCATTGACATTCAGTTCCAACACCGGGCCGGGCTCCTGCCAGCCAGGATAATAATAGTACTTGGCGGCGCGGTACAGACCGAGGCGCTCGTCGTGGAAGGGACCCACCCATTCGGTGGCGTCGATGGTGCCGCGGTCCAGCGCCGTGTAGATCTCGCCGCCAGCCATGAGCACCGGCGTACCGCCGGCCTTGGCGAACACCTTGCCGCCGAGACCGGGGATGCGCATCTTCAGGCCCTTGAGGTCGGCGATGGAATCGATCTTTTTATTGAACCAGCCACCCATCTGCACGCCGGTGTTGCCCATGGGGAAGGGCACCAGGTTGTAGGGCTTGTACAGCTCGCGCCACAATTCCAGTCCGCCGCCGGCGTAGAGCCAGGCATTCATGCCCTGGGCATTGAGGCCGAAGGGCACGGCGGTGAAAAACTGCCCGGCGGGAATCTTCCCTGCCCAGTAATAGGCCGCGCCGTGGCTCATCTCCACCGTGCCCTGGGAGACGGCATCGAAGGCCTGCAGCGGCGGCACCAGTTCACCCCCGGCGTAGACCTTGATGTTGAGCCGGCCATTGCTCATGGTCTTCACGTCCCTGGCGAAACGCTCCACCCCTTCCTGAAAGATGGGAAAGTTGGGCGGCCAGGTGGTGACCAGTTTCCAATTATAGGTTTGCGCGGGTTTGGCCACTGCTTTGGTAACGCTCGGTGTGTTCCCTTGGCCGCAGGCACTAAGTGCCAGTGCGGCAAACAGTGACAGAAGCATAATCAGTTTGTGGCGTAACATATTGTTTCCCTTGTTATCTTTTATTAATCATCTCAAAATAATTGCTATAGGGTTGTTTCCCCTTGTGGGAGCGCCTTTCCAGGCGCGAGTCGCGCCTGGAAAGGCGCTCCCACAAAGTTTCTTATTGGCTCCCACATTTCTCATTGTATGAGTCGCCATGGGATGACTCGCGGTCAGTCACTGCACCTTTTGAGCATTCCCAAGGTGGTGAATGCCCACCGTTGCCTGTTAAACGACTTTTGAGACCCTTAATAACTCCCACCCCCTCCAGGAAGAAGGGCTAAGATCAGTCTAAACCACCTGCAGATTGGCGTATTCCAGCATCAGCCACTTGCTGCCGAGGCGTTCAAAATTCACCTGCACCCGTGCCTGCGCGCCCTGGCCCTCCAGATTCAGCACGATGCCATTACCGAACTTGGCGTGTACCACGCGCTGGCCGAGGCTCATGCCGCCGACGCCGGGCTCTTCCACCGCGGCAAAACCGCCACTGTTCGCCGCAGGGTAGCTGACGCTGCCCCCCATGCGCACCTCTTCCATCAACTCGGCGGGAATCTCGTTGATGAAACGCGAACGGTGGGGGTAGGTTTCGCTGCCGTACAAGCGGCGCGTCTCGGCGTGGGTCAGGAACAGACGCTGGCGGGCGCGGGTAATGCCCACATAACACAGGCGACGCTCCTCGGCGAGGCGGCCCGGCTCGTCCAGCGACATCTGATGCGGGAACAGGCCTTCCTCCACCCCGGCGAGAAACACCTGCGGAAACTCCAGCCCCTTGGCGGAGTGCAGGGTCATCAGCTGCACGCCATCCTGTGAGCCATCGGTCTGCTGGTCGCCGGCCTCCAGCGCGGCGTGGGCGAGGAAGGCGGACAGGTCATCCATTTCTTCCTCGTCTTCCGGGGTTTCCTCTTTCTCAAAATAGCGCGCGGCGTTGACCAGTTCTTCCAGATTCTCCACCCGCGCCTGACCCTTTTCGCCGCGATCCTTTTTGTAGTGGTCGAGCAGGGTGCTGTGGTGCAGCACGTGTTCCAGCTGCTCGTAGAGATCCATGCCGTCGGTATCACTGTCCAGCCGGGTGATCAGTTCGAGGAAGGCGCCCAGCATCGTGGTAGCGCGGGCGGGCAACCGCTTTTGCTCCACCAGAGTCTCGGCGGCCTGCCACAGGGCGACACTATGCTCCCGGGCGTAGTCGCGCGCCGCGCCGACGGTCTTGTCGCCGATGCCACGGGTGGGTGTATTCACCACCCGCTCGAAGGCCGCGTCGTCGTGGCGATTGGCGATGAGCCGCAGATAGGCCAGGGCGTCCTTGATCTCCGCGCGCTCGAAAAAGCGCATGCCGCCATA
>DRKQ01000082.1 GCA_011051685.1 Gammaproteobacteria bacterium
ACGGACGACGCGCTGAATTCAGAGGCTCGAACCTGCCCAATACTGGCGGAACGGAGCTGTTTGTGTCGCCCGGCATCTTCTGGACCAAGCGTAACTTCGCCATCAAGGCCGGTGTGCAGATTCCGATCGTCAGCAATTTGCACGGTCGCCAGGACAATAGCGACTACCGCACCCGGCTGATTCTGGAATGGCATTTGTGAACGTTGTTTAAGTTTAAATCGAAATGGAGGTAGGACTATGAAAAAAGTAATGGCAGCCGTTATGTTGAGTATGATTTGGAGCGCCGTGACGGTTGCAGCCGGTACCGAGTACCGGATGCGCGTCGATGGTCTGGCCTGTCCCTATTGCGCCTACGGAATTGAAAAGAAGCTGAAAGAAATTGAAGGTGTCGGGAAGATCGATGTCGATCTCAACGCAGGGCTGGTGATCGTGGACGTGGCCGAAGGCACCAGCTTAACCGAGCCGCAGATGAAAACGCTGTTTCAGGACGCTGGCTTTACCTACCGCAGCATGACTGAGAAGTCGCTTGATGAGAGTGCGAAACATGAATGAAACGACAACTCGGGGCAACCCGGCATCGCGAACCACCTGGCTGACACTGTTTGCTTCTACCGGCACACTGATCTGCTGTGCGTTGCCCATCATTTTTGTATCGCTGGGTTTTGGGGCCACGGTAGCCGCGCTGACCAGCAGTTTCCCGCTGCTGATCACACTCAGTCTGCACAAGGCCTGGGTATTCGCGTTCTCGGGCGCGATGCTGGCCTTGTCCGGTTGGCTTATGTACCGGCCTGGAAGAGCCTGCCCGACTGATCCTGAACTGGGCCAAGTGTGCAATACGACCCAAACGTGGAATCGGCGACTTTACGGGTCTTCCGTTGTCATCTGGTGTATCGGTTTCTTTGCCGCGTTCCTCGCTTTACCGTTGCGAATCTGGCTGGGTCTCTGAAATCGTGGAAAGGAGAATCCTGCAATGAAAATAATCCGTCATAGTATCGCTGCTCTAATGTTGCTGTTGCTGATACCCACCGCTCAGGCATCAGGGCCATCATACGCGCTTCAGGTGGATGGTCTGGCCTGTCCGTTCTGTGCCTATGGCATCGAGAAGAAATTGAGTTCCATCGAAGGGGTTGACGACACCCAGGTGAATATCAAGACGGGCGAGGTCATTGTGATCATGGCTGAAGGTGCCCCTCTCGCTGAAGATCTCGCACGCAAGAAGGTCAAGGATGCAGGCTTTACCCTGCGTGCTTTTTCTCGACGCAGCAAATGAGAACCACCATGAATCCAGATTGCGGCCGCCTGACCCTCCATGGAGTTTCCACCCTCGTTGCCTTAATGACAGGAAGTGTGGTGATTGGCACGGGGAGCGCCTGGAGCGCGCCGATTACGTTCAATACAGCGTTACCTGTCGCAAAAAATGAGTTCCTGGTACGCGAACAGTTCATTATTAACCGGTCTAGCGACGATCCAATCAGCCTGAATCGGGACCGCACCGCCAAAGCGGCGGTGTCGGTACTCGGTTACGGTGTCAACGGCAAGCTTGCGCTGTTTGGTGTGCTGCCTTACCGCGATAATGAACTGAAGTTGACGGTCGCAGGGCAGCGTATAAAACGCAGCGCCAGTGGATTCGGCGACCTTACGGTATTTGGCCGCTACACAGTGGTGCAGCGCGATCAACCCGGACGTAATTTCCGCATCGCCCCGTTTGCCGGTATCAAGGCGCCCACGGGCGATGATGACAAGCGCGATGCGACGGGCGTGTTACCTCCAAGCGTTCAGGTCGGTTCAGGTTCATGGGATCCGTTACTCGGTGTAGTGAGCACGTATCAGACACTGGACTATCAGATTGACGGTCAGATCAGCTATCAGATCAATAACGAAGCCAACAATTTTGAGGCCGGTGATGTGGCACGGCTCGACGGTTCCCTGCAGTATCGGTTGTGGCCACGAACGCTGGGCGGGGGTGTCCCCGCATTTTTCTACGGCGTCATCGAGGCCAACCTGATTTATCAACAGAAGAACCAGGTCAACAGCCAGTCAAACCCCGATTCCGGCGGCACCCGGCTGTTTCTGACGCCGGGTATCCAATATGTCACCCGACGCTGGATCGCCGAGACAGCCATACAGGTTCCCGTGGTACAAAACCTCAACGGCGATGCCCTGGAAAACGACTACATCGCGCGGGTCAGTGTCCGCTTCAATTTCTGAGTGAGTCGGGAGAAGGTGATAATCATGGGCAAAAGGATTTTAAAAGCACTGGGCGGGGTCACCGTTGTGCTATTGGGACTGGCAGTGATTGTCTGGCTGGTATGGATACCCTCGGCACGGGAAGTCGGCTATGAGTTTGTGTCGACCTGGGGGGAACCGGGCAACGCGCCCGGTCAGTTCCATGATCCGACCGGGATCGCGGTAACGGCTACCGAAGTCTTCGTCAGTGATGCACGCAATGCCCGCATCCAGGTATTCGATTTCGACGGACACTTCAAACGTCAGTTCGGCACCAAAGGTGACGGGCCAGGGCGACTGGGCCGCCCCATGAACCTGCGTATTGATGGCGATGAGTTATATGTGGCGGACTACTGGAACGACCGTATTCAGGTGTTCGGTCTGGATGGTGCGCCGCATCGAAGTATCGGCAAGTCAGGCAAGGATCCCGGTGAGTTCAACGCGCCGGGCGGCGTGGCGGTGGCTGGCAATGGCGACCTGTATGTCGCCGATTTCTATGGCCAGCGTATTCAGCAGCTGCATGCCGACGGGTCTTTTGTCAGGCAGTGGGGTCATACCGGCAAGGTCGGTATCCGCGCGGGTGAGTTCAATTACCCGACCGATGTAGCGCTCGCGGACGACGGAACCCTGTACGTGGCGGACGGCTATAACGACCGGGTTCAGGTGTTCAGCCCGGAAGGCCGGTTTGTGCGCAAGTGGGGTGGGCCTTTCGGTATGAATATCTTCGGCCCCTTCAATGGCTGGTTTGCCACGGTTACGCGGATCACGCTCGATTCGAGTGGCAACGTCTTTGTGGCCGACTTCTACAATAATCGGGTGCAGAAATTTTCACCCGACGGTACTTTTCTATCCACCTTCGGTAGTAAAGGCACGGGGCCAGGCCAATTCGAAAAGGTGATTGCTGTAGCGGTAGCGCGCGACGGCACTGTTTTTGTGGCCGACTTCGCCAATAACCGCATTCAGAAATGGCAACCGAAGCCATAAACCATTTAACCATTGGAGAGTCACTATGCTACGAGGTTTATTGATAATGCTGACGCTTGTTGTCTGGAGCGTGAATGGATGGGCTAAAGAGTTCAATTATCAGGCGCACGTTGAGGGCATGGTTTGTGCGTTTTGTGCCTACAGTGTGAGTAAAAATATCGGCTCCTTGCCTGGAGTCGACGCCGAATCGGTAAACGTCGATCTGAAAAGTGGCCGTGTCGGCTTCAAGGCGACAAAGCAGGTTTCCCAACAGTCGCTCGAAGCGGTATTCACAGAGTCCGGCTTCAGGCTCGATAAGCTCAGTGAAATCGAGTTGCCGCCGACCAATGGCCAATCGCCGCAGGAACTCTCACTGATTCTGGACATGAGACTCGACAGTCTGGACACGGACCGGTTTGAAGCTGTGTTCGAGGCGGTTGGAAATATCGCCGCCGGCAGCCCGTCACGTCTGGTCATCGAGGCACCCGGGTTGCTCGAAGGTAATTTACTGAAGCCTGTCCTCATGGGGCGGCAACAGGTCATGAAGGTGCGCTTTAGACCGTCGGATACCGAGTCGATTCACCTTCAGTTATATATGTAGTGACTCAGATGAAGCAGAACAGTGGCCGCGAGGAAAATGCTATGGCGAAGAGGCCAGGGAAATGTGTGAACAGGTTATTGGCGGTAATATTGATAGCGATCAGTATGTGGGGTGGCACAGCAGTTGCGCAGGACAAAAATGCGAGCAGTATCAAATTTCCCGGGATACCGGATGTTCCCGTACCACCCGGGATGTCCTATGACGGGTTTTTCGAAACGCATAATCCAGTCAGGGTCGTTTTCGGCGTGTCGGACCCCGGCGCCCAACTCAAGGAATCCCTCATCAATGCGGCCTATACGATCAAGTATCTCAAGCCCCGGAAAATCCCTTACCACATTCAGGTTGTCTTATATGGGAAGGCGGTTCTGTCCGCGACGCCGTTCAGTGAGGTCTACAGTGGCTACGGCCCGATGTTCGATTCGCTACACGAGGCCGGCGTCGAATTCAAAGTCTGTAACAACTCATTGCACGCACTAAAAGTCAGCGCGGATGACTTGTATCCAGATATGGAGGTGGTTCCAGCGGGTATTCTCCAGCTCATAAAAATGCAAATGCAGGGTTATACCTACATCAGTAATCATTGACTGCTTCCACGCGGGGCTTCTTTGAGTCGCTGCACAAAAACCGTTATTTAGACGATTAAAAATAGTTGTTGACCTGGAGTCGACTCCAGGTGCCATACTGAATTTGTGAAGAGTTTGTGGCGCAAAGGTGAAAGATTCATGAGCATTAAAGTCGAAGTCTTTTCTTCCCCCGGTTGCAGCAAGTGCGGGCATGCAAAGGAGGCGCTGCGCAAACTTGTCGATGAACTGGGCGAAGATCAAATTGATTGGCGTGAGGTCAACATCCTGGATGAACTGGACTACGCAGTTGAACTGGGTGTCCTTTCAACACCGGCCATTGCGATCAATGGTGAACTGGTGTTCTCCGGATTACCATCAGTGCGTAAATTATGTGCAGCGTTGGAAAACCGGCCTGGAATTGAGGCCAGGCGAGATCAGGCATGACAGCCTTGCTGCTTACCAGTGCCACCTTGCTGGGGTTGCTGGTATTTTTTGAGCCTTGTACGATCGCGACCCATACGCTGTTTTCCGTGCGTGCGCACCAACAGGCGGTGCGTCACTGTTGCCAGAATCTCTTGACGGTCTGGCTGACCCGCGTGGCCCTGCTGGTCGCCTTGTTCGTCGTCATCGTGCTGGCAACAGAGCCACCGGTTTGGGGAGCCTACTTGCCCAGCATCATTCTGAGCGCCATTGCGATTGTCTACATTGTCTCGCGCTTTATGTACATCCCCATACCCCACCTGGCATTTTTCACATATTGCCGGCGGGAAAGTCGCTGCCGTTCGCGGCACAACTCGGGATGACCTTGCCGGCATGCACGATTCCGTTGTTTGCAGTGGTCGCCGGTATCGCGGCCACCCTGGATTCGGTTACGTTTGCCGCGTTGGCGGGTCTGCTGTTCGGTAGCCTGTTTACACTGCCCATGGTTGTCTCCGCCTGGCTCGGTTTACACGAGGATGGCCGTGAGTTACTTAACCGCGCCGCCCAGGGTAGTCCCTACTTGACAGCCGTCCTGTTGTTTGGTGCCGCCTTGTATCTGCTCGTACCATCGTTGGGCATCGATACAGAAATGCTCAAGGCAACGCTCCAGCACGCCAGTTGGGCGGTATCGGTCTTGGCTTTCTGGCGGGGTTCATTTTCAGTTTTAACCCGGTGTCTTTTGCCTCTATCCCGGTGATGCTCGCCTATGTGACCAAAGCCCATGAAGAACGCCGTGCCGTCTTGATGGGGGGTGCATTCGTGGCGGGCATGATTGTGACGCATGCCATGCTCGGCGTGACGGCCGCACTGGGCGGTGAGTGGGTACAGCACGTAATGGGAAGAGAGTGGGGTCTGTTCCTGGGTCCCTTGCTGATTGTTCTCGGTCTTATCTGGCCGGGCTGGATCAAGTTGCGGCTACTTTCGCAACACCAGAAGGCGCTTGAAATCCTTGCGGGCGTGACGCTGATTCTGACCGGGCTTTATCTGCTCAACGAATACCTGTTTATCATAAAATATTGAGGCGCTATGAAACTGTATCGTATTGGTGATATTACAAATCTCACGGGCTTGAGCGCGGATACTTTACGGTATTACGAAAAGATCGGTCTTTTGCCCCGGGTATCGCGGAGCGTATCGGGTATCCGACAATACGAAGAGCGCGATATCTCACGTTTAAGGTTCATTCAACGTGCCCAGAAAATGAATTTCAGCCTGGCAGAGATTGGCGATCTCCTGAAAATGCGTGAAAACCCCCAACACGCCCGTGACGAGGTGCGTCAACTGGCATCAGACAAGCTGGCAGAGGTTGAAGAGCGGGTTAACGAACTGGATACACTGAGGAAAGAGTTGCAGCTGTTACTGAACCTCTGCCGTGCCAGCGAGGATGGCTGCCCGATCATTGAAAAAATAGACAGTAAATGAAACGTACGGTTGACCGGCATCTCTGGCAAGACAGGATAGGGTGTATGCCCGCATTACTCCTGATCCCGCATCAACCTGCGCAACAAGACAGTTGTTTCACATCCTTGTTAAAGGTCTGTGCGCAGAGCTTGAGTCCTTCCACCATGGTCAGGTAGGGGAATAATTGGCCGGCCAGTTCGTCAACAGTCATTCCGTTACTGATTGCCAGCACGGCAGTCTGGATCATCTCGCCGGCCTCGGGCGCCAGGATCTGTGTGCCTATCAGGCGGCCGCTGTCTTTTTCCGTCACCAGTTTTATGAAGCCACGGGTGTCGAAGTTGGCCAATGCGCGCGGCACATTCTCCAGGTCCAGCGTGCGTGTGTCGGTATCGATACCTTGATCTTTCGCCTGTTTCTCCGTGAGTCCAACCGATGCCACGGCCGGCCCGGTAAACACGACACGCGGCATGGCGGTCAGGTCCAGTGCCGCATCACCACCCATCATATTGATGGCGGCACGCGTGCCGGCCGCTGCCGCTACGTACACATATTGCGGCTGGTTGGTGCAATCACCGGCCGCATAGATGTGCCTGGTCGAGGTACGCATATGATCGTCGATGACAATCGCGCCATTGCGACCGATCTCAACGCCGGCCTTGTCGAGATCCAGTTGATCGGTATTCGGCTGGCGACCGGTGGCCACCAGTAGCTGGTCACAGCGAATCTCACCCGCTTTCGAGGGCAGGATAAATTGTGACCCGTCGTGTGTCACTGAATCCGGCAGGGTATGCAGTAATACCCGTGCCCCTTCTTCCTCGAATACCTTGACCAGCTCTTCGCCGATGGCGGGGTCTTCCTTTGACAGGAACACACTGCGCGCCATGACCGTCACCTTTGATCCCAGTCGCAGGAAGGCCTGCGCCAGTTCCAGCGCCACGACCGAGGCACCAATGACCACGAGATGTTCAGGAATCTGTTCGGCGATCAAGGCCTCCGTGGAAGTCCAGTAAGGGGTGTCTTTCAGACCCGTAATATCCGGTATCGCAGGGCGTGCGCCGGTGGCGAGCAGGATACGATCCGCTGTCACGGTGTCTTCTGAGCCATCGGCCCGGGTAACAATCAGCGTGTGTTGATCCTGGAAACGCGCCCAGCCACGGAGCAGGTTAATGCCCGGATTGGACTCCAGGATACTTTCGTATTTCGCATGGCGCAGTTCCTCGACGCGGGCCTGCTGTTGTCTGACCAGGGCGCTACGATCAATCTGTGGCGGGTTCAATGGAATACCCTCAAACGCGTGGTGCGCTTGCAGGTGTGCAATATGCGCCCCACGAATCATGATCTTGGATGGCACACAGCCGACGTTAACACAGGTCCCGCCGATGACTTCGGCGCCCTCAATAAGGGTGACTTGTGCGCCTTCCTCGACGGCCTTGATCGCCGCCGCAAAGGCGCCCGAGCCAGTGCCGATGATGGCAACCTGCAATCCGCTGCCGTTATCGCCTGTGACAGTGCGGCTGTTTTTATCGATCAATTGTGCGCCGTAGCCTTTTGACTCGACGGCTTTCAGTAATTGACTGTATTCAATCTGGCCGGTGCTTTCAATTTCAGCCAGACTGTCAGCGTAAGAGACAGAGGCCTTCACGCCGGGCAGGGCATTGAGCGCATCCTCGGCACTTTTTGCGCAGTGATCGCAGCTCATGCCGGTTATTTGTATGTTGATTGAGCGCATGCATCGATTCCTGTTATTGGGTTCTGACAGTGGATGGGTAACCCGCGTTGGCGGTTGCCCGGGTCAGGTCAGACAGGCTGGCCTTGTCGGGGTCAAAGGTCACGGTCGCCGTTTTGCTGGCGTAGTCTGATTTGGCTTCAATGACGCCCGGCACTTTCGACAGCGCCTTTCGAACGGTGATCGGACAAAACTTGCAGGTCATACCCGGCACGTCCAGCGTAACCGTTTGTGCTTCCCCTGCTGTCGCGACGGGTTGTGAGAAGGGCGGCAGTGCTGTCATACCAATGACAAAAGAAAGAATCAGTGCACGAATCATGGGAATAGCTCCTGACAGGATTTGTCTGTGAATTATTCAAAAAAGACCAGGCCGTAATAAGGGAAAGTCAGCAGGGCGATCAGCAGTGTGGCGACAAACCAGAAAATGACGCGTTGATTACGTCGCGTCGCCGGGACTGCGCAGGCATCGCCGGGCGCACACTGTTGCGGGACCAGATAGAGCCTTCGAAAGGCCAACGCTAAAAAGATCAAGGTGATGCCAATGAAGATGGGGCGATAGGGCTCCAGTGCGGTGAGGGTGCTGATCCAGGTGCCACCAATGCCCAGTGCCAACAGCACCAGGGGGCCAATGCAGCACAGTGATGCGCCAATAGCAGCAATGACGGCCGCGATCATGGAACCGTTTTTGGTTCTCGTTGAACTTGCTTCCGGCATGGCGGGATCTCCTGAATTCGTCATAGAGGAAATCTTAACCGCCGTACATAGGTACGGAGTCAAGCAAAAAGGATTAATATATATATGGTTGAACATATATATGGAATGACATATATTAATGCCTATGCGCACAAGCCCGGAAATCCTCTTTCAGATGCTGGCGGACACCACAAGGCTGCGCGTTGCGGTGTTGTTGCAACGTTACGGTGAGCTATGTGTTTGTGAGCTGACCTATGCCTTGTCACTTTCACAGCCCAAGATATCGCGCCATCTCGGGCAGATGCGCGAAGCGGGACTGGTGCAGACGCGCCGCGCCGGTCGCTGGATGTACTACCGCCTGCACCCGGGTCTGCAACCGTGGATGCAGTCTGCACTGGATTCAACCCTCGATGGCGTAGCGGAGTTGGCACCTTATAAAGAAGATGCGCAGGTGCTTGCCGAAATGCCGAACCGGCCTGGCGCGAGTTGCTGTGCCTGACAGGAGATAGATTATGAGTCGTTTACATGTTCACATCGCAGTTGATGATCTCGATCAGAATATCCGTTTTTATTCCGCTATGTTTGGAACACAACCGAGTGTCATCAAGGAGGATTACGCCAAGTGGGACCTCGCCAATCCGGCTGTAAATTTTGCGATCTCGGCACGTGCTAAAACGCGTGGCCTCGATCACGTCGGCATACAGGCGGACAGCGCAGAAGAGCTCAAAGCGTTGCAGTCACGCCTGGAGGCCGCCGGCATCGCGGGTAAGGAACAATCCGATGCGGCCTGTTGCTATGCGCGCTCGGATAAATACTGGAGCCTTGATCCGCAAGGCATCGCCTGGGAAGCCTTTCATACACTCGACAGCATTCCAACCTTCAACGAGTCTGATGGAGAGACACCCGCGCAAGGCTGTTGCGTACCGGAGATTGGCAAGAGTGGTGGTTGCTGTTCATGATGAATATCCTGTTTCTGTGCACGGGAAATTCCTGTCGCTCGCAAATGGCGGAAGGCTGGGCAAAGGCACTGGCAAATGACGACGTAACGGTACAGTCTGCCGGCATCCAGGCACACGGCATGAACCCGCGTGCGATTACCGTGATGGCCGAGGCCGGTATCGATATCTCGGGGCAGGAATCGACCCGGGTCGATGATGCCATGCTACAGACAGCCGACCTGGTGGTAACGGTCTGCGGTCACGCTGATGAACATTGCCCGGTGCTGCCACCCGGTACGCGCAAGGAACGCTGGCCACTGGAGGACCCGGCAAAGGCGACCGGTAGTGAAGAGGAAATCATGCAGGTCTTTCGCGCCAGTCGCGATGAGATTAAACAACGGATCACCGATTTGCTGCAGCGCGTTCAGCAGGCGGAAAACGCATGAGTGCGCAATGCGAAACGGGGGCAAAACGCGCCACTGGCGGCGGGATGGGCTTTTTTGAACGTTACCTGACCCTGTGGGTGGCCCTGTGCATTGTGGCCGGCATTGCACTGGGACACTTCTAATGGTGCCTTCCAGGCGGTCGGCCGACTGGAAGTGGCACAGGTTAACCTGCCGGTCGCGCTACTGGTCTGGCTGATGATCATTCCCATGCTGCTCAAGATCGACCTGCGTGCGCTGAAGGGGGTACGGGCGCACTGGCGCGGTGTCGGTGTAACGCTGTTCGTCAACTGGGCGGTGAAACCGTTTTCCATGGCGCTGCTCGGCTGGTTGTTCATCGGCTGGCTGTTTCGACCCTGGCTGCCGGCGGAGCAGATCGACAGTTACATCGCCGGTCTCATCATTCTTGCCGCCGCGCCCTGTACCGCCATGGTGTTCGTATGGAGTCACCTGTCGAAAGGAGAGCCCCATTTCACGCTGTCGCAGGTGGCGCTCAATGACGTCATCATGATCTTCGCCTTCGCCCCCATCGTCGGCCTGCTGCTTGGCCTGTCGGCCATCACCGTGCCGTGGGATACCCTGTTGCTGTCGGTGCTGGTCTATATCGTGGTGCCGCTGGTGATCGCCAATGTCTGGCGCAAAGCGTTGCTCCAGGGTGAGCACGGCTATTTGCGCCTGCAACGGGAATAAGTTCGCTGTTCCCTTCGCGTGATTTCTGGAGTACGGTTTAACTCTTGATAATTAATCAAATATTTAATGTTTCTGAGGTTACATGTAATTGGGGGATAAGGTCGACTCCCCGTGGGGACGCTATATTCAATTGTAACTAATTGAATTATATGAAATTTAAAAACCCCGTGTTTTTATCAAAGCACGGGGTTTTTAAATGCGCTGTTTTTCTTGAGAATTTTTTTGGGGTTCGCATCGCCTCTCGGTCGCCACCTTATCCCCTGTCCCCCTTATTACGCCATATCTGATATCAGAAAGTAGTCCTTCCGGATGCGACTATGGAACCGCATTGAAGATTCACTCAAGGATCAACTGCGCCGCGTTATCCAGGAGAACGCGGTCATCATCAAACCGGTATTCATTGAATTGTGGAACAATTGCACCACAATGCTGAGCACTGCAAATTTTCTTTCGATGTATAGGTGAGCCATATCTGCGCGCCGAGATCAAGCGTGATGGTTTGCACGACAAGTGCGGTTATTGCGAAAAAGCAGGAGCCACCCTCTCAATTGGTGAGATGGCAGGCTATGCTCGGGCATCACACCTTGTTTTCATCCAGGTAGAAGGAGCCATCGGGTTCCCAGTCAACCTTGGTGATCCCCGGATACTTGGCTTCAAGTTCCTCCAGGGCAGTTTGCTGTCGGTCCAGTTGTTGCCGTTGCTCCCGAACCCGATCTGCCAGGCGGCGGTTTTCCACCAGTGTATCGCGATAGCTCAGCGCCTGTTCCAGGGTGGTGACCAAATCGTAATCACTCCAGGGTTTACTGATAAAACGGTAAATGCTGGCCTCATTGATCGCCCCCAACAGGGCTTCCAGATCCGTGTAGCCGCTTATGATCAGCCGCATGGCCTCGGGTTGTAGTTGTTTCACCTGGCTGAGGAACTGCACACCGTCCATCACCGGCATACGGTAATCTGTCAATACCAGCTCGAAATTCATGACCCGTGTGCGCCGCAATGCCTCCTCGGCACGGGTGTAGGTTTCAATCTCCCAGTTCTTTTTCCGGCCCAGTGTGCGTCGCAGGGCCTTGAGAATATTCTCTTCATCGTCGACTAATAGAATGCGGTACATAATGACACCTTTGCTCTTTACTTATGCGTTACGAATCGAAAGGGTGAATTCGCGATTCATGGCCTGCTCAACACTCTGCATTTTCTCGATCAATACATCACTGAGGGTATAGCCACTGGATAACAATAGAATGCCGTCCTCGGTTACCAGGTCCTGTGCCAGCACCATGCCGCTCTGCAGTCCGCCGGTCTTTACCTGCCGGTATTGCTCCGTCCCTGTCTCCTGCTGTTCTTCATCCAGCAGGGCAAGAAAGGCATCAACCACCTGCCGGTCGTAACGCTTGCCACCGTTCTCCCGCAAAAACTGTCTGGCCTGTACGTCGGGCAAGCGCTCCGTGAGCAGGGTGCCCCGCAGCAAGTCATCATAGTCATTAACCACCGAAAGGATGCGTGCCCCCAGGGGTATGGCTTCTCCCTTCAATCCATCCGGATAACCCTGGCCGTCATAGCGTTCATGGTGACTGCGAATCAGGCGGGTAGCTTCATGCAGGGGTTCCAGTGCCATCAGTACGGCCTGACCCATAACCGGATGTTTTTGTACTTCCCTGGTTTCATCCGCGGTCAGGGCATTGTAGGGTTTGCCTGCCAGGGAATCCGGCAGGCCGATCTTGCCGATGTCGTGCAACAGGGCGGCATAGACAAGATCCTGCTCTTCCTCGTCAGCCTTGCCCAGACGCCGCGCCAGTTTTCCCGCCAGATCCGCCACCTGCCGTGAATGTCCTGCACCTTTCCCGTTGCCCTCACGCATTTCGATCAGACTGACGAAAGTCTTGATAACGGTGGTATAGCTTTTCTTCAGTTCCTCATGGGCCAGTTCCAGGAAGCTTGCTGTTTGCTGGATTTCCGCGGTGCGTTCCGCCACCCTGGCCTCCAGCCCGGCATTGAGTTCCTTGAGTTCCTCGTTTTGCCGCTGGGTCAGCGCTACCAGCCGGCGTCGCTCCTGTTCCAGTGCGCGCTGCTGCAAGGCGCGCCTGACCTGCAGGGTGATATCGTTTTCTTCCCAGGGTTTGCTGATGTAGCTATAAATCCTGCCCTTGTTGACCGCGGCGATGGTGGAAGTGATATCGGAATATCCGGTTAACAGGATGCGCATGGTGTCGGGCCAGTGTTGCGTCACCTGCTGCAGGAATTCCGCGCCATCCATTTCCGGCATGCGCATATCGGAGATCACCAGATCAATATTTTCCTGCTCCATAAGTGCCAGTCCCTCGGCACCTCCCTGGGCGGTAAAAATGCGGTAACCCAGAGGGCGGAATACGCGTTTTAATGATGACAGGATGTTCGTCTCATCGTCGACGAACAACAAGGTCGCCTCTTGTTGTGGCTGTAAGGGGGGCTGTGCATTGGCTGCTGTATTCATTGTTGCATTTCCCTGTCCGTTAATATCTTGCGGGGTGCGCACTAAAGGCTTTCAACCTTTGCTGTCTGATTCGCGCCATCCGCCGCAGGGTTTTCTTCTTGTTCGACCGGTTGCATGTTTGCCTGCATGTCCATGTCGTTGGCTGTTTTCTGCGCTTGCTTTTCCGGCAACCAGACGCGAAAAATCGTGCCCTGACCCGGTTTGCTCCGGACTTCAATGCGTCCACCGTGCTTGCCGATGATGCCGTAGGACAAGGATAGACCCAGCCCGGTGCCGGTACCCACCGGCTTGGTAGTAAAGAAGGGATCGAATATCCGCTTCAGGTGTTCGGCTTCGATGCCTTTGCCGGTGTCGGAAATTTCCACCCACACCCATTCGCCTTCTGTACCTGTTCGTACCGTGATCGTGCCCCGTTGCTCGATGGCATGGGCGGCGTTGACCAGCAGGTTCATGAATACCTGGTTGAGTTGCGAGGCCAGGCACTCCACCAGGGGCAGTTCACCGTATTCCTTCACCACTTCCGCCTTGTACTTGAGTTCGTTGTTGACGATGTTCAGGGTGCTGTCCAGCCCGCGATGCAAATCAGCCCACTGCCATTCGGCCTGATCCACATGGGAGAAGTCCTTGAGGTCCTGCACGATCTGCTTGACCCGGTCGATGCCCTCCTGGGATTCCCTGACCAGATCCAGGACATCCTCCTTCAGATAATCAAGATCAAGCTCTTCCTTTTTGGCGGTAATCGAGTCCCTGGTAGTAGAATCGAGGGGAGGTGATGGCTCACTGACCTCATACAGGTTCAGCATTTCAATGAGCTTTCCGGTATGACTCTGCAAGGTATTCAGATTGGAGTAGATATAGCCTACCGGATTGTTGATTTCGTGAGCGACACCGGCGGCCAGTTGGCCGATGGATGCCATCTTCTCTGATTGCAGCAGCTGGTCCTGGGCTGCTTGCAGTTTCTCCAGGGCCTGCTTGCGTTCGCTGATGTCGGTATGCGAGCCGGCCATGCGCACCGGGTCGCCGTCCTTGTTGCGCACGGACAGGCCGCGGCACTGAATCCAGCGGTAATCCCCCCGTTTGTCCCGCAGCCGGTACTCAACAGCAAATGTGTCCGTACCCCCCTCCAGGCAACCAAGCCATGCCTCCAGGGCGATGCTGAGATCCTCAGGATGAATCAGATCCTGCATGGCCACAAAATCATTCGCTATCTCGGTCTCACCGTATCCCAGCATGGTCTTCCAGCGCGGCGAAAAATAGATCTTGCCGGTTTGCAGATTCCAGTCCCAGATGCCATCCTGGGTGCCGCGTGCCACCAGTGCGAAGCGCTCCTCGCTGAGGCGTAGTGTCTCCTGTGCCCGCTTGCGTTCGGTGATGTCGTGAAGTAAAGAACGCCTCATTTGCTCGAATGAACCGGCAAGTACGCTGAATTCGTCATTTCCGGAAACTGCAACAGGCCGGTGCAGGTCGCCTTTTGCGATTCTTTCGGAGGCCGTAGCCAGCACTTGCAGGGGCTGAAATATGCGCTTGCGGATCAGCATGATCATACTGAACATGGCGGCCAGAACTGCGGATGTTACCGCAATTAATAACGCGGTCTTCTCGGTTTCCTCCCGGTGTACTGCGGTTGTGCTCTGTTTTGTACCCAGGCTGATAGCGTCCGCTACCATCAGGATCGAGTCGATGCCGCGAGTAGCTTCGGCGAACCACGTGGCCGCATTGACCGGGTAGGCTGTGCGCCGTTCGCTGGCGGTATACACTGCTTCACGCAGCCGCTGGTAGCGCCCCAGGAACTCCTTGTTGAGTTTGTCCACTGTTTCTTTCAGTTGTGCTCCCCGTCTGGTTCCCTCTATCTCTCGGACGAGCTGTCCCAGTTTGTTCCCCACGGTGTCCCGGTAGTATTGCAGTCTGTGTACTTCCTCTGTGAACAGTGGCCTGCCCTCGGCAATGGCCGCACCGATGATGGCCCGTTCCCGTCCTGCATACTCGCTGGCTGTGAACACGATCTCCTTGCTCAGCAGGTTGTCGTAGTATGCCCTGCCAAATTCGTCCACGGGGTCGAATGCATCGCGCCGCACCTGGGCAAGGATTGCGATGAAGGCATCCATGGTGTCGACCCACGACTCTTTGTCTCTGGAGGTGTTGTTATTGTCGAGGAGACGGTCGACAAGCGTTCTTGCATATTCCACGGCCAGCCGGCGTTTTGCGAGGTGCTGCAGACTGTCGGCCAGGGGGTGAGAGTGGGTCTGCCCGGCGATCTCCCGGGCTATGGCGAGTGCCTGGTGATAGAGACCATCGCCTGCAGCCCGCAGCTCGAGCATTTGCGCCCGCGTTTCATCCGTGAGCGTTTCCGGGTGTGAAATCAGGATGTTCGTAAGGCCGCGCTCCCTCGCTTGTATCGAGTTTGCCCGGATGACAAGGTCTGCCAGGCGGTTGGCCTGAATGAGCCAATCGGCTTTGCGGGAGGTGACCGTCAGCTCGAATGTTTCCCAGGTGATGAAACTCAGCGAGATCAACGTCATCAAGCCAAACAGCGCGAATAAAAGATGTCGGATTTTCAGGCTCATATCAGGGTGACTCGTTGGCCGGTTGCTTTACCAGTTCATCCAGCAGGTCGATCCCCAGTGCACGCACATCGTCCCAGTCACTGTCCTCACCTTGCTCGAAGCCCTTGATGCGGATCGCGGCCAGCAGTTTTTTACCCCGTGGATCCCGGTCCATGGCCAGCATGGCCTGTTGCAGGCGTTGCACCACCTGTTTTGTCACGCGCGGATGGGCGGCGATGGCGTGGGGAGTATAGGGCCGGGTGGTCCACAGGATACGCAGTTGATCACTGATGGCCGGATCGACATTGTTGAAGGTGCGGATCACTCCGCCACCGGCCGGATACAGCCCACGTGCCACAGTGCGGTACACCGAGTCGTGGGAGGAGACATACTTTGGCGTAATCGCAATACCCTCGGCCCTGAACCGGGCACGCGGCAACACGCTGGCGGCAAAGGCGGCAGGCGAGGGGAAAGCCAGTGTCTGACCGTCAAATTCCCGCAACTCTCTGGCCGGACTGTCCTTGCGCACCACGATGATGCCCTTGATACGCTTGTCCCTGGTTCGGGCAAAGGCCTGGTAGCCCGGCGTCCGATGGAAGGTGGTGTAGTGATAGGGGTTCATATAGGACAGGTCATATTCTCCCGCCGCCAGGCGTTGTTCAAAGGCGGGGATATCCTGTGCGGTTCTGAAACGCAGGCGGTAGCCGGTCTGCTCACCCAGGTAATTGAGGATCGGGGTCCACAGCCGCGCCAGTTTGCTGGCCGACTGCTGCGGGACGACACCAAAGCTGAGGGTAACCGGCTCCGCCTGTGCTCCGGTCATCGCCAGGGCGGGGAAGGTGATGCCGGCCGACATCCAGATCAGCGCAGCGGCCGTGTATACGGAACAGCGCATCATCCCGCCGCCTCCATGGGTGTTTCGGTCTGGCGCACCGGCAGGCACACCCTGAAAGTGGTGCCCTGGCCCAGTACGCTGTCCACCTCGATGCGCCCACCGTGTTTTTCCACAATGCCATAGGACAGCGACAGGCCCAGCCCGGTACCGCTACCCACCGGCTTGGTGGTAAAAAAGGGATCAAAGATGCGCTTCAGGTGTTCAGGCTCAATGCCCTTGCCGGTATCACTGATCTCCACCCACACCCAGTTATCCTCGGTACCGGTGCGGAGCGTAATCACGCCACGTTCCTCCATGGCGTGGGCGGCGTTGACCAGCAGATTCATGAACACCTGGTTAAGTTGCGAGCCGATACATTCAGTAAACGGTAGCTCGCCGTACTCCCTGACTATCTCGGCCTTGTACTTGAGTTCGTTATTGACGATATTGAGCGTGCTGTCCAGACCCTGGTGGAGGTCCACCTGCTGCCACTCTCCCTCGTCCACGTGGGAGAAATCCTTCAGGTCCTGGACGATCTGTTTGACCCGGGTCAGACCTTGATGGGACTCCTGCACCAGAGCCAGTACATCCTCTTTGAGGAAATCGATATCGGCCTGTTGTCTGGCCGAGCGGATGTTTTGCAAGGCCGGCCCGTCCAGCAAGGACTCAGCCTGTTCGTAAGCCTCCAGCACCGCCAGCAATTGCTGGACATATTTCTGCAGGGTGCCGATGTTGGAATTGACGAAGCCCACCGGGTTGTTGATCTCGTGAGCCACGCCGGCGGCCAGCTGGCCGAGGGAGGCCATCTTTTCGGATTGCAGTAACTGTTCATGGGCTTCCTGCAGGCGTTTTATCAGTGCCCGCTGTTCTTTCTGCTCGGTATGCAGGTCCGCGTTGCTCCGGTGCAACGCGCCCAGCAATTCCTTGCGCTCAAGCACACCCGCCACCTGGATGACAAACAATTGCAGCAGGCTCTCGTCCTGAACCGTGAATGCTTCATCGCCGGGTTTGTCGGCCAATAGCAGGGCGCCGTGCAGCTGGCCGTCCAGGCGTAACGGCATCAGCAGCAGGTTGCTCCTCGCCGGGCAGTTCGGGGGTGCGAACTCGCAGCCGGGACAAGCGTCCGGTGCCTGGACGCGTAGCGGATTACCTTGCGCCAACAAGGAACACAGAATCCGTTGCCTGTCATCCAGGCAGGCAAGCTGGGGAAATTCGCCATTGACCGCACCCGGGGTGATGACTTCTCCCGGTTCACCCGCCGCATCCAGCAGGGCGAGGGTGCCGTGGTGTGCACGGGTCATCACCATGGCGTGATGCACAATCTTCTGGTAGAAGCGTGACAGGTCTTCGCTGTTGCTCAGCGAACTTTGCGCCTCGGTAATCCACATCTGCGCCTCGGACCAGACCTCCTGCTGTCGGCGCGCCTGCTGCAATTGGTTGATCTGGGCCTGTAGAACTTCCGTCCCTGCCATGTCCTGCCCGGCAGATGTGCTTGCCTGCTTGTCCAGTTTGGCCTGAAAGGCATCAAGACGCTGACGGTAAGTGCTGATGCGCAGTAAGGAATGCACCCGTGCCCGCAGTTCGGTGTTGTCCACCGGTTTGCACACAAAATCGGTCGCGCCGAGTTCAATGGCCCGGCGCCGATTGCTGCTGTCGGACCAGGCGGTCATCACGCATACCGGGACGGGCTGAGTGGCCGCCATGGCCCGGAAGCGTTCCAGGAAGGTGAAGCCATCCATCACCGGCATTGCCAGGTCCAGCAGGATCAGATCCACGGGCTGGTCGGCGAGGATGTCCAGGGCCTGCCGGCCGTGTTCCGCCTCCAGGAAGTTCAGGCCGCTGTCGCGCAGGGCTCGTTTCACCGCAGCGCGGTTCGCCGCTTCGTCCTCGATCAGTAACAGTGTCCGTTCCCTGTTCATCGGTCCATCCCCACTGCCTGTTTTCTGTCCCCTGCCACCGGCAGCCACACCCGGAAGGTGGTGCCTTTACCCGGCTCGCTGTCCACCTCGATGCGCCCGCCATGGGCCTGGATGATGCCGTAGGACAGGGACAGGCCCAGGCCTGTGCCGCTGCCCACCGGCTTGGTGGTAAAAAAGGGATCGAAAATGCGCTTCAGGTGTTCAGGTGCAATGCCCTGGCCCGTGTCGCTGATCTCCACCCATACCCAGCCTTGCTCGCTGCCGGTACGCAGGGTGATGACCCCGTGCTCCTCGATGGCCTGGGCGGCATTCACCAGCAGGTTCATGAACACCTGGTTGAGTTGCGGCGCCTGACACACCACGGGCGGCAGTTCGCTGTACTCCCTGACCACCTCCGCCTTATACTTGAGTTCGTTGTTGACGATGTTGAGGGTGCTTTCCAGTCCCTGCTGCAGGTCGGCTGGCGCCCATTCTCCCTCGTCCGCGTGGGAGAAGTCCTTGAGGTCCTCGACGATCTGGCGTACCCGCATTACGCCCTGCTGTGATTCAGCGAGTAGATCCGGTACGTCCTGGCGCAAGTGATCCAGCCGCACCGCCTGCTTGGCGTCATGGATGCGCTGCAAGGCCCCGTCCCCGGATTGCAACAGGGGTTCCAGCGACTCGTAGACATCCAGTACCTGGAACAGGTCCTGTTGATATTCCTCCAGGGTGCCCAGGTTGGAACTGATGTAACCGACAGGATTGTTGATCTCGTGGGCCACGCCTGCGGCGAGTTGACCGATAGAGGCGAGTTTCTCGGATTGCAACAACTGGTTGTGGGCCTGTTCCAGTTTACGAATCAATTCTCTTTGTTGCTGTTTCTCCTGGCGTAATGCTTCATCCATTTTCTTGCGCCGCTCGAGATCGATCTGCAGTTGCCGCTGGACCTTTACCAATTCAGCGGTGCGCTGGGCAACCCGTGCTTCCAGTTCATCGTTGAAGTGGCGTAGCCGGTGTGACATGTTATTGAAGGCTTTGGCTGTCTGGGCGAGTTCATCTTTACCCTCTACCGGCACCTGAAATCCCAGATCACCGCCGGCAACCCGCTCGGTGGCTTGTTTAAGGCTTCGCAACTGGCGGGTAAGCCAGGTTCCCAGCACGAAGGAAAACAGCGCTACCAGCCCCATTTCCATCGCTGCGATCCCCGTGGCCCATTGACGTGCAATCGCCAGAGTCTCATAGATCTCGCCTATGGACAGCCCCAGCTCTACCCGGCCGTAGGTCGTGCCGGCGACGCGGATTTCAGCATAGGTATCGAATACACCGTCGTTGGCGTTATCAACCGCCTGATCGGCGCTAAAGGGGCGTGCCAGTTCACGGTCATCACCACCTTGTGCCAATACCACGCCGTCCATGTCCCGCACCCGTGCATAGACCAGCCCCGGATTTTTCATGACCGCCTGGACAACACTCTCCAGGGAGGCCAGGTCGGTGGCCAGCAGCGCATCCTTGGTGGTGGTGGCAAACAGGGTGGCAGTAGTGGTGGCGCGCTTGATCAGTTCCTGCTCGTTACTCCGGTGCATAAAGCCGAGCCCGGTGCTTACCAGTATCAGCAGCAGTACCGCCTCGATAGTGGCGATACCCAGGATGGTTTTGCGCCGGAAAGACATGGTCGCTATCCCCATCTCATTCTATCGCCATGAGGTTGGTGCCGGTATTCAGTGCCTCAATTTCCGGCAGGGCAGTGCGCAGTGCTTCCCAGTCCAGTCCCACGCGCTGCATGGCCGCTACGTCCAGGGTGGGCATCAGTGTATCCCCGCCATGGCCGATCTCCAGTCCGCGGCAGAGGATGTCGGCGACATGCACCAGGGTGGCGAACGGTATATCGGCAACCGAATCGGGGACGTGGTGATGTTGAATGGCCTCGATAATGGCCTCCGGCAGTTTCCATTTCTGTGCCACCCTGGCTCCTACCAGGCTGTGATCGAACCCGAGTACCGCCTGTTCTGCATCTTTCAAGAGGCAATCCTGTTCGTCCCGCCAGGCCAGCACCTGGTCGAAATCAGCCGGGAAATAGACCGCCATCACCAGCTTGCCGATATCGTGCAACAGACCTGCGCTGAAGGCGGTCTCTTCATCCAGCCCGCAATGGCCGGCCAACACCCTGGTGGCCACCCCGGTACCGATGGCATGTTGCCAAAAGCTCAGCCGGTCGAAATCCCGATCCTCGCCCGGCGGGAAATGACCCATGATGCCGGCTGCCATGACGATGTTGCGCAGGGTATGCACACCGAGCATCATGCCCGCGTCCTTGAGGGAACCGATGTGCCGGGAAAAACCGTAAAACGGCGAGTTCACTACCCGCAACACGCGTGCTGTCAGCGCCTGGTCCTGACCGATCTTTTGCATTAACACCGTCAGCTCCACGTCACCCCGGTCAATCAGGGCCAGAACTTCGCTGACGATCACTGACAGTGCCGGCAGCTGCTGAATTTCTTTTTCGAGTGTGACGAGAGTGAGCTGCAGGCCTGCTGAATTCTCCCCGGTGCCGGGAGACGGCGCCTGGCCTTCTTCTTGCGGCGGGGCGGTCTGCAGGGGAAATGTGGAATTGGTGCTCACGTTACACTTTCCCCCAGGCGGTAATCCCGCAGCAGGGTCTGCAGACGTTGCATGGAGGGATCGTCCTGCACCTTGCGAAATCGCAGTTCCAGTTGTTGTTCAAAGGTCTGTTGCAAGGTCTCCGTTTGTTCCCCCGACAGTTTGTTTTCCCGAACTATCGCCACACCCTTGATACCCCGGCGCTGTAACAGGGCCAGGGTTTTCGTGCTGAGTTCGGTGCCCGCGGCCAACAGACGGTTACCTGTTGCATCCAGTGCATCGCGGCCCAGCGTTTCACCAGGCCGGACTTGATCCAGCGGTTGTTCGCAAATGGTCTTCATCTCAGTATTCCCATTTCGTTGCAGGCTTCATTACCACCACGGTTCCCCGGGCATAGGATGTCTGTCCCAGCCGGCAGCAACAGGCCTCCACCATTCCGGTCGAGGGGATTTTCAGCCGACAACAGTTAGCACTGCCGTTCCCGGCCTGCGTGGCCTGTTGGTGCAAGGCATAGATTTCCGCCGGCAAGGCCTGCTGCGCAGACTGTCCCACCAGAAAACCGTGTTCCCCGACCAACAGCCTGGTCGCCATATAATTGGCCACTGCAATGCAATCATCATCACCGATTCCCAGTACGGCGATGGGTAAATGCTCCAGCATGTTCTGTGATAAACGCAGGGTGCGCAGGCTGTGCATGATTTCGCGGGTCTTTTCCGCGACGCGCCGCTCCAGGTCCTGGTTGATATCCGACAGTTCCGCGTTGGCAGCCTGCAGTTCACGCGTAAGCCGCTGGTTTTCACTCTGCAATTCGTATTGCCGGAAAGCTTCTTCGATATTGTCGCGCAGCAACTGGTCATCCCAGGGCTTGGTGAGAAATTTATAGATGGCGCCGCGGTTGATGGCGTCGGTGACACTCTTGAGCTCGGTATAGCCACTGAGGACAATACGCGCCGTATCGGGATAGCGCTCCTTGACCTGGAACAGAAACTCGGAACCGGTCATTTGCGGCATACGCTGGTCGGTAATGATAACGCCCACTTTGTGCTGTTCCAGCAACGTCAGACCTTCCTGTCCGCTGCCGGCTGTAAGGATGCGGTAGCCATCACGGCGCAACAGGCGGTTCAGGGCATTGAGGATGTTCTCCTCGTCGTCCACCAGCAGGAGGGTGCGTTCTGTGTGTGGCTGGCTTTGTGTTGCGGTTTCCATGGCTCAGCCCTGTGCCTTGCGTCTGATAGATATATGTGGATCCAGCCGCTGTTGTTCCAGCCATGCCGGTAATGCCTCGGCCGCGAGCGGGCGGCTGAACAGGTAGCCCTGAATCTCGTCACACCCCAGTGTGTGTAACAGCGACAGTTGCTCCCGGGTCTCGACCCCTTCGGCAATTACCCTGCGTTTGAGGTCGTGTGCCAGCGTGATAATGGCTTTGACAATGGCTGCATCTTCCGGGTCGTGGGCTGCATTGCGGATAAAGCATTGATCAATCTTGATGGTATCGACGGGCAGTCGCTTCAGATAACTGAGCGAGGAATAGCCGGTACCGAAATCGTCTACCGCCAGTTGCAGGCCTGCGTGCCTGAGCGCTTTCAGCACCTCCAGTTTGCCGTCCACGGCATCCATCATGATGCTCTCGGTAATTTCCAGCTCCAGGTAACCCGCCTCCAGGCCGCTTTTTTCCAGACAATTCAGCACATGGCTGACCAGGTCCTGCTGCCCGAACTGGCGCGCCGACAGGTTAACTGCAATGCGCAGGGGAGGGAGGCCGGCTGCCTGCCAGGCGCTGTTCTGCATGCAGGCCTGTTGCAATACCCATGCACCCACCGGAATGATCAGGCCGGTTTCCTCCAGCAAGGGAATAAATTCCGCCGGTGAGATCAATTCACCTTCTTCCGTGCGCCAGCGCAGCAAGGCCTCGACACCGACGATTTGCCCTGTACCCAGATGTATCTGCGGCTGGTAGTACAACAGGAACTGGTTACGTTTCAGGGCGTGGCGCAGGCTGTTTTCCAGGGTGAGTCGCTCCAGTGCCCGGGTATTCATGGCGGGTGTGTAAAACTGGTAATTGTTACCCCCCCGCTCCTTGGCGCGGTACATGGCAGTATCCGCGTTTTTCATCAACGATTCGGCCTGCCCGGCATCACCGGGGTAGACACTGATACCGATGCTGGCGGTGACGAACAATTCGTGATCGTCGAGGTACAGGGGCTGCTCGATGGCGCCGAGAATCTTTTCGGCCAGCTCCGCCGCATTATCGGCGTGCGGGATGTGTGGCAGCAGGATAGTGAATTCACCCCCACCCATACGGGCCGCGGTATCTTCCTGGCGTATGTTCCTGGTCAGCCGTCCGGCCACGCTCTGCAGCACGCGGTCGCCGACGGAATGCCCCAGGCTGTCATTGATGTTCTTGAACCGGTCCAGGTCCAGAAAAATCACTGCAAGCATGCTGTTGTTACGTTGTGCGTGGGCCAGCGCCATGCTCAGTCGATCATCGAATAACAGGCGGTTGGGCAGGTCGGTAAGAATATCGTGGCAGGCCTGATGCGCCAGCTGCTCCTCGTTCCTTTTCTGCTCGGTAATATCGCTGAACAGGGCCGCGTACTCGTTGACCTTGCCGTTGTCATCATGGATCGCAGTAATAGCCAGCCATTCGGGATACACCTCACCATTTTTGCGCCGATTCCATAGCTCGCCCTGCCAGTGGCCGGTGTTCAGCAGGGTCTGCCACATATCGGCATAGAACACTTTATTCTGGCGGCCGGAGTGCAGGATTTTCGGGGTCCTGCCAATAGCTTCATCAGCTGTGTAGCCTGTAATCCTGGTGAAGGCTGGATTGATCGCCAGGATAATACTCTTGGTATTGGTGATCATGATGCCTTCCAGGGTGCTTTCAAACACCCGGGTGAGCTGGTTATTTTTCCAGCTCAACTCCGAATGCTGAAAGGCCTCCTGGATATTGATGCGCATCAGTTTGTCGTCCCAGGGCTTGGTGAAATACTTGTAAATCGAACCATGGTTGATGGCGTCAGTGAACACGCTGAAGTCGGAATAGGCACTGAGCACAATGCGCACCGTCTGCGGATATAAATCCTTGACCTTCGACAGGAACTCCACCCCCGTCATGTGCGGCATGCGCTGATCGGAGATGATCACATTTACGTTGTGATCCTCCAGCAAAGCCAGGCCTTCCCGGCCACTGCCGGCGGTCAGGATACGGTAACCGTCATTATGCAGCAGGCGCCGCAAGGCCTTGAGGTTATTGGGTTCGTCATCAACCAGCAGTAGCGTGCGTTCCATGGGCCCTACCTGTGCGGCGCCTGCCGGGATGAGTTGCCGGTGGGCACGAGTGTGAGTACCTGCCTGCCGCGGCCGGGCAGCCAGTGGTCGATCACGGTTTGCAGAACCTGCCGGTTAACAGGCTTGATGACGTAATCATCCATACCTGCCTGCAGGCAGCGCTCCCGGTCGCCACTCATGGCATTCGCGGTCAGGGCGATAATGGGGGTGTGGTCGGCCCGCCCCGTGGTCTGCCGGGCTTCATGGGCGCGAATATGTTGTGTCGCCTGGTAACCGTCCATCACCGGCATTCGGCAAGCCATGAAAACCAGGTCGTAGTGATTGCGGGACCACGTATCCACGGCCTGTTGACCGTTGCTGACTGTCTCGACCTCAAGTCCGCTGGCACGCAGCAAGCCGCCGGCAACGGCCTGGTCGATCGGGTCATCTTCCACCAGCAACACACGCTTGTGGCGATGCATGGACAGGGTTGGACGGGTGTCCGGGGGAGGGCTGGTCCTGGCAAGGCGGACGTTGAACCAGAAGGTGCTGCCGCGCCCGGGTGCCGAGCTGAGCCCTATCTCACCGTCCATGGCCATCACCAGTTGTTTGCAAACACTCAGTCCCTTGCTATCGCCTCCATAGATACGGATGGTGCTCTCTGCCCGGGTGAAATAATCGAGCAGGCTGTGTTGGGTCGCCGTATCGATACCCTCGCCCGTATCATTAACTTCAAAAAGCAGGTGAACCTCATCGTCCGCCGTTTCCACCGGCAGTACGTTCAACAGCACTTCCCCCGCCGGTGTGAACTTGATGGCGTTACTCAACAGGATCGTCAATGCCTGTCGCAGGCGCGTGGGGTCGCCGCGCACAATGAGCGGTGTCCTGGATTTGAAATGGGTAACGAAGGTCAGGCCCTTGTGGCGGGCCAGGGTTCCGAGCGGTTGTTCCAGCCCTTCAACGAGGTCTTGCAAGTCGAAGTCGATGGTTTCCAGTATCAGCTTGCCGGCCTCGGCCTTCGGGGTGTCAAGCATATCGTTGATGAGTGTCAGAAGCCGATGGCCCGAGCTGGCGATGGTTTCGAGGTAATCCCGTTGTTGCGCTTCCAGTGTGGTTTCCTGCAACAATTCCGCCATGCCCAGTACGCCGTTCAGTGGAGTGCGCAGCGCGTGACTCATGGTGGAAAAATAGTCAGCGTTGGCTTGCTCTTTGCGCCTGGTGGCGACGAGGGCATCCTCCAATGCCAGGTTGGAAGCCAGCAGTTCCCGACGCAGACGCTCATTCTCACGCCGGATCTCGAAGTGTCGGAAAGCCTCCTCTACATTGCTGCGCAGCAGTTCGTTATCGCAGGGCTTGGTGAGGAAGCGGTAGATGGCGCCCTCATTAATGGCTGCGGTTACCGCCTTCAGGTCGGCAAAGCCACTGAGCATGAGACGAACGATCCCGGGATGGCGCAGTTTGACCCGGGAAAGAAACTCGACCCCGGTCATGCCGGGCATGCGTTGGTCCGAGATAATGACGCCGATGTCATGCCGCTCCAGTAGTGCCAGGCCCGCCGGACCGCTGGTGGCCGTCAGAACCTGGTAACCGCTGCGGACCAGCAGGCGTTGCAGTGCAGACAAGACGTTTTCTTCATCGTCTACCAGCAGCAGGGTGCGCTGTTCGGCCGCGTTGGCATCGGCGCTGAATGCATTTGTACATGGAGTCCATTGTGCCAAGAGCTGTTTTCTCCCTTCGTTATCTTGCCCTGACGCGGGATGGCACGTGCTCGTTGCCGGCCGCCTGGGCAAAGCTCTGCAAGATGGTTTGGGGGATGTCGTGCAGGGCATGTACTTCCTGCACTCCACCATGATTAACTGCTTCTTTCGGCATGCCGTAGACCACGCTGGTAGTCTTGTCCTGGGCCAGGGTCCGGGCGCCGGCGTCGAACATTTCCCGCAGCCCCCTGGCACCGTCATCGCCCATGCCGGTCATGATGATGCCCAGGGCGTTCTTGCCGGCCACCTTGGCCACGGAACGGAACAACACGTCCACCGAGGGGCGGTGGCGGCAGACCAGGGGACCGTCCTTGATCCTGACGTAATAATGGGCGCCGCTGCGCTCCAGAAGCATGTGCTTGCCGCCCGGGGCGATCAGCGCACGGCCGGGAATGACCCTGTCTTTGTCACAGGCCTCCTTGACATCGAGCTGACAAATGCCATTGAGCCGCCGGGCAAACGACTGGGTAAATTTTTCCGGCATGTGCTGCACCACCACAATGCCAGGCACCACGCGCGGCAAGGCCGGCAGTACCAGTTCCAGGGCCTGTGTGCCGCCGGTGGAAGTGCCGATAGCCACCACCTTGTCGGTGGATTCAGCCAGCGAAGTGGTGCCACCCGGCGCCAGCATGGCATCGGCTGTGAGTTTGGGTTGCACATTCAATGTGTGGCTGGCATTACGCTTGATGATTTTCAGGTTGGCGCGTGCCGCGCCACGTACCGTATCAATGAGTAGTTCTGCCGACTCCTGCAGGAAGCCCTTTACCCCGATGGTTGGTTTGTTGATGATGTCAACCGCGCCGGCGCTCAGGGCCTGCATGGTGGTCTCCGAGCCTTTCAGGGTCAGGGTCGAGCAAATCACCACCGGGGTAGGGCGTTCCGCCATGATCTTCTTCAGGAAGGTGATGCCGTCCATACGCGGCATCTCCACGTCCAGCACGATGACGTCCGGCCACTGTTGCTTCATGCGCTGCATGGCGAATATCGGATCGATGACGCTGCCGCACACCTCGATATCCGGCGCCGTGTCGAATACCCGGGTCAGCGCCTGTCGTACCACGGCTGAATCGTCCACTAATAGCACTTTGATTTTTTTGCTGGTCATTTTTCTTTTCCTGGTGACGCGTTATCACTCATTACCTCTTCCGGTACACACTGGGTGCGGCCGGCTCCAGCTGCCTGGAAATGCCGGTAATGGTCTCGGTATGGCTGACAAAAAAATGGCCGCCCGGTCTCAGGCGCGACAGCAGGCGTTTAACGATCTCCTGGCGGGTCGGTGCGTCGAAATAGATCAGCACGTTGCGCAGAAAGATGGCGTCGAATTGCCCGGTTTCCTCCGGTAACGGCGCATTCAGGTTGATGTGCCGGAACTGCACCCGTTGCCGCAACCGTTTGTCGATCAGCAGGGTTCCGTGCTGGGTGCGCACCCCCTTGAGGCAATATTTTTGCAGATAGGCTTTGGGGGTATATGAAGTCCGTTCCATGGAGTAATGTCCTGCCCGTGCTGTTACCAGTACCCGGGTGGAGATATCGGAGCCAAAAATCTCCCACGGCGACTCGCCCAGCTGATCTGCTGTCACCATGGCCATACTGTAGGCTTCTTCACCGCTGGAACAGGCTGCGCTCCAGGCGCGGAACTGGCGACCTCGTTTCCAGCCGGCCAGGATGCCATCGCGCAGGAATTCAAAATGGGCGGGCTCACGGAACAGGTAGGTCTCGTTGGTGGTCAGCAGGTCCAGCATGACCTGGCGTTCATTCGCCAGGGTTCCGTCGATTGCCTGCTGAAAGTATTCCCCGTAGGAGGGCAGGTGGTAATGCCGGAGCCGCCTGGCCAGCCGCGAGGCCACCATCTGCTTCTTGGCCAGGGTCAATTGAATACCGACCTGTTTTTGCAAGTAGTCGCGAATGCGAAGAAATTCGTCATTGGAGATGGAAAAGACCAGCTCGCCTGCTTCGGCGGTGGCTGGTCCCTGCACCACAGGGGGCATATCCTGCGATGGCAGGGGATAAGCCAACTCAGATACCTTCCCCGGACGGTTCGGATAAAGCGGTCTCTGTCGGTGTCTCAGGCTGAGCCTGGTGCTGCACCTCGTCAAGCAGGGACAACTCGTCGATGGACAATACATTGGCCACATCCAGTAACACCAGGAACTTGCCGTCGACCTTGCCCATGCCCTTGATAAAATCGGTGCGTATCCTGGCGCCGAAGCTGGGTGCCGGTTCGATATCACCAGGCGGAATCTCCAGCACCTCGTTGACACCATCCACTATCGCACCGATGTTCAGTGTGGTTTCGCCATCCGGGATCTCGATAATGATGATACCGGTACGCTTGGTGATCCCTGCCGGTTCGCCATCGAAACGTGCCGCCAGATCCACTACCGGCACTACACTGCCGCGCAGATTGATAACGCCGCGAATGAAGGCGGGCATCATAGGCACGGTAGTCAGGTTGCCGTAGTCAATGATTTCGCGAATGCTCAGGATCTCGATGGCATAGACCTCGCCGCCCAGGGTAAAGGTCAGAAACTGGTTCTGGTCGGCGTTGGGGTCGGCCTCTGTGTAGTTTTGTTCAGCGACTTGTGCCATAACCGCCTACCCTCCTTGTGCAAAGCTTTCGAAGTCCGACTCGTCCACGTCGGTGAATTCCGGCGCTGGCGCGACTACGCTTGCGGACTGCCGGGTATCGTCATTGCCGGACTTCTCTGCATGGGAAGCGCCCCGGGTCGCCTTGCGCAGCCCGGCGCCCTTGCTTTCAGATTTCCGCCGTTCATCCACGCCGGCAGTTTGTTCGCCGAGGTTGAAGAAGCCCATCAACTCCTGCAAATATTCGGCCTGGGCCTGTAACTGCGTGGCCGTTGCTGCCAGTTGTTCAGAACCGGAAGCACTTTGCTGGGTGACCTGGTCAAGCTGGGCCATGGCGCTGGTGATCTGCCCCGCACCGGCGGCCTGTTCTTCGGAGGAGGCGGTAATCTCCTGCACCAGATCGGCGGTCTTGGCGATATTGGGGACCATTTCCTCCAACAGGGTGCCGGCCTTTTCGGCGATCTTTACACTGTTGCCGGCGCGGTCGCTGATCTCCTGGGCGGCAACCTGGCTGCGTTCCGCAAGCTTGCGCACCTCGGCCGCTACTACGGCAAAGCCCTTGCCATGCTCACCGGCGCGTGCTGCCTCGATAGCCGCATTCAGGGCCAGCATGTTGGTTTGATAGGCGATTTCTTCGATAATGCCGATCTTCTCGGCGATGCTCTTCATGGCGTCCACGGTCTCCGCCACCGCCTGGCCACCTTCCCTGGCCGATTTGGCCGCTTCGTTGGCGATGCCGTCGGTGATCTTGGCGTTCTCACTGTTTTGATTGATTGAGGCGCTCATCTCTTCCACCGAGGCCGAGGTTTCTTCCACGCTGGAGGCCTGTTCGCTGGCGCCCTGGCTCAGACTCCCCGCCGTGGCATTGACCTGTTCAGAGGCACTGGATATGCCGTTGGCGTTGCTGTACACATCGGTGATGACCTCCGACAGCTTGTGGATGGTAGCGTTTACGTCGTCCTTGAGCTGGGCAAAGATACCGTAATAATCGTCGTCGATGGTCTGGGTCAGGTCGCCTTTTGCCAGGGTACGGATCACTCGCACCACGTCATTGAGACTGACCTCGGTGGTTTCCATCACGGTATTGATGCCCCCGGCCAGACGTTCGAAAAAGCCTTCCTTGCCAGTCATATCGATACGCTGGGTGAAATCGCCCATGCCTGCCGAGGTGACGATATCAGCGATCTCGCCTTCCACGGCCACTTCATCGGTGCGGTCCGTCCACTCCACCACCGCGCCCAGTCGTTCGCCGTCCGTATCCAGCACCGGGTTGGCCACCACGGTCATGGTGCGTCCGCCGATATTGAGGGTAGCCTCATAGGTCGAGGTCAGGCGCTCCAGCAAACCGCGCTGGTGGGCCGGGTTCTTATGGAAATCGTCAATGCAAGTCCCCATCAGGTTGTCGGCATCGAAGTTGGGCAAGTCCTTGCGGATGTCACTCTCGGCGTGTTTAAACATCTGTTGCACGGCCTTGTTCATGTAGATGATGTTGAGATCTTTGTCCGCCATCATTACGTTGGTATTGACCTGATCCAACGCCACTCGCACCCGCAGGTTCTCGGCGGCGATGAGGCGATCTTCTTCCTGGCGCTGGCGTTCGCGCTCTTCTGCCTCCAGCTCGGCGGTCTTGTCGGCCCATTCCACCACCGTTCCCAACCGCTGGCCATGCTCATCAATCACCGGGTTGGCAATAACATCGAAGGTGCGTCCGCTGACCTCGACACGGGATTGATAGGTGGACTCAAGTTTTTCGAGCAGGCCGCGCTGGTGGGCCGGGTTCTGGTGGAAGCGATCGATACAGGCCCCTTGCAATTTGCTCGCATCAAAATCCGGGATACCTTTGCGCAGATCTTCCTGGGCGTCGGCAAACATCTGCTGAACGGAGTCGTTCAGATAAACAATGTTGTAGTCGGTATCCGCCACCATGACATTGGTATTGACATTATCCAGCGCCACTTTGAGGCGCAGTGCGGAATCAGCCCGCTGCCGGGCGTCGTTGACCTCGAAGCCCAGCTTGATCTGCATGGACTTCAGGGCGCGCATCACATCACCGATCTCGTCAGGACGATCAATATCGATGACCCCGTCGTAGCGACCCTCGGCGATCTCATTGAAATAGCCGATGGTCTTTTCCAGGGGGCGCAGGACCGAGCGGCCAACCAGCCAGTATAACGCCGCGCACAACAATAACAGGGTGGCTCCCAGTCCAATCATCATCTCATGCATGGTCTCGACAAGATCCGTGTTGATGTTGGCAGTGTCTGCCGTGGCCAGCGCAGAAATATTATCGTACTGAATCAGACCAAAGGCGCCGAAGCTCAGCACCACGGTTGTTATCAGTGCATAAAGCTTTTGCCTGATGTTCATCCTGCTGAAAATGTTGAACCGTGCCGCCAGGCTCGCCTTGGGGGGCTTGCCCGCGTTGAGTTGCTGGTAAAGGGCTTCGGCCCGGGTGATCTGATCACGGCTGGGCAGGGTGCGTACCGACATGTATTCAGTTACGCGACCGTTTACGCGGACCGGGGTGACATTGGCATTGACCCAGTAGAAATCTCCGTTCTTACAGCGATTCTTGACCACTCCGGTCCATGGTTTGCCGGCCTTGACTGAATTCCACAGATCCTGGAAGGCTGCGGGTGGCATGTCCGGGTGGCGGACCATATTGTGGTTTTTCCCGATCAGTTCATGTTCGGAAAAACCACTGATGCTTACAAAATCCGGATTG
The DNA here is from genome assembly GCA_011051685.1 of Gammaproteobacteria bacterium. Lineage (GTDB taxonomy): Bacteria > Pseudomonadota > Gammaproteobacteria > SZUA-152 > SZUA-152 > SZUA-152. The sequence continues at coordinate 31,446 of DRKQ01000082.1, forward strand.
ACATAAGTGATAATGCCTTTTAAGTCCGTTTTGGAGACAATGAGCTGTCCGGCTTCCAACTGAACCTCATTGTTGGTGACTGGCATGTTGCTTTTCATGACGTTGCTACTCCTTTTCCCAGGCCGGTATGGCCCTCCAATAAATGTTTAACCCTTGCAGAGCTCAGGGTCGTGTCCTTTGTGCACCCGTTTCAATGGGCCAGCATGGACGGCATTTCCACGCCGTCCCTGATCCGCCGGTTACCGTTCATGGCAACCCGCTGTATTAATTCCGGGACATCAATGATCATGGCTACCTCGCCACTACCGAGGATGGTCGCCCCGCTAACGCCTTCCAGATGACTGAAGATTTTTCCCAGGGGCTTGATCACGGTCTGGTACTCGCCCAGTAGTTCGTCTACCACCAGGCCGGCCTTCTGGCCGGCGAAACTGGTGACAACAATGTTTTCGCGCCGGCTCCTGCCCCCCGTCTCCCGGAACAGTTCACCGAGATGGATAAAGGGCAAAACTTCACCACGAAGATTGATGTATTCGTTGGCCTGATCGTCGTTGGCATGGGCGGGCAGCTCGACACACTCTTCCACCATATCCAGCGGAATGACGTAGGAAGCGTCTCCCACCCGCACCAGGAAGCCGTCGATAATCGCCAGGGTCAGCGGCAGGCGGATACTGAAGCGGCTGCCCTTGCCGGGCCGGCTTTCCACATCCACCTGACCACGCAGGGCCTCGATGTTGCGCCGCACTACATCCATGCCCACACCACGGCCTGAAATATTGGTGACCTGTTCAGCGGTGGAGAAACCCGGTTCAAAAATCAGCCGGTAAACTTCCTGGTCAGAGAGGGACTGATTCGGGCTGACCAGACCCAGTTGCCGGGCCTTGTCCAGAATCTTGTCACGTGGCAGACCACCGCCATCGTCTTCCACCTCGATGACGATACTGCCGGAATCATGATACGCATTGAGTTTCAGCTTGCCCCTGGCGGGTTTATTGTTTTCCTGCCGTGTTTCGGCCGACTCGATGCCGTGATCGATGGCGTTGCGCACCAGGTGCATGAGAGGATCGCCGATCTTCTCTACCACGGTCTTGTCCAGTTCCTTGTCGCTACCGCTGAGTTCCAGCTCAATATCCTTGCCCATGGACTGACTGACGTCGCGTACCACGCGCCGGAAACGGTTGAAGGTCTCGCCGATGGGCACCATGCGCAAACCCAGTCCGGTGTCACGGATGTCTTCCACCAGGCGGGACATATTCTCCAGCGATTCAATGAGTGCCGTGTCCCTGGTACGGTCGCCCAGTAGCCTGGTATTTGCGCTGGAGATCACCAGTTCACCGACCAGGTCGATGAGCTGCTCCAGTTTGTCCGCACTGACCCGGATAGACTTGTTAGCCAGGGCCTGGTTTTCCCTGACCTGTTTTTGTTTTGCAACCGCTGTTTCGATGACCTCGGGTAGTACCACGCCTTCCCTAAGCAATACCTTGCCGATGGGTTCATCAGGCTCGGAATTGGTTTGTGTGGTTGTTTGTTGTTGCAGAGCTTCGTCGATTTCGCGTGACGTTGTGGCGCCGCTCTTGACCAGGATCTCACCCAGGCGCTGTTGCTCATCGGTGTCGGTTTCCTCGATAACGGCTTGATACTGAGGCAGCTTTGTGAGGGGAGGGAGGATGCGTAAGCGGCAGTCATCGATAACAAACTGAAATATTTCCTCAATGGCCAGTTTATTCAGATCCGTGTCGAACTCGATTTCAAACGCCAGATAACAGCTTTCCGGATCCATATATTCTGCCGCGGGCATCTCGTCCCACAGGGTGACCAGGCTGACAATGTCGCCCTGCGTGCCCAGGTATCGAATGAAAGACTGTGGATCCATACCGTTACGCAGAACATCGTGCCCGAAGCGGATGGAGATATGCCAGTAATCGCCCTGGGCGGTATCGGCCGGTACACTCTCCCGGCCCGGATTCTCGTCGCTTGCTGCCAGATGCGGCTCCGGGACCTGCAGGGAGTCTTCCAGATAAGTGTCCAGTTGTGCCGACAGGGCACGGCCTTTTTGCTGTACTTCTGCACTACCACCGTCATGCCCGGCAACCGCCGCATCCACTAATTGCCCCATGACATCCCGGCAGGACAGCAATAGCGACAACAACTCCTGGGAAATCGCCAGTTCTCCGGCGCGCACGCGATCCAGTACGCTCTCCACTCCATGGGTAAAACCGATAAGCGCTTCGTAGGCAAACAGTCCTGCCGAGCCCTTGATGGTGTGAGCGGCACGAAAAACGGAATTGATGTGATCCATGTCGCCCGGGTTGTTTTCCAGTTGCAGCAACGACTGCTCCATATCGTCCAGCAATTCTCCGGCTTCCGTTTCGAACAACTGTACGTCTTCATCCTGGCTCATGACAGAGGCTCTCCTGTAGATGCCTTTTCCTTGTCACAGTCTGCCAATTTCCGTTCGACCTGCCCGGTGACGTGAAAAAGTTCGAAGACATCCTGCACGGGAAGGCTGTGGTTGTTTATTAGCAGGGTCGTTTCGTTACGATCTGCCTCACGTTTCAGTAATGCCAGCAACTGAAAACCTGCGGTGTCGAATTCCATCACCTGCGAAAGATCCAGCTCCATGGTCTGACATTTGGCCAGTTTTTGAAGCAATTTGTCTTTCAGTTCACAGGATGTATAGATGTTCATGTCGCCATCTATTTTCGCTTTGCACTTTCCCTTGCTTGTCCGTGCGGTTAAAGGCATTTTGTTATTTCCCTTGTTTGTTCCCGTGATGTCACACTGCCTGTCAGGGCAAAACCAGTTTGGAGACGGCATCCAGAAGTTGCGGTGGCTGAAAAGGTTTGACTACCCATGCCTTGGCGCCCGCTGCCTTGCCTTCCTGCATCTTGCTTTGTTCTGATTCCGTGGTGAGCATGCAGATGGGGGTAAATTTATAGTTTGGCAGTTTCTTTACTTCCCTGACGAATGTAATGCCATCCATGTTGGGCATGTTGACATCGCTGATAATAAGATGAATCTTTACGCCATTGAGTTTGCTGAGCGCATCCACGCCATCTTCGGCCTGGATCACCTCGTAACCCTCGCGCTTGAGAGCAAGTCCTACGACCTGGCGGATGGACGATGAGTCATCAACAATTAGAATGGTCTTGCTCATAGTATTTGTCCTGAAAAGAGATCCTCAAAAAAATTCCACCTGTGCCTTGACAGGTTCGTGATCGGTGATTCCCTGGTGATTCAGCTTCTGCTCGAATGTTGTATAGCTTGCCTCCATTTCATCCATCCATGACTGCATGTCGATGGGGGAGGTTTCAGCGCCGGCTTCCATGTTTTCAAGTCGCGCACGCAGCGCGTTTATGTGTTGTATCACCTGGCTGAGGATTTGCGAGACACGATCCTGAAATTGCAATGACACCAGCACGTCCGAGATTTCGTTCTGTATACCCGTGCCCGCATCCGCCAGTTCTGCGGTTGCATCCATCAGTGAAGTAGTCACTGTTCGAAAGCTTCCCATGACGTCATGTATGGTTTCTTCTGATGCTTTTACCGATTCCTCATCCCGCTGGGCGGATTTGTCGGTCAGATCGACTACCGTGGTCATCGAACTGGTTACATTCAGTACCAGTTCGGTGATTTTCTTGCTGGTGTCTGCCGATTCTGTCGAGAGTTTGCGTACTTCGTCTGCCACTACGGAAAAACCCCTTCCGGCCTCACCTGCCCGGGCCGCCTCGATGGTGGCGTTCAGGGAGAGCAGGTTGGTTTGTTGTGCGATCTTTCCCACCTCATCCCCCATGATCACCAGTTTCTTCATGTGTGTACTCAGTGCACGGATCTCCCTCACCATGTCCTGTTTCGCCTGTTGGGCATCGTTGAGTGCAAGGATTACTGATGCCAGTTCCGTTTCGCTTTTGTTAAACAGGCCAACAATGCCACCTTCATTACCACTCTCACCTGCATCCACTTCTTCGGTTGACCTGTGGGCGGCCGCCACGGCTTTTTCGAGGTTGAGTGCCAGATCCGAGAACCTGGTTGCCAGATCGGTAATCGCGGTTTGGGTCTGGCTGCGGGCTGTTTCAACCTGCCGTTCCCAGATATGAAAGGAATTCTGCAATAGCTCGCTGTCCTCTCGTTGTCCGGCTTCGTTATCTGTTGTGACCAATGCCGGTGAAGACTGTTTGCTTTCCTCAATGAGTTGCGAGGCCGTTTTCGGCAACCACACTGAGATAGTGATTGCCAGCGCCAAAACAGAACCGCTTGCAGCAAGGAGCAAGGTATTAACGGGGCTGAAAACAAGCAGCAATACTGCTGCGATCACTCCCTGCAGGACAGGAGCCATCCATAACGCCCTGTAATTCAGTCTGTTGCTCATGTTGTTGTCTGCTACTGTGCCCATAATTCCCTTTCCATGTATTCCTAGCCGACCATGACTATTCGAAGTGGCGCTCGCCACACTTTATCGGGTTGTCGTTACAAAACTCCATCAGATAAAGGTTGCTCATTTCTACCGTGTTAGGCTGAGTAGCCAATAAGTATTTGTCTGATGTCATAGCTGAATTTGTTGGCAACGCCTTAAGCCTTCCACGCCAGATGGCTGAAGACCTCCACAAGAAAAGGGACGCGCCTGTTGATAGCTTCAACCAGCAACGTGGTCCATTTCCTTGTGCTCTCTTTGCCTTCCATAGAGTTACGTCTGCCTTTGTTCAGATAGCATCAGCGGTTGATTTTGTGCGCTAGTGCGCAACATGCACTTCCGTTACTTGCTTACTCGGCACAGTGTCTTGCAGAGTGAATAGGGGTCTGTTGCCAATCTGACTAGGCGTTTTGATGGTGTGAGTCTAGGAGTTTGTCTGAGCGCGCTTCAGAAAATGTCTTGCCGGGTACAAAGCAGGAATGGTGTTTGATGATGAACAGGATGTGCGAAGTGGTTGGGATTCGGGTGGTTCCCGAGTTGCTGGATGCCGGGCGACCCTGACCTATGGGTACAAGCCTGGTAGGGTAATTATGAGTACATGGCCTGGATGGGCTGTGGTCGTCCGGGGTGAGTGGTTAAGCCTGATTTTGCTTCGCCGCAGAGCCTGGCTCCGGCACATCAGTGCGGTTCATTGGCCATTTGTGTGATCTGGTCCCGACTGACCAGGCCATTGTCGATGGCATAAAACATCAGCTCGGCATTATTTTTCATGTGCATTTTCTTCAGGATGTTGGCCCGGTGAGCACTGACGGTCTTGGTGCTGAGTGATAATGCTTGCCCGATCTGGCTCACCTGTTTACCTGCGGCAAGCAGTTGAAAGACCTGGAGTTCCCGGTTGCTGAGCGCCTCATGAGGCACATCTCTGACGTTTGGATCCAGCGCATTGGCCAGCTTTTCCGCCAGGGCGGTGGTAATATACTTGCCACCACTGGCGACCTTGGCGACCGCCTCCAGCAACTGTTCCGGTATGCAGCCCTTGGTAAGATACCCGGCAGCACCTGCCTTGAGTGCCCTCAAGGCATACTGGTTTTCGGTATGCATGCTCAAAATCAGCACTGCAAGCCTGGGTCGTTCGTTCTTGATCTGTTTCAGGGCTTCCAGGCCATTTTTCCCCGGCATGGAGATATCCAGCAGGACAACATCCCAGTCCTGTTCACGAATTTTCTTCAGTGCTTCGTGAGCGTTGGTGGCTTCACTTGTAGCTGCTACATCCGGGCACTCGTTCAGTAGCTGTTTCAGCCCCGCTCGTACAATAGCATGGTCATCGACAATCAATACCCTGAATTGCCTGTGATCCGGCGATTGCCTGGAGTGATCGGTTTGATGGGGTGTTTCAGGTTCCGTGACAGGTGCTCCCATTCGATTTTCTCCCTGGCCCGATCGCATTTTCTACGCTGCAATTCCGCCTTGAAGAAAATACTACAATATGGCAGCCCTTTGATCAATAGGAGTCCGGATTAAACGCAGGGATTCAGGGGGAGATAGTTTGCAATCCCGGTTTTCCGGGGCGGGTCACATTTCTGCGGGACCATTAATTATCGGCAAGTGCAACATCACTGTAGTGCCCTCACCTGGACTCCCTTTGATTTCCACAGTGCCGCCAAAGGCGATGGCGCGTTCTCTCATGCCCAAAAGACCAAAAGAGTCCTCCCGGTCCAATGCCGACAAATCGATTCCCACTCCATTGTCTGTCAACCGCATATCGATATAATCTTCCCCACTGTCTATACTCAGGGTTACCTGACTGGCTCCTGCATACCGTGCCACATTGGTCAGAGCCTCCTGCAGGATCCGAAATACTACCGTGGCGCGGTCTGTATCAAGCCGTGCCTTGTCGAGTTCAATAGAAACCTGGCACTTGATGGCATTCCTGTTCTGGAATTCCTCCATGTACCATTGTATCGCCGGGCCCAGTCCCAGTTCATCCAGCATGGCAGGCCGGAGTTCCGAGGTGATGCGTTGCACCGACTCGATAGCGGATGCAATGAGAGGAAGCATCGACAGAACCTTTCGCTGCATATCTGCCTGATCCTCAGTAATACGCTCTTGCAGCCAATGCACATCCATGTTCAATGCCGTCAGGACCTGACCGAATTCGTCATGCACATCCCGCGCAATCCGCGCCCGTTCTTCCTCCCTGACCGTTTGCAGATGAACGGCCAGATCCCGCAGCTGCTGCCGGGATGTCTCCAGTTCGCGGGTCCGTTCTGCGACCAGTTCCTCCAGATGTTCGCGGTGCCGGCGCAATTCTTCCTCGGTTTTTTTGCGCGCAGTAATATCGCTCAGGGTACTTACGATACCGATGGCCTGACCTGCATTATCCCTGATCAGGGAAACGGTGTGCTCGGTGGGAAATACCTCACCGTTTTTGCGTTTCAGTTCGAATTCAAACCGGGCGACCTCTCCCTTGTCGAAGGCCGCCTTGATGCGCTTGCCGAATTCCACAACGTGCTTGTGATCCACATGGAGCTTCGCCGTCGGTTGGCCGGCGACTTCTTCTTGCGAATAACCCAGTATGGCTTGACTGGCGGGGTTAATGTCGACCATAAATCGATCAGGAGTGGCGACCATCACCCCTTCCTCCAGGGCATTGAAAATGCCACGCTGCCACAATTCCGATTTTGTCAGAGCCTCTTGTGCGCTTTTACGTTCAGCGACTTCTATGGTCAGGGTGGCGGCCCGTTGGCGTGCTGCATGGGTGCGGTTGACCGCCATGCCCAGCAACAGGGCCAGCAACAACCCGCTGCCCAGAGTGATATCGGGCAGCAGGGAACGAGTCGCGGCCAGTAGCTCGGGCCGCGGGGCCAGACGAAGGCGCCAACGCTGGTTGTAGAAACCGACCCCGGTTTCCTGTTGCCACACTTCCTCATCCCCGGCAAAGTGGCCACGGTGGTAGATCTCTTCCTCACCATCAAAGACGTGAATGCTATGGTTGGCCATATCGGCCATATCGGCCATATCGGCGGTGTCAGCCGTGTTAGCCATAATCGTGTCGAATAATGCCTGGATTTTGAATACCCCCAGCATGAAACCGTCGAAGGCCTCGTCAATATAAAGAGGAATATAAACCAGGAAACCCTTGCCGCCCTGCACCAGGTCGATAGCGCGGGTGACTATGATATGGCGCTGCTTCAGCGCCATATCAAGCGCCCACCGGCGCCGGTACTCGAAACCCGAATCCAGGCCCAGGGCAGCTTCGTTGCCGGCCAGGGGCTCGATCCAGCGCACATGCAGAGAAGGATCTATCCATTCTATGGCCTGCAGGCCGGGCTGGTCGGTAATATGGCGCGCCGCGTCGCGCTGCCACTCCGTTTCGGGTGTGCCGCCGCGGTCCTCCCAGCGCCGGGCCATGCGTACCAGGGCCAGTATCTGGTGTTCGACGGACTCCTCGATCATGCGCGCCAGATGTGTGCGCTGCCTTTCGATATTCTGTTCCAGCTGGGAACGCTCCTGCGCCAGCAGTGACTGCCACAGAATCACAGCCAGGACGGCCAGCCCGATGCTGCTCTCCAGGGCCAGGCTGCGGGACTTTCCCTGTTCCGGCCCTGTTGTTGGGCGCCACATAAAGGCCAGTAGCCCGGTCCCGAGCAGTATGAATCCACCCGCGGTACAGACAGCCATGTAGGGAGGGTGTAACCAGCCGTAGGGTGTCTCCCCGCCCGCCGCATAGCCCAGCAGGTTCCCCAGGCCCAGGGTCAAAATTCCCATGCCAAATATCCGGGCCATCAAAAAACATGCGCGCGGCCTCATCGGCCCGGACAGAGCCAGCAGGGCCAGTCCGCTCAGCAGGTGGGCCAGGGCTGTGGCCTGTGCCATACGGCCGGGAAAGGCGGATTCGGTTGTGATATCCGGCTTGAGCAGGAGTCGGTCGATGCCGAAATCAGCGCCAAGGGGATATTGCAACAGGGTTGCCAGGGCCAGCCCTGCTGACAGTCCGCCACACCCCATTGCCAGGCGCGACCGGTTATAGAGCAGCGACAACAGGCCTGTTCCGCCCAGTACAAATCCCAGTGCGGTGTTGAGCTGCATCGGCACCAGCTGTGGCCGCAACTGTACCAGGGTGGATGCGTCCATGAACCAGCCAATCATGGCAACGCCACCCAGCAATATCACCAGGCCGCCTGCGATCTTTACTAAATAACCCAATCGGTCGGTGGCAAGATTCTTTTGCTCGGTTGTGAACATGACAGTTTAATAGTACCTGATTATTTCCTTGTGCGTGTGAGTCGCTCTCTGCATGATGAAATCCTGATCACGCGTTACTGCTCCTGATAAACGCTCTCTGCTTACTGCAAAACCAGTCCATCAAGGACTGAGAGGCGTGTATATGAGCCAGGAGTTCGAAGCGGGGCGATCAAGTGCAGCGTCCTTGCCGAATGGTCTCTATGAAACAGGGTAACTGACGGCTCCCTTTGGGGACGCCATCTCATTCCTGTTTTCGATCCCGATCCTGTAGTGAATACGACACTCCAGGGAGTCGGGCTCGAGCAGGATCTTTTCCGTAAGCGTTTCCAGAAGTTCTTTCAGGGCTTCCCGGTGTTATTGGATCCCTCTCCTCAAGCACTCCACTCTGAATGCGTCTGAAGTCTGACGTCTGACGAAGGTGCGGTCAATGTCACCGGGTTTTGACCGACAATGGCCTGAATCAAAAGCCTGCACATATTTCACGTGCAGGCTTTTGATTGAAGTGAGGGCAGGCTTACGGTGTGGATTGCGCGGGATCGAACTCCATCATCCAGGAGTCTCCCGGGCTGGAATTGGAGGATGTATGAATCAGCTTTACCAGTCCCACGTTGTTGGGGCAGAACCAGGAGATGTTCAGCTGATTTCCACCCGTTTGTGCGGCAGAACGACGGTTCATGATCTTGTGGCAACCCGTATAGCTTACGCCTTGTACCGTGATATCTTCAACGGCCAGCAAGCTGCGGCTGTCGATACCGTAGTCAGTCCTGTTTGCTGCGCCGCCGCCGATGTTATCCACCAGGTCTACAGTTGATGCCGTTGCCCAGGTCATGCCGACAGCCATCGCATTATGACGGAACACAAATCCGGGGTTGATGGTGACGGTGTGATTTAAAGTCGTTGTATCCGTCTCGTAGTTTTCCCTTCCGATAAGGGCGTTATCACCGGCTGTGTCGTAGCTGAAATGCAATACCTGGTGTCTGACCACTGCCCCTGACAAAGTGCGTTGGCGAACCACGTCAACCGTGCCGGTGGTCGCGCTGGTCGGATTGCGGGTAAACGTGCGGGTCTCTTTATCCCAGTTTCCTGTAGGGTGTGTAACGATAAAGACTTTCTGGCTCCAGGCAGATGTACCAAAACCTGCCCATGAATGGGTAACAACTCCTGCGCCATCAGCTCCAGCAGGCCCTTGTGGTCCCGCAGGCCCCTGAGGGCCGGTCGGACCAGCCGGACCGGTGCTGCCGACAGCACCATTCGTGCCGGCCGGGCCTTGTGGTCCAGCAGGCCCCTGTGATCC
>DRKQ01000083.1 GCA_011051685.1 Gammaproteobacteria bacterium
ATTTCCATGGCCATTGCCGATAGCGATGCCTTCTCCATTGCCGGCGGTGGCGACACCCTGGCGGCGGTGGACAAATACGGCATCGAAGACAAGGTCTCCTACATCTCCACCGGTGGCGGCGCCTTCCTGGAATTCCTGGAAGGTAAAAAACTTCCGGCAGTGGCCATTCTTGAAGAACGCGCTAACGGTTAATGAACGGCCCTGCACCATCTGACGCACCTGGAGTAACAGACTTGGAAAGAAGAACAAAAATTGTCGCAACCCTCGGCCCGGCCACGGATGACCCCAAGGCCCTGGACAAACTCATCGAGGCGGGTGTGGATGTAGTGCGTCTCAACTTTTCCCATGGCAGCGCGGAAGAACACATCAACCGCGCCGAGACCGTACGTAATCGGGCCCGGGCACACGGCCGTCAGGTCGGTGTCCTTGCCGATCTGCAGGGGCCAAAAATTCGCATCGACTCGTTCAAAAACGGACCCATTCAGCTGGCCGAAGGTGATACCTTCATCCTCGACGCCAATCACCCCAAGGATGCCGGCAACCAGGAACGCGTGGGCATTGCCTATAAGCAACTGCCCAAGGATGTGGGCCGTGGCGACATCCTGCTGCTGGACGATGGGCGCATCGTGTTCTGGGTGGATGAGGTGAAGGGGGCTGAGATCCACTGCAAGGTCAAGGTGGGTGGTACACTTTCGGACAAGAAAGGTATCAATCGCCAGGGTGGCGGCCTGTCTGCGCCGGCGCTTACCGAGAAGGATAAGGAAGACATCAAAACCGCCGCGGCCCTGCAGGCAGACTATGTAGCCATTTCCTTTCCCCGTTCCGCGGCAGATGTGAAGCTGGCTCGCGGCCTGGTGGAGTCCGCCGGCGGTAAGTGCGGCATCGTGGCCAAGATCGAACGTACCGAGGCGCTGAACGTCATCGATGAAATCATCCTTGCCTCCGATGCCATCATGGTGGCCCGGGGAGACCTGGGTGTGGAGATCGGCGATGCTGCCCTGCCCCAGGTGCAAAAGGATCTCATCAAACGGACCCGGGAATTAAACCGCGTCGTCATCACTGCCACGCAGATGATGGAATCCATGATCGAAAACCAGATCCCCACTCGCGCCGAGGTGTTCGATGTGGCCAATGCAGTGCTGGACGGTACAGATGCGGTAATGCTCTCTGCCGAAACCGCCATGGGCAAATATCCTCATCTCGCGGTGTCTGCCATGGACCGTGTCTGCAGGGAGGCTGAGAAAACCGATATCGCCCGGCGTTCCGACCATCGCATCGATACCCAGTTCGAGCGGGTGGACGAGGCCATCGCCATGGCTTCCATGTATTGTGCCAATCACCTCGGCGTGAAGGCCATTGCCTCACTCACCGAATCCGGCTCCACCACCCTGTGGATGTCACGCATCAGCTCGGGAATTCCCATTTATGCGTTGACCAGTCACGTCGCAACGCGGCGCAAGGTCACCTTGTATCGGGGCGTCTCACCCATCAGCTTTAATACGGAAAGCAGGGATCACGCCGTGGTCAACCGTGAGGCCATCGACGAACTCAAACGCCGTGGTGTGGTACGCGACGGCGACCTGGTGATTCTCACCAAGGGCGACCTGATGGGCGTGCTCGGCGGCACCAATGCCATGAAGATCATCCGTGTTGGGGAAGAGATGCTCAACCACGTTGAATGAGTACCCTCACATTTTCTGGCCTTGAACCATGAACAAAATTCGCTTTATAAACACATCAACTGAATACGTTACACACAGCCCTTTTTTAAACACTTTTTAAAATAAACAGGAGAGACCCATGGCCCTCATTTCATTACGCCAACTACTGGACTACGCCGCCGAAAACGATTTCGGCATGCCCGCCTTCAACGTCAACAACATGGAACAGGTGCACGCCATCATGCAGGCCGCTGCCGAGTGCGATAGCCCGGTGATCATGCAGGGTTCCGCCGGAGCGCGTTCCTATGCCGGTGAACCCTTCCTGCGCCACCTGATCTCGGCGGCCATCGAACAGTATCCCGATATCCCCATCGTCATGCACCAGGATCACGGTTCCGAGCCCGCCGTGTGCCTGCGCTCCATCCAGTCCGGCTTCAGCTCGGTAATGATGGATGGCTCGCTGATGGCAGACATGAAGACCCCCTCCACCTTTGAGTACAACGTGGAAACCACCCACGAAGTGGTGAAAATGGCCCATGCCGGCGGCGTCTCCGTGGAGGGCGAGCTGGGTTGCCTGGGTTCGCTGGAAACCGGTGAAATGGGCGAGGAAGACGGCCACGGCGCCGAGGGCAAACTGGACATGGATCAGCTGCTCACCGATCCCCAGGAAGCCAAGGACTTTGTGGAAAAAACCGGCGTGGACGCCCTGGCCATCGCCATTGGCACCTCCCACGGCGCCTACAAATTCACCAAGCCGCCCACCGGCGCCGTGCTGCGCATCGACCGCATCAAGGAAATCCACGAAGTGCTGCCCAACACCCACCTGGTGATGCACGGCTCTTCCTCCGTGCCCCAAGAATGGCTGAAGATCATCAACGAATTCGGTGGTGACATGGGTGAAACCTACGGAGTGCCCGTGGAGGAGATCGTCGAAGGCATCAAGAACGGCGTGCGCAAGGTCAACATCGACACCGACCTGCGCATGGCCTCCACCGGCGCCATCCGCAAGCACCTGGCGGAAAACCCCTCCAACTTCGATCCACGCAAGTTCCTCAAGGCCTCCACCGCGGCCATGAAAGACATCTGCAAGGCCCGCTTCGAGGCCTTCGGCAGTGCCGGCCACGCCAGCAAGATCAAGCCGGTGTCGCTGGAGAAAATGGTGGATTTCTACAAATAATCCAACCCGGCCATCTGGCGCCACGGGGCGCTTTTCAAAGAGGGGATACTGTCCGGTATCCCCTTTTTTACGTCCGAGATAAACTAAACAACCACCGGCTAAAGCCGGTGGCTTAAACCTTAATATTGGAAAGTTAAGGGCCTGTAATTAGCAACCCGGCAAATTGATATTGTTGGGTTAATTAAGGTGGCACATGGATGTGCCACCATTGGTGCAAGCCTATGCAAGCCCGCGAAACACCAGTATCTCCGCGCCCTTAGGTCCGGATTTCGCGGGCGTCCATCATATAGACCAGGACGGTCCATTTGATGGCCAGGTTAATAATCCTTTCCAAATAATTTCTACAGGGTTATTCCCCGTGTAGGAGCGCCTTTCCAGGCGCGATTCGCGCCTGGAAAGGCGCTCCTACGGTATTAATTTTGCATCACTGCTAATGGTGCCCTTCAGAAGTGGCCAAGGTGATGAATGCCCACCGGTGTTTGTTAAACCAATGTCGTGACCCTTAATAACCACCCGAGTGACACTATAATGGCGCTGTCAACAGGGTTAACAGGCGCTAGTTTTTTCTGCGTCAAGTCACAAACTGTGATGCCCGTCACAGAACAAAAAACTTAAGAAATACCTATACACGCCGCTGCTAGACCTTGCAGGCAGTTTTCACTACCATGTTTTGGATACCACACTTTTTCAGGGATTGCTTATGCGCGCTAATGGGCCTCATATCACACGCACCACCTTGGGCGGAGGTTTCTCCGCCATTGTTCTGTTTCTGCTCGTTTCCTGCGGCGGAGATCCTGCCGGCTCGGGCTTTACCTCCGGCACCGGTATCGACTTTACGCTCTCATGCTCCAGTCCTTTTGCCGGCCCGGGTTGTACGCCCACCCAGGGCGGCGGTGGCGTCGGTGTCATCCCCACCTGTAACAGTGACGAAACCGGCATTATTGATGCCTGCGGCGTGGCCATTACATCACCTATCGACCGCTATGATCCCATCGCCATGAGCGTCACCGGCCTTACCCCCAATGCCCGTCACACCATCGTCATTACCGACCCGGATACCCCTCCGGTCGAAATTACTCCGCCCGGCGGCCTCATTGCCATCTCCGACAGTGATGGCGCGATCAACAAGACAACCATTGTACAAAATATGACCGCCGGCGCCCTGTTGGGTGATTACACCGTGACCGTCACCGAGGTCGGCGCCGCAACAGCGGCACAAACCCTGACCTACACACTGGATGATCTCAGCCGCGTGCAGTGCGTTGACAGTGGCGGCACGCCCAAGGCTTCTTTGCTGAATGATGGTGTTGACAAGATTTTTGCCAAAGTGGATAAAAACAACGGCTCCCTGGCCGACGGTACATACGATGTGTACGTTCTCTCTGATCTGCAAAAACCACTGGCCAACGGCGGTCCCATCAGTGGAACTCCCGCATCGATCACCATCACTGGCGGCACGGGCACCATCGACCTGGGTGACTCCAGCAATTATTCCATTGGTGGCTATGATGTCGTGATTGACATCAACGGAAACGCTGTCTTCAACCAGGGCACCGACCTGATCTCGCGTCACAACCGGCTGCTACCCTGCTTCTCCGTGCAGAATGCCAGTGGCACCGCAGTGCAACAGATTGCCTCCGATAAAAACGGCAACAAGCGTGAGATCTTCGACCCCAATGCCAACATCGCCGAAATCCGGGATCTCCAGGCCTTTCTGACTCCCTCGGAGCGCTCCGCAAACAGCACCCCCGGCACCGTAGACACCTATCTTGTGGATCATCAAAACACCTGGACCACTGGCGACACCCTCACGGATGTCAGCAGCTCTGCCTTCAAGCGCAGCCCGGTGCAAAACGACAGTAATAGTGAGGCCCCATGGATTCTTGTTCCCTACACCTTTCTTGCCAGCCTGGGTGGCGGCGCCAATACCTGTTTTGATGTGGTGGTGGATACCGACAAGGACGGCGTCTTCACCGCCGGCACAGATTTTGTCGACAATGTCGATCACCTTGGCAACCCCACCTGTGGCGTACGGATTTCCACCGCCAGTTGTGCCAGCAATGTCAGCCTCAGCGGTACCGACAGCGATGGCTCCACATTGAGCGATGGGGCCACCACCACCGATACGGCCATCAATATCTCCGGCACCATCAGTGGCACGCCCAGCGAGGCCTATCTGACAATCACCGCAGGTGAACAATCCAATACCATCGCCCTGACATTGGACGGCAGTGGCAACTATGCACTGGATGTACCACTGTTCGCAGGCGATAACCACATCACGGTCTCCGGTATCTACTCCGGCACCAATACCAGCTGCAGCCAGACCATTACCATCACCTCCTTGACCGACCTGGCGCTGTTCCGCGCCCAGCTCACCTGGGATGGTGACACCGACATGGATCTTCATCTCGTGAAGCCCGGCGGTGCCTATTACAACCCCAACGTGGCCGACAGCTCCACCAGTGGCGACTGCTATTACGGAAACTGCAAGGTCGGTCTCGATGGTGCAGGCACCAACAGCATCGACTGGGGTACCGCAGGAGTGGAAGAGGATGACCCCAAACTGGATGTCGACTGTATTTCCTGCGGCAACGGTATCGAAAATATCTGGATGAGCCAGATCAATGAGGATGGCCAATACAAGGTTTATGTGGACGCATTCAGTGGTTCAGAGACCGACGTCACCGTGACCATCTCCATTCTCGGTACGGCAGTGGCACAGGTTAATTGCGGTTCCATGCAAAATGGCACCTCCACCGATAGCTGCTACGTGGGTTACATTACCTGGTCAGGCGGCACCTCAGGCGTAGGCAGCTTTACGCCTGTGGGCACACGAAGCTCTGACTTCTAGACCCAACCACCACTGACTCAATCAGGCGGGCCCATGGCCCGCCTTTTTTTCGCCACAAAGCATCTCAAGGACAAATTTTGATCAAGTTTTTCACTGCAATGTCGACTATACAGGTATTCATTCTCAGCCTGCGAGACGTAA
Source organism: Gammaproteobacteria bacterium (assembly GCA_011051685.1). Taxonomy (GTDB): domain Bacteria; phylum Pseudomonadota; class Gammaproteobacteria; order SZUA-152; family SZUA-152; genus SZUA-152. Next base: position 5,834 of record DRKQ01000083.1, read on the forward strand.
CACATGGCCATGAAGCTCACCACTAAATTCCAATTAACCTGCATGACAATCACTATCACCGCCCTACTGACCAGCCAGTACATTATTGGCTCCTTACTTTCTCTGGATGGCGCATCTGGCCTTGCGGCCACTATCCTCACTGCCGCCATCATCGCCGGCCTCTTGGGTCTGGCAAGCGCCCGCTACCTGTTTAAACCTCTACTCCATCTGCAAGACTCATTTCGAAAAATCAGCAATGGTAATTTAGCGCTGGACAGTCACATTAGTGTCCAGGGAGACAACAATGCATGTGCTATCGCAGAGCACTACAACTCCATCATTTCGCGTTATACCGACATGGTTAAAGCCTTTGCCACCACCACAAACAACCTGGCCTTCACGGCCTCTCGCATGGCAGAAGTCACCGAGCGCACGGAGACCAACACCCTGCGTCAGCAAAACGAAACCGACCAGGTGGCCACGGCCATGAATGAAATGAGCGCCACCGTAGAAGAAGTGGCGCGTAACACCAGCGAGGCCTCCCAAGCCGCTGAGGCCGCCAAGGATTCATCTGGAAAAGGTTCCGCCATTGCTGAAAATACCCAACTGGGCATCAATACTCTGGTGGACAATATTGAACATGCCGCCGAGGTCATCAACAAGCTGGAAGAGGAAAGCGAAGGTGTCGGGGTGGTGCTGGACGTGATTAAAGGTATCGCCGAACAAACCAACCTGCTGGCCCTGAATGCCGCCATCGAGGCCGCGCGGGCCGGCGAGCAGGGACGGGGCTTCGCCGTGGTGGCTGACGAAGTCCGCACCCTGGCCAGCCGCACCCAGGAATCCACACACGAGATCGAGGAAATCATTGATCGCCTGCGTGGCGGTGCCCGTCAATCGGTATCTGTCATGCAGGAGGCACTGGAAAAGGCCCAGGGTGGCTGCGAGCAAGTCACAAACACCTTGGCGGCGCTGCGCGAAATCAGTGATGCAGTCAATCTCATTAACGAGATGAATCTGCAAATTGCCGCGGCAGCGGAAGAACAAAGTCAGGTTGCCAACGAAATCAACAGCAACATTGTCAATATCAGCGAGGTTTCCAACCTTACCACCGAAGACGCCCGGCAGTCCCGCGCCACCAGTGAAGAATTGGCCAGCCTGTCGAATGAACTGCAGCAGCATATCAAGAAGCTAGGGATGAGCAACAGTGCACTGGATCTGTCGTCTGCAAAAGCCGCGCATCTCAACTGGATGACCAAACTGCGCTCTTTTCTTGATGGCAAATCAACGCTTTCCAAGGAACAGGCGGTGTCTCATCATCACTGTGATTTCGGCAAATGGTATTATTCCGACGGCCTCAAAAACTTTGGCCATCTGCAGGCCATCAAGGATGTTGAGGATCCACACGAGCAGCTGCACGAGCTGATTCGTATCATCATCGATATGAAAAATAACGGCCAGATAGAAGAAGCCGAAAAGGCTTACCAGAATGTTGCAAGTATCTCGGAGAAAATCGTGAACCTGCTCAGCGCAGCCGAGCAACAGGCCGCCACATCAGGCTAGCCCTTGTCACCGGAGGGTGGCGGAAAGGACTGACATTCCTTGAATATGCGTTTGTCACATCTCGCGCAGATGGATTTGTCCAGGGTCTGAAAAATCTCCCTGATGGCCTCGGTTTTGGAAACAAACATATTCTCATCACCGATCTCGGCGATATAGCCGCCGCGACGCAAGGGGCCGCAGACACCTTCCTTGATCCGGTAGAAGTACATTTTTCCGCCCAGCCTGCGATAGGTTTGGGCCTCTTGCGCCAACAACTCGGCGCCAGCCACATCAATGAAATTGATACCCGATGCAATTAGCAACAAATTATTCTGTTGTGGATTTTGTTCACGAAAGCGTCGCAGACTCTCTGCCACATGGCTCACCGCACCAAAAAACAACGACCCGTCAATACGCACAATCTTCAGCTGCGGGCATTCCGGCAGTCTTGAATCTGTAGTAAAGGCACGTTTAGGATCTGCAGGGTTGGGTACCCGGCTCACCACCTTGGGGCGTGAAGTACGGTTAAGATAAACCACCAGGGAAAGCATCACCCCCAATAAAATGGCGAACTCCAGTTCCAGGGTCAGGGTGGCCACAAAGGTTAAAGCCATCACCGTAAAGTCAGAACGACTGGCCTGAAAAATTTTCTTGATATGATGAAAATCAATCAAGCCCCAGGCCACCAGGACAAGAATTCCTGCCATCGCGGCATTGGGTAAATAGGCTGCCAGTGGTGCTACTGCAAGCACCACGCCGATTAACAATAATCCAGACAAGGCTGCCGCAATTGGAGTTTTCGCGCCTGCCTGATAATTCACGCCACTGCGATTAAATGAACCTGTGGCCACGTAGGCAGAGAAAAAACTTCCTACGGTATTGGACAGGCCCTGGCCAATAAACTCCTGATTGGAGTCGATATGCTGGCCCGTCTTGATGGCTATAGAGCGACCGATGGAAATAGCCTCGGTAAGGGCCAGCAAGGTCACGGCCAACACCGCTGGCGCCAACTCTTTGAGAGTGGCCGGTGAGAAATCGGGCATGGACAATGGCGGTAAAGAAGCGGGCAGGGCGCCCACGGTTTTGATATGAGTAACAGCATTACCGTACCACGCATCCAGCATCACACCGACAATACTGCCAACCAGCATTGCCACAATCATGTACGGTACCCTGGGAGTAAACCGCTTGATCATTATCCCTGAAAGCAGGGTGGCTACACCCACCAGCGTTACATAGGGATTGATGAGATTCACCTGCCCAGAAAAATGCAAAAGAATTTCATGGAAATGCAGGCCCCGGGGAATCTCAACACCAAAGAAATGCTTGATCTGGTTGCTGGCAATCAAAATCGCGGCACCCGCTGTAAAACCGATAATCACCGAGTGTGAAATAAAGTTCACCAGGGTACCCAGCTTTGCATAGCCCATGATGATCTGTGTAATCCCGACCATGAAGGTGAGCGTGATTGCCAGGGTCACATATTGCTCACTGCCCGGTTCCGCCAGCATGCTGAGTGATGCAAACAGCACCAACGAGGCAGCCGTGGTGGGGCCGGACACCAGATGCCATGATGAGCCAAACAAGGCGGCAATGATCGCCGGCACCATGGCGGTGTACAAGCCATATTCCGGTGGCATACCTGCAATCACAGCAAAGGCCACACCTTGCGGCAGAACCACAATAGCGCCAGTAATACTGGCAATAAAATCCGCACGCAATGTGTCGCGGTTGACCATGGGCCACCAGCGCAAAAACGGCAGCATTCTGATAAGCCACAATGGACAGGCATTCAACACAGACACTACTCCAAGAAAATCTTAAAACGACAGAAACACGCCCATTGCCTTACTGAAACAGGCCGCTGTTGATCCACAAATGCGTGGCAATACTCGCCGCATAACCCAGGGCGATCACCGGCGTCCATTTCAAGTGACTGAAGAATGTGTACTGACCCCGCGCCTGGCCCATGAGCGCCACGCCGGCTGCAGAACCTATTGACAGCAAACTGCCTCCTACCCCTGCCGTCAACGTTACCAGCAGCCACTGTCCCTGTGACATGTCTGGATTCATCGTCAATACCGCAAACATTACCGGTATGTTGTCAACAATGGCCGACAGAACGCCCACGGCTATATTGGCATTTGTCGCGCCCCACTGGTTGTACATCACTTCTGAGCTCAGTGAGAGATAACCAATAAACCCGAGACCACCCACACACAGCACCACACCATAGAAAAATAACAAGGTATCCCATTCAGATCGCGCAATCTTGTTGAATACATCGAAGGGCACCACGTCACCCATCTTGCCTTCTTGCATACGCTCATCAAGATGCGCCGTTTTTTTCAGGAAATAGCCGAAAAATTGCAAATAGCTCAGACCGGTCAACATGCCGATCACCGGCGGCAGATGCAGGAAGTTGTGGAAGCTCACCGCAGTGATGATGGTCAACAAGAACAGAGCGACAATCCGCCTCGCACCACGCTTCATTGCCACGTCTTCACTACTTGTACTCGGCTGTTCATTGGGAACAGCGAAGTGCATGATGACTGCAGGTAGGGCAAAATTCACCACTGATGGAATAAACAATGCAAAGAAGCCACCAAATTCGACAATCCCTTTCTGCCACACCATCAGGGTAGTGATGTCGCCGAAAGGGCTAAAGGCCCCGCCGGCATTGGCCGCCACGACGATATTGATACAGGCAACAGATACAAATCGCGTATTTCCACCACCCACCGCCAGCACAACGGCACACATTAACAATGCGGTGGTGAGATTGTCCGCCACCGGGGAAATGAAAAACGCCAGCGTCCCCGTCAACCAGAACAGCTTGCGAAAACCAAACCCCTTGCGAATCAACCAGGAACGCAAGGCATCAAATACCTGACGCTCATCCATGGCATTGATATAAGTCATCGCCACCAGCAGAAATAACATCAACTCAGCATATTCCAGCAGGTTATGTCTCACAGCCTCTTCCGCGGCGGAGGTAAGACCATTATTGACGTACACCGCGGCGATCATCGCCCAGATAATGCCCGCGGCAAGAATTACCGGCTTGGACTTGCGCAGGTGTGTAAACTCCTCCGCCATCACCAGCATGTAGGCAAGCACAAAGATAGCAAGGGCAGCATATCCAACACTATGTTGGGTGAGGTCGACGATTTCGGAATTATTCGATACAGAGGCAAAAGCAATGCCCGGAAGCATAACGAAGATTAGAGGTAGTAAAAATTTTCTCACGCAATTGTCCTTTTTATATGTGCGCAGGGCATGGCTATTTCTGGCAGAAAATCTTACCAGTCAGAAAACAATATTCATCATCAACATCATCACCACCAGGAACAACACCGTCATGATGCCGCCGGCCTTCATGAAATCCACCACCCGGTAGCCTGCCGGACCCATGATCAGCGCGTTGACCTGGTGAGTGGGTATCAGAAATGAGTTGGAAGTGGCTATGGCCACGGTCAACGCAAATACCGCGGGATCCGCATTGGCACCAATGGCGATATTCACTGCCAATGGTACGAGCAAGACGGTAGCACCCACATTGGACATCACCAATGTAAAGAAGGTGGCCAATACCGCCACCGAGGCCTGAATCACCCACACGGGCATATCACCCACCACGGACAGCGTCTGTTCCGCGATCCACTTGGCGGTACCCGTCGTCTCCACAGCCAGGCCCAGAGGAATCAGGCTGGCGAGCAGGAACACCGTCTTCCAGGACACCGCCGTGTAGGCCTCCTCTATTTTCAACACGCCGGAGATGATCATGCCGACGGCGCCCGTGAGCAAGGCCACTGATAATCGCAAATCACTGAACAAGACCAGCCCCAGTGCAACGGCAAAAAACAACAATGCAGCCCCTACCTTGTGGGGACGGGTTTCTTCGTGAGGGTATTCGGTAGTCACCACCACGAAATCTTTGTCCTTTTCCAGTCGCGCGAGGGCTTCCCAGGTGGTGTGCACCACCAGTGTGTCGCCGGCCTGCAAAGGCATGTCACGGATACCGTCCCCTTCGCGCAAGGTTTCACCGTTACGATGCAGGGCCACCATGGCAATGCCATAGGTCTTGCGCATCCACACATCACGCGCACTCTTGCCGATAAGACTCGAACCTGGCGGGATGACCACTTCGGCGATACCAGCCTTTGTGGCAGCCAGGGATTCGGAAAAGGTGCTCAGATCATCGTGCAACTCCAGGCCAAATTTTTCCACAAAGGCCTTAAGGTTCTCCGGCGAGGCCAGAATACCCAGCACGGAATTGGCCTCAATCCCCACATCACGGGCCAGCCCACCGGGGCCGATGCGCAAATCGGAAGGCCCGCGCTGAGAGGCAATAACCCGGATCTTGTAGGTGTGCTCCACGTCGTCGAGCATGAGGCCCACCAGCGGGCTTTCCGGCGGTACGGACACCTCGAACAGGGCATAGTCCAGACCATAGGTATTTTGAAAATAGGCCATGGTATTGCCGGCCGCGACGCCCGTTTCCTCTTTCTGTGTTACCGGCAGCACAAAGCGGCCGGCCACCACGAAATAAATTATTCCCGTGGCCACCAAGGCCAGGCCCACCGGTGTCACCGAAAACAGTGACCAGGTCTTCATCTGTTCATCCTGGGGCAGGGCGGTGTTGGAGGTGAGAATGAGGTCGTTGAGCAGGATCAAAGGGCTGGAGCCCACCATGGTAACGGTTCCGCCAAGGATGGCGCAAAATCCCATGGGCATGAGCAGACGTGACATAGGCAAGCCGGATCGGGCGGAAATGCGCGATACCACCGGCAGAAACAGCGCTGCTGCCCCCACGTTCTGCATGAATGAGGAAATAATACCCACGGTACTGGAAATGATGGGTATGATGCGTTTTTCGCTGGAACCGCCAGTCTTAAGAATAAACGCGGCCACCTTGCTCATCAGCCCGGTCTTGTCCAGGCCGGCGCCAATAATCATCACCGCGATAATGGACATCACCGCATTACTGGAAAAACCATTGAACAGGTGCTGGTTATCCACCAGACCCTCGTCCAGACCCATGAGGGGCGCCAGCAGGCTGGTGAGCCCCAGCAACACCATAATGCTCACCGCCGCCACATCCACGCCCACAATCTCGAAGGCAAACAGGTAAATGGTCAGCAGCAGGATCGCGCTCACCCAGGCGACTTCAATACTGGGCACCACACCGGCCAGGAAAAGGCCCAGGAGAATAAACATCGCAGCCGCCACCAGCCGTTTTATCAGAACAGGGCTGAGGGGGGAGGACTTGGTTTCGCTCACGGCACGGCTCTCCAGAAGCTGGCTGGCGCTTGAATGGCTGGAAAAAAACCAAATAATAATACACTAATTCTAGTGTGCACCCCCAATGAAACCCACCAATGGGCAGATAAAAACACACCGATCAGACTGTTACCTGTGTTTTACTTGCGTTGGTACAACAAATCCCAGACACCGTGGCCGAGGCGCTGCCCACGTTGCTCGAATTTGGTTTCCGGCCGCCATGAGGGACGGACAGAAAACCCGCCAGGACCTGCCTGGTTCTGAAATTCATCGGCCCCGTCAAGCACCCTCTGCATCTGCTCCGCATAGTTCTCCCAGTCCGTAGCCAGGTGGAACACCCCACCGGTTTTGAGCTTGCGGGCAACCAATTGCGCGAACTCTGGACTGACGATACGGCGCTTGTGATGACGCTTCTTGTGCCAGGGATCGGGAAAGAACAACTGCACTCGCTCGAGGCTGGCATCGGCCAGGCGATGGTTGAGCACCTGCACCGCATCGTCACAGATCACCCGCACATTTTGCAGGCCCTGTTCCTCCAGCAGGCGCAGCAGATTGCCCACCCCGGGGCGATGCACCTCGATGCCCAGGTAATCGAGTTCAGGATTAGCCGCGGCCATTTGGGCCAGGGAGGCGCCGTTGCCGAAGCCGATCTCCAGCACCTTGGGCGCCCTGCGACCGAAAAGCGCATCTAATTCCAGTAGAGGGTCATCGCGCGCCAGGCGCTCGGTCTCCAGCGCATCCGGCCCGGCACTGTCGATGCCGAAACGCGACCACAAGGCATCCAGGGCGCGCTGCTGACCACGGGTGAGGCGGCCCTCGCGGCGCACGAAGCTGCGGATGGGGCGGTGTTGAGTAGTTTTTTCAGGCATGGGTGTTTGTAACGCAGAGTGCGCAGCGACGCAGAGGACGCAAAGAAAAAATTGGTTGTTGCTTACGCGGAAATGAAAAACCCGAGCAACTTTTCATGCCACCGCGATCTTTTCCGCAACATAAACTCCGCGTCCTCTGCGTCCTCTGCGTTTACCACACAGAATCAGAAAAACGTCCCGTCCACAGGCGATGACGCCGAGGCATAGCGCTTGCGCGGGATGCGCCCGGCCAGGTAGGCCTCACGCCCAGCCTCGATGGCCTTTTTCATGGCCGAGGCCATGAGTACCGGGTGTTGGGCGCCGGCGATGGCGGTGTTCAACAGCACGCCGTCGCAGCCCAGCTCCATGGCGATGGCGGCATCCGAGGCGGTGCCCACGCCGGCGTCCACCAGGATGGGCACCTTGGCATTCTCGACAATGGTCAGCAGGTTGTACTTGTTCTGGATGCCCAGGCCGGAGCCGATGGGCGCGGCCAGGGGCATTACCGCGCAGCAGCCGAGCTCTTCCAGGCGCTTGGCGAGGATGGGGTCGTCGGAGGTGTAGACCATCACGTCGAAGCCGTCCTTGACCAGGATTTCGGCGGCTTCCAGGGTGGCGGTGACGTCGGGATACAGGGTCTTCTCGTCGCCCAGCACCTCCAGCTTCACCAGGCTGTGGCCGTCCAGCAGCTCGCGTGCCAGGCGGCAGGTACGCACCGCATCCTCGGCAGTGTAGCAACCCGCCGTGTTGGGCAGGATGGTGTACTTGTGGGGCGGCACCACATCCAGCAGATTGGGTTCGCCGGGGGTCTGGCCGATATTGGTGCGGCGGATGGCCACGGTGATGATCTCGGCGCCGCTGGCCTCGGTGGCCAGTTTCGTTTCTTCTAGATCCTGGTACTTGCCACTGCCTACCAGCAGGCGGGAATGATAGGCCTTGCCGGCGATGACGAAACCATCGTCGGTGGGGGGAGTAGTGTCTTGCATAGCGTGTTTATCCCATCAGGTGGCGCAGCGCGCCGAAAAAAACAGACGGCCATTATAGCCTTTGGATGGTCTTTGCGCAGGGTGTCCTGTGCTCCAGGGCCAAAAGGTGATCTTCGCGCCTGATTCGCGCCTGAAAAGGCGCTCCCACCAAGACTGCCGGAAATTGCATCAATCGTGGGAGCGACATTCCTGTCGCGATCGGGCTAAGTGATTCTCACGCCTGAAAAGGCGCCCCACCAAGTTTGCCGGAAATTGCATCAATCGTGGGAGCGACATTCCTGTCGCGATCGGGCTAAGCGATTCTCGCGCCTGGAAAGGCGCTCCCACCAAGACTGCCGGAAATTGCATCAATCGTGGGAGCGACATTCCTGTCGCGATCGGGCTAAGCGATTCTCGCGC
>DRKQ01000084.1 GCA_011051685.1 Gammaproteobacteria bacterium
CGGCCAGGAGCGTCTCAACGCAGCGGCCAAGCATGGCTTCAGGCAGGCCATCGTGCCCGAGGCCAATGTGCCCAAGGGTGGAGTGAAGGGGATGAAGGTGGTGGGGGTTAAAAACCTGGCGGCGGCGCTGGCGGCGTTATGATTTTTTGAGAGCGTAGGGTGGGTACGTATTTTGTGCCCACGCGTTGTCGTGTGATTACCCGTGGGCACAAAATACGTGCCCACCCTACGGTGTTAATCCCTCAATCCTCTGAATGGTGAAGCAGCTCCGACAGCTCACGGTGCAGGATTTCATCGTCGCCCAGATTCAGCTCCACCAGCCGCCGCAGGTGGGAGATGCTGTCCAGGTCGATGTGTTCACAACGAAAGCCAACCCGCTGTTCCTCGATGTGGGCCACGGAGACCTCCATGCGTATGGTGGCTTCGTCGTTTTCCGTGAGCATTTCGGCAAGATAATGCTCGCCGGTCTTGATGGCCGGGTTAGCGGGCACGGTGGTGAGGATACCCTTGAGCGAGACATCCACGAGTTGCACATCCCAGCTGCCCTCGGCATTCACCAGGTGGACATCGGTGACGAAGGGGATGCGGGAGAAATGGCGTTTTTCGGTGTTGTCTGTGTCGCTCATGGTGATCTCTGTAGGCCGGGTATCGGTGTGTTCCTTCTTTGATACTAGTCGGACTAGGCCGTATTCGCCAGGGTGCGATTGAGCCAGCCCAGCAGGTATTTCTTTTGACTGCTGTCGGCCTGGACGATTTCCACGTAGCGTTGCATCTTTGCCAGGGCGAACTTGGCGAGAAACAATTCCTCGTCCGCGGCGTTGATGACTTTCAGGGACTGGGGGCCGATGATGCCATCGGCGGGTTCGATGCCTAACGATAATTGGGCTAATTTACTGCCGCTGCGCACCCCCATGTTGACGCAGGCATCGAAGATGTTTTCCGCCACCCGTTGCGAGAGGATGTCGTCTCCACGTATGCGGTTCCAGTAATCGCGTCGGTAGATCTCCTTGGCCTGTTTCTCGTTGAGATTCTGGATGTCGAGATCGGGGTAGGCGTTTTGGGAAATGCCGTACCTGGTGGCACCGCCGCGATCGGTGCTGTCATTGGTAAATGTATTGCCGCCTTCAAATTCCAGTGTTTTGGCGATGGCCTGCTCGAAGTCTGCCATGAGTTTGCTCCTTCAAATTCGGTATGCAGTTTTTTGTGCAGAAACTACCATTGTTGATCATCTCAAAATAATTGCTACAGGGTTAGTGCCCCGGTGTGGGAGCGCCTTTCCAGGCGCGATTCGCGCCTGGAAAGGCGCTCCCACAGTATTTGACATTGTATATGTGCGCTATGGGATATGTTGCGTTCCCTCACAGTTCCTTCAGACATGTCCAAGCTGACGAATGCCCACAGATGTCTGTTAAACCTATTCTGAGACCCTTGATAAGACCATGAAATTAACAAATAGTGCACCATAAAGGGTAGCGCGTTTTAACGACGGCCAACAGGCAAAATTACCCGCTGAGCATCTCAGGGGGTAATGCACTGCAGGTCGTCGGCAAAAAGGAATGGGCCATGATAGTGCTTGCGGATGTTGTCCTGCGTCTGCTGTTCTTTTCCCAGCGTGCGTTTCATGCGATGCGAAAGCACCAGTTGTTTGACCCGCGCTTGTCCGGCGATCTCGCCGATTACCGTGGGTGGCATGTGCAGCTTGCGTTCCACGCCTCGTGCCCCCTCGGGTACGGCATTGTGCGCCAGCAGCAGGTCGGCATTCTTCGCCAGCAGCGGCAGGGTGCGATAGTCGCCGTTCATGTCGCCGCTGAAAACAATGCTTTTGCCCGCCAGTTCCACGCGCCATGCCAGGGCCGGCAGGGGGCCATGGTGGACGGCAATGGCGGTGGTGGTGATGCGTTCGTTGGCAAAGGCCTGTTGTATTGTGCGTTTGTCCACATCCAGCACCTTTGCGCTGAGCCGGTAACCATTGCTGCGACCCTCGTCGAGAAAGGGGGAAAGGTAACGAAAGGCGCCTTCGATGCCGAACAGGGATTCCAGGAAATCCTCGGTATCCGGCATCCACGGACTGCCAGAGGGGCCATACACCGGCAGGTCACGCTGGCGATCATCAAAAAAGGAGGACTTGATCAGCGCCGGTAGATCGGCGCTGTGGTCCACGTGGAAATGGCTGAACAGGATCACGTCGAGGTCTTCCATTTTCGCGCCGCTGCGGCCGAAGTTGAGACTGCTGCCGCCGCCCACATCGATCAACACGCGGGCCCTGCCGTCCAGCCACACAAGGTAACTGCTGGAGGCGCGGCGGTCGCCCAGCTCGGGGCCGCCGGAACCCAGTATCTGTAGTTGCACGCCTGTTTTGGAACAACTGTGTAGGTTGGCCTTTGTTCCTGCCAAGGCACTGGGGCTGAGCATCATGAACAAAGTCAGGCAGCCAAACAGGCGGGAAAAACGTTGTTGTGTTGGCATGCCCATGTCTTATCTCGATAGTGAAGGTGGTGTTATTTCCAACCACTGCGTCCATTGATGAAACAGCTTTTCGTCCACGGCGCCCACGCTGGAACGTCCGCTGAGGGCATTCACAAACACCGCCTCGCCCTCCAGGGTACAGGAATGGCCGCCGGCCTGGCGAAAGATAAACTCTCCGGCGGCATAGTCCCAGAGGTTGGCGCGGCCGTGCAGGTACACATGACCACGGCCCATGGCCTGCCAGCACCAGTCCAGGGCCACCGAGCCGAAGCTGCGTTGGGAACCGTAAGGGGTCTGGCTGACGAGTCTTTGCGCCAGCGTCGGCGACAGCCGCTTGAAGTCTACAATGGCCGTGGCCTGTTGCAGGGACAGGCCGCTGTGAATGGGCGTCAATGGCTCATCATTCAGACGGGCACCCTGCGGATCCGCGACGAAACATTCGTCGCGCAAGGGATCATACACCAGGCCCAGGCTGACCTGCCCCCGTTCGATCAAGGCCAGGGACACGGAAAAATAGGGAATGCCATTGGCAAAGTTGCTGGTGCCGTCGAGGGGGTCGAGACACCAGAGGGGCTGTGGGCCTTGCAGCAGCTCGGCCTGTTGTCTGCCGTCCATTTCCTCGCCAAGAAAAGCAATCTCCGGCCAGTGGCGGCGCAGGCGTTCGGCAATGTGTTGCTGGCAGGCAAGGTCGGCCTCGGTAACGACGCTGCCATCGGCCTTTTCGTTGCGGGCCACCCGGGTGAAACGGGGCAGTAATTCTTCCTGCGCGGCGCGAACGATAATGTCACACACGATTTCGATGTTGATGCTCATGGCCTGTCCCCAGCGGACAAGCGTTGTTCCAGCAAGGACTCGATATCCGGCCACGGACGATAACCGGTACACAGGGTGTCAATCTGTTCACCCTCTTGCCAGATCAGCGTGGGGAAGCCCCGCACACCGGCCTGGCGGCTGCGTTTGAAATGTTCCCAGGTTTGGGCGCGCAGGGCGTTGGCGTTGAACAGGGTTTGGAATTCCTCGGCGTCGATGCCGAAGGGCAGGGTCAGCTCAGTGAGCACCTCCGTTTGCGTGACATCGCGTCCTTCGCGGTAGAACGCGGACTGGATGGTGGCGAAGTAGGCGAGGGTATTTTCCGCTTGCAACTTGCCCATGCTCAGCACCGCGCGGCTGGCGGGCTCGGTGTCGTAGACGAAACCCTCGGGCAGTGCATTTTCGAAGCGGAAGGGCTGGCCGGTGAGGCGTTGCACTTCGTGCCAGTGATGCAGGATTTCCTCACGCAGTTGTTCGCTGATGGGTGTGGTGGTGCCGGGGCGCAGGCCGCCGAGGTTGAGGGAGATCTTCAGACGGTCGGCGAAGGTGTTTTTGATCTGCCGGATCACCGGAGAAAAACCCCAGCACCAGGAACACATGGGATCGGCGAAGTACCACAGGATGGGCTGGCGCTCGCCGTCCGTGGAGGTCATGGCCTAGCGGCTCAGCAGCTCGATGAGAATGTGTTCGTACATGCTCGACAGTTTGTCGAGATCCGCCACCGCCACGCATTCATCGATCTTGTGGATGGTGGCGTTCACCGGTCCCAGTTCCACCACCTGCGCACCGGTGGGGGCGATGAAGCGTCCGTCCGAGGTGCCGCCGGCGGTGGACAGCTCGGTATCGATACCCTGTACGGTCTTTACCGCGGTGCAGGCCGCATCCACCAGGGCGCCGCTGGGGGTGAGGAAGGGATAACCGGAGAGATTCC
>DRKQ01000085.1 GCA_011051685.1 Gammaproteobacteria bacterium
ATCAGGCTGCAGCGGCTTGCCACTGAATGACCAGCCGCCCATGGCCATGGGTGCAACAATGGCTGCGGCCACCAGCAAAATGAAAAAAGGTGTCAGAGCACCGATTGCAAACTGTAAGGCATCGAGAAAGAACGTCGGATATGACTGCAAATCGTAAATGCGCTCGCGCTCCAGAAACAGGAATGAACGCAGTATTTGCATGAGATCCTCCACCAGCCCACTACCCAGGAAAATGAAACCGACTCCCGAGACAAGCAACATCAATAGGGTGGTGAGTTCCTTGGAGCGGGCGATTTCACCCTTATTACGCGAATCCTGTTTGCGCTTGGCCGTCGCCTGTTCGGTGCGTTCCTGACCGTTCTCATTCTCAGCCATGACGCATACCTCTTAGAACCCACCGGCCAGACCACGCATAAGGGCGAAGGCATTGGCTACTTGTAGTTGGATTTGCGGCAGTATGGCCTTGAGAGTGGCGAGCATGATGAAGAAACCCGCTACCATGGTGACCGGGAAGCCAATGGAAAATATATTGAATTGGGGGGCGGAGCGCGTCACCACGCCAAAGGTCAGATTGATCAGCAACAACGAGGCAATGGCCGGCAGGGCGATTTGCACCGCTCCGGCATACATGGTGCTACCCCACACCGCCAGTGACCACAGGCCGTTGTTGGTAAGCCCATTGATTCCAACGGGCAGGGTATGAAAACTTTCCGCCACCACACTGATAAAGGTCAGATGTCCATCCAGGGCAAGAAATACAAGAGTCAGAAGAATCACATAAAACTGACTAACCACAGGCACCTGTGTGCCGGAAGAAGGATCCACCATGGAGGCAAAACCCAGGCCCATCTGAAAAGCGATAATCTGCCCCCCGATGATAAACATGGCGAAGACCATTTGCAGTGCCAGCCCCATGGCTGCGCCGATGAGGATCTGGTTCAGGACGATAAGTACGGCTTCACCACTAATGGGATCCACCACAGGCATCGGAGGTGATACCGGGGCAATGATCATCGTCAGAACGACTGAAAAGATAAGCTTGGCCGTCACCGGTACCGTGCGCGCCCCAAACACCGGTGCTGCTCCAACCAATGCCGCTATGCGAATCAAAGGCCAGATAAAACTACCAACCCAAGACATGATTTCCGAACCGGCCAGGGTCATCATGTCATCACATCCAGTTTCAACCGATAATCATCGGAATATCGGCGATGATCCGTTGGGTAAACGACATCAGCATCCCTAGCAACCATGAACCGGCCATCAGAAGAGTGGCGAATGTCACCACCAGCTTTGGTATGAAGCTCAGTGTCTGCTCATTGAGTTGGGTGACCGCCTGGAACATACTAACCAGCAGACCAACACCCAAGGCCGGCAGCAGGATTACACCCGTCATCAGCAAGGCCAACTCCAGTGCCTGCTTGGCGATCATCATAACTGTTTCCGGACTCATTAAAGAAACCTGCTTACTATTAGAATCAAACAAAAAAACTGGATGCAAGGGTTCCCATTACCATTGCCCAACCATCCACCAGGACGAACAACATAATCTTGAACGGCAAGGAAATAATCATGGGGGACAACATCATCATACCCATAGCCATCAATACGCTGGCCACTACCAAATCTATAATCAAAAAGGGAATGAAGATCAGAAAGCCGATCTGATATGCCGTTTTCAGTTCGCTGGTCACAAACGCCGGCATCAGCAGTGAAAAAGGGACATCCGCGGAGTCCTTCATCTCACCTGCGTCAGCAATCTCAGCAAACAGACCCAGATCCTTTTCTCGCGTCTGAGCCAGCATGAACTCCTTAAATGGCGATTTTGCAATCTCAAAGGCCTGCTTGGCGGGTATCTTCTCTTCCAGATAGGGGTTCACCGCATCGTCATAGACTTTTGTGAATACCGGCGACATGATGAAAAAAGTCAGAAACAAGGAAAGGCCGATAAGAATCTGGCCAGACGGTGCCTGTGGCATACCCACCGCCTGACGGACAATGGCCAGCACGATAATGATACGGGTAAACGAGGTCAGCATGATAAGCGCTGCGGGTAACAGGCTGAATGCTGTCATCACCGCCAGCACCTGTAACCCCACGGTGTAGGTCTGGGCGCCGTCTTTCTCGGTAGTCACAGACAACACCGGTAAACCTGGATCCGCTGCCTGCGCGACAATCGGCAAGAGCATACCCAGCAATGGCAGCAAAGATAATAAAGCGGAACGATAAAAAGGCTTCGCGCAGATCATTTGTCTGCCTCTTTACTGGTAGATGTCTTGCGTTGCAGAACGGCAGCCTGCAAACGCGCGGAGAAACCCTGGCCAACCTGTGACTCGCGGTCCACACTTAATGGTTCTTCCAGCACATGCAGGGTTTGTACGCGCCCGGGTGAAACACCTAACAACAGTTGCTGCTCTCCCACCTGCAACAGGACCGCGCGTTCGCGTGTACCCAGGGAAATGCCACCGATCACCTTCATTCGTCCCTGCGCACCTACTTGCACATTGGCAAAACGCTTGAAGACCCAGGCAGCGATACCTATCAGCACCAACACCACCACCAGTCCCAGAGTGGTTTGCAGCAGGTTTCCCGCCATATTGGGATCGGACAAGTGGACACCCCTCTGTGGCTTTTGTGTTTTACTAACGGCCGGCTCAGTCACGTCCCTGTCAGGATCGTCTACCGCATATGACGGGATTGACAAAATAGCTGTAACGCATAACGCCAGAGCAAGTAAGAAACATTTGTTGAGTCTGGGATTCACGGCATCACAATCATTTGAGTTTCTGAATACGCTCTGCGGCGCTGATGACATCCGTCAGGCGAATGCCATACTTTTCATTGACTACCACTACTTCGCCATGGGCAATGAGCGTGCCATTGACCAGCACATCCAATGGTTCACCTGCCAGTCTGTCGAGTTCCACCACCGAACCCTGATTAAGTTTCAACAGATTACGGATACTGATTTTCGATGCCCCCACTTCCATGGAGATATTCACCGGAATATCGAGAATCATATCAAGATTGGCGTCGGCCATGTTTTCGCCACCTTCTTCGGCCACCAGGTTCTGCATGGGCGCTTGTTCTACCGTACCTTCCGCCGTCGCCTGTTCCTCCATAGCAGCTCCCCAATCAGCATCATCACCAGCCGCTGTGTCTGCTGATGCGCCCTCGACCTCGGCCTGTTCATTCATAGCGGCTGCCCACTCATCACCGGTCTCTTCGCCGCCTTCTGTACCCGTCGTGTCATTCATGGGTTCACCTCATGCATCAATTGATTGGTTTCTCTGTTAGGAAAGGAAATCGGCTCAACAACCTTAACTGCCATGCTGCCACGCGATACACCGTACTTTCCGCGGAACACCGGCACTCCCTCTGCATTGAGCGTAACCAGGTCAGGAATATCCACGGGAATAACATCACCGGGTTTCATATCAACGATGTCACGTAGACTGATTTCAGTCTCCGCCAGTGTGCAGGAAAGTTCCACTGTTGCGGACTTCACTTCTTCACGCAGCGACTCAATCCAGCGCTCATCTGTGTCATCCCGGTCGCTCTGTACACCGGCATCCAGCAATTCGCGAATGGGCTCTAACATGGAATAGGGAATGGTAATATGGAAATCACCGCCTCCACCCTCGATTTCCACATGAAAGGTATTTACCACAACCACTTCACTGGGGCTGACGATATTGGCAAACTGCGGATTAACTTCAGAGTTCTGTTTTTCAAAATCCAGCTTCATCACCGGCGACCAGGCTTCCTTGAGATCCACAAATACCTGCTCAAGGATCATCTCCACTACGCGCAACTCAGTAGGAGTGAATTCCCGGCCCTCGATCTTGGCATGAAAGCGACCGTCACCACCGAAATAATTATCGACAATAATGAACACCAGGCGAGGATCAAGCACAAACAACGCAGTACCGCGCAGGGGTTTGATACGCACCATGTTAAGACTGGTGGGTACAAACAGACTGTGCACATACTCCGAGAACTTGAGCATTTGCACACCACCAACGGATATCTCCGCACTGCGCCGCAGCATGTTGAAAATACTGATACGAAACAGCCGCGCATATCGCTCGTTGACCATTTCCAGGGTGGGCATGCGCCCGCGGACAATACGATCCTGAGTGGTGAAGTCATAGGAACGCGCTTCGCCATCGGAAAATTCATCATCCTCTGTTTCGATGTCATTGCTGGAAACACCATGCAACAGGGCATCGATTTCATCCTGCGATAAAAGGTCATTAACTGCCATCAGTCTGCACCACGTGGTTTGTTGTCATGAGCATGATCTTGCGCCTGGGTATCCTGGACTACTGCATCACGAAGCTGGTGAAATAAACGGCCTCGACTCCTGGATCACCGGTCTCTTCCTCGAGAATCTGTTGCACCACTTCCAGCGCCTCTTCCCGCAGTGCTTCCTTGCCTTCCAGGGTGCTCACCCCGTCATAGGACTGGCTGCTGAACAGCAGCATCAAATTGTTGCGAATCACCGGCATGTGCAGTTTGATCTTGTCAGGCATTTCCGGATCGCGGGTCATCACTTCCACAGTCACCTGCAGGAAGCGCGCCTTGCCCTGGCTGGCAAAATTCACCACGAAGGCCGGATCGATGGGAATGTAGATGGCGGGCATGGCCTCACCACCTCCCTCTTCTTCAGCGTCACCCTCCTCGTCCCCGCCATCACCTTCATCACCGGCATCGGCGCTTTCCTCGGCATGATCACCGCCGTGGTCACCACCGCCCGGCAATACACCGGCGAAAAACAGGGTGCCCATCACCAGCACCACCACCGTCAGCAGGGGTAACACCCCGAAGAGGAGAATCTTCGTAACCAAGGAGCCCTTGGATTTTTTCTCACCGTCTTTTTCGTTGTCATCATCATCAGCCATGGTCTTTCCTTTCACTGTTTGTCTTGCGCAATAGACACCTTCGCCCAGTTAAAGCAAATGCTGTGCCAGTGGTGACACAATCTCGTAAGCCTTGTTTTTCAATCACTTAACTAAGAAAGAGACAAACGCGTCGGAATGTTGACGTCTTCAAGGCACTTGCGCAGCCATAATCCCGGCGGCGGAGAACGGCGGTTGGACTGCTTCGGGTGCTCGGGTAAAATGCCAGCCCTTCACTCCTCCCCATAAAATCACGTAACGTTCTTAGCCATGAAATTGTCCACAATGCACTTGCCCAAACGCCTGATCGGTCTCCTATTGCTGACCTTCACCCTGCCCCTGCCCGCCCTGGCCTTCGACTATCTGCAACGCCTGCCGGCACAGGCACCCGTCCCAGCCGATAACCCGCAGACACCCGCCAAGATCGCCCTGGGCAAGCGCCTGTTTTTCGATACACGCCTGCTGGGTGAAAAGAGCACGCTCTCCTGCAACTCCTGCCACACATTGGCGGAAGGTGGTGATGACGGGCAGGCCACTTCCCTGGGACAAAACGGACTACGCACCCGGCGCTCGGCCCCCAGCCTGTGGAATATCGGTTTTCAGACGGTGTTGTATTGGGACGGCCGCGCCGTCAGCCTGGAATCCCAGACCCTGGATCACCTGCGCGACCCCGTCATCGCACAGTGGCCCAGCCTTGGCGCGCTGGTGGATGGCCTTAGTGAATCAGCGGAGTACCGGCAGGCCTTCCGCGAGGCATTTCCCGAAGACAAGGACAGTTTCGATGCCATCAGCGGTTTGAACATTGCCCGCGCCCTGAGCAGTTTTCAGCGCAGCCTGTTGACCCATGACAGCGCCTTCGATCGTTATCTGGCCGGCGATCAAACAGCACTGTCCGCCAGCGCCCGGCGGGGCATTACTGCCTTCAATGAAGCCGGCTGTCTGGCCTGCCACTTCGGCGCCAACTTCGCCGGCCCGGCCCCGGGGCCGGCCCTAAAAATGGGCGACGGCTTTTATGAGTTGTTTCCCACCCAGCGTGGCACGAGCTATGAACAACGTTACCGGTTGGTGGATGATCTGGGACGCTTTGAATACACGGGAGATCCAGGCGAGCGCTACATGTGGCGCGTTCCACCCTTACGCGGCATAGCGCTCACGGCGCCCTATTTTCACAATGGCTCGGTGGCGACTCTGGAAGAAGCAATCCGGGTAATGGGCAGGGTGCAATTTGGACACACCCTCTCGGCGCAGGCGGTCAAAGACATCGGCGCATTTCTGCGCAGTCTCACCGGTGGTTTGAGAGAGGAATAAAAAAACACCAGATAAAAAAGGCGCCGATCAGGCGCCTTTTTTATCCGCTATAGCATGTCCTGGATAGCGTCTCAGGTGTTGTTTCGAAGTACCACTATTCCACCACAAACATCTTGTCCAGGTTGGAAATAGAAAGAATCTTCTTGATGTCGGCATTGCAGTTTTGCAGACGTATGTCCGCCGCCTTCTCTCCTGCATGCTCCCGCAGCAACAGCAACATACCCATGGCCGAACTGTCCATGAACGTGGCTTGGCCGAGATCGATAACGAAACGCGTGTTGGGAGGCAGATCCCGATAGGCGTTACGAAAATCCGAATGAATATTGAAATCAAACCGGCCGTCGATGGTCATGGTCAACTCGCTGCCATCATCGGATAAATTTGCACGAAACCCCATCCCTGCCTCCTTCGTTGATTGTTCAGACCCGGCGGACCACCTGTGGATGTAATAGGATGATTTCCACAAGGCTTGGCTTGCGGATCATTGCCTGCCACATCGCGAAGCAGCCTAACAGAAAACAGATAGCGCTGAAAAGTGAGATCAATGAATAACTTATCTGCCAGGCCGGGTTAGCACGAACAACGCTAAACGAGACAAACATCATCAGCACACTTATCAGGAAACATAAAAAGTTTTTTAGTGATTGATATATCAACTCGCCGCATCATCCTGCTGTTGATTGAGTTGAACATTACCTGGGTAATGTTACTTGGGTGTTACTACGCATAGGCATCCAGCATACCCTCAGCCAACCACTGAGGTGGCGGTGAGGACAGGCCTGTTTCCAGGGAGCTGCCCACGGGATCTGCGCCCCGATGTAACGGAGCCAACCTGGCCCCACCTTCCTGGGCATGTGAGTGGCGAGCCTCACGTTCCGTGGGTGAGTCCTGAGAAATATTGGCATCCGCCAGTTGCAAACCCTGTTGCTCCAGCATCTCGCGCAGCCGCGGTAGTGAGGCATCCAGCGCATCACGGGCAATGGGATTGCTGGCGCTGAAGCTGATATTCAGTTGTTGGTCCGCGCCGTAGACAATACGCACGTCCACCACGCCCAGATTTCGCGGGTGTAATTGCAATTGCGCCTCACGCAATTCCTTGTTTGCCAGCCAGGTGACCCGTTGCCCCAGTTCGGTGGCCCAGGCCGGTTGTCCCACAGGGCTGGCGAGGCTCAGTGCGGGTGAGGCACCCGGCCCTGTCAGCATGCCGGGACGGGGGGCTTCCCCACTGATACCCAGGGCGCCGTCCGGGAGATTACCGCCCGGGTTCAGCAGGGCCTGCTCCGTTGATAATGACGTGGCCACAGACAGTCGCGGCTCAGAGGTATTTTCCGTATGCTGGGCCGCCGTCAACGCTGCGGTGAAATTGTCCATGCGCAACACGGCATCGGTTCTCGCCATGTGACTGTTGGTAATCCCAGCCCCGTGGAGCAGACTGCCGCCGGTAACACTCTGCGCCCCCTCGCCACGCCTCCCCAGGGTGGTGCCACTGATGGCCGCGGCACGGGACAAGGCCTGCTGGGTGACTGCGGAAACAGGCCTGCCAAGGGAGGTGGGAATGGTGGTTGCGGCGATGGATGAGGCATCCTGCATTGGCAGAGAAGCCACCGGCGCGCGATTATCCAAGACCGCCCCGCTGACCGGCAGCACCTGCGTCGCCTGGAGCTGGACATCGGCTGCGGTCCTCTGCTGTGATTGTCCCTGGCCATTGACCAGATTCGTCTGTCCCTGCCCGGCAATCTGCCATGGCAACCGGGAGCCCTCCGTACCCCCCGGACGGGGTAAGGTTGTCTCCCCCGTGGGCGTGGCGCCCGGGTTGGCCTGTGCCGCCGGCAGCGCCGTCCCCACCGTGCCCGGCGAGACCTGACTGGCGGCGGATAACAGGCTGGCTTCCAACAATGGTGCGGGAATATGTCCGTTCAGCACAGTCTCCTCCGGCAAGGCCTTGCCAGGAAGGGGCCGAGGCTCGCCGCCAGGCGTCACCCCAGCGGAGGAGGATGTGGTCTCGGAAGATGGCACTTGGGAGTCGACGGCGCCATTCCCCGGCGGCCATTGCTGGCCCAGCACAGAGGCGAATCCTTCCCCAGCCGGGGCCGCCGTCGGCGCGGATTCGCCGGTAAGCCCAGCACCAGCAGGGGGGACACCACTGCCATTGAGCAGGGCGCTATCCGTGGCATTTACCAGCAGGGTGAGGTCGGTCATGACAGTGTGTTGTTGTCTCGTTGATGGCTCGGGTCACTCGGTGACTATGGGGCCTGTAAACAGGCATTGCACACGCCAGAAATTGCACGGATCGTGCCAGGCTTCAATGGTCTGTGGGAAATGGCAAAGAATCGCGCAGAAAACAGAGCCCGGTGATGCTCTCAATAGCCTGAGTCAACCGGCATCAAGTCCGGCTAGGAGGTGTGTTTGGTAGCCGATGGCCTGCCCTGGCTACGCTCATCCTGTTCCCGTTGCTCCCGGCGTTCCACGCTGCGCCGTTCATCGGCCTGAAAACGGGACACCACGTTGCCCAGCATTTTTACCTTGCCGCGCTGGTCAAACCATTGCTGGCGTTGTTGTTCGAGCCTTGCCGCGGCTTGTTCCACCAGTTCGGCCTGTTGCTCGATGGCGCGGGACAACTTGCTCAGAAACAAGCGGTAATCTCCCATTTGCACCGCGCTCATGCCCGTCGCACCGTCGCTGTGAAATCGTTGAACATATTCTTCACGATAGGTCTTCAGTTCGGCGAGGCGCTGCTGCGCCTGCTGGAGGGCCGCCTGCGCTTCACCCAGGGCCTTGGCCGCCTGCTGTTCGCGGTTCTCCGCCACCTTGACCACCGGCTCGAGTCGTTGGGAACGTTTCATGGCATTTTCAAAATCATTGTTTCAATCAGGAAGTATAGTGGCTGCTGGGCATTGTCGAGCAAGATCGGTGCCAGCCTGGGACGCGAGCTGGGAAATCAGACCAGTCGGATCACATTGGAGCGGGTTTCAAAGGCTGGCGTATCACCCAGCAGCTGGGGACCGCCCACGAAATAGCCCTGAATATAATCAACACCCATTTCCTTGAGTACCTTCATGGCATCCTGATTGTCCACAAACTCGGCCACGGTGTACTTGCCCATAGCGTGGGCAATGTCGTTCATGGATCGCACCATTGCCAGTTGCAGGTTGTCGCGATGAACGTCACGCACAAAGGAACCATCGATCTTCACAAAATCCACGGGTAGATCCTTGAGATAGGCGAAGGAGGAATAACCCACGCCGAAATCATCCAGCGCCGTCTGACAACCCAGGTTGCGCAAGCGGGTGAGGAATTCCACCGCCGGACCGAGATTGGCAATGGCCACGGTTTCGGTGATCTCGAAGGTCACTGCCGTGGGCGGAACGTTGTTGGCCAGCAAGGCGCTGGTGATGGCTTCCAGCATGGTGAAGTCGCCAATGGATTCCGCCGAAAGGTTGATGGAAAAATGCAGTTTGGGATTCTGCTTCAGCTGCCGGCCCAGGGACTCAATGGCGTGGCTCACCACCCAGTTGTCCACCGCGCGCATCAGACCGAAGCGTTCGGCGGAAGCAATAAACCCGGCGGGCAGAATCAGGCCACCATTCTCGTCCCGCATGCGCAACAAGACTTCCTGACGAAACACCTGCTGGGTTTTGAGTTCCATGATGGGCTGACAGGCCAGGCAGAACAGATCCTGCTCGATGGCAGTCTTGATCTTGCCGGCCCAGCCCATGTCCTCGGTCATGGCCGCCATATTTTCCTTGTCGGCTGACTCATAAATATGCACTCGGTTGCGGCCGGAGCGCTTTGCCAGGTGACAGGCCACGTCGGCCTGAACCAGCAGGTCTTCCTTGCTGACGGGGCGATGACCAAACAGGGTCACGCCGATGGAACAGCCAATCTGCACCACTGAGCCCTCGTATTTGAAGATATATTCATCCAGCAATTTGCGATGGGCCTCGGCGGCCTGCAGCACCTGATCCTGCTCCACGTCATACAGCAGAATGGCAAACTCGTCACCACCGATGCGCGCCAGCAGATCGCTCTTGCGATTACGCTGATCCAGCATCTCGGTGACTTCCACCAATACCCTGTCACCGGCGAGATGGCCGAGGGTATCGTTGACGAACTTGAAATTGTCGAGGTCGATGTACAGCAGGGCGAAATCACGGCGGCTGCCGCGCCGCGTGTTTTCCACCACCCGATCCAGCTCATTAAGAAAGTACTGGCGATTGTAGAGCCCGGTAAGTGAATCGTGTTCGGCCATTTCGCGCAGATGCTCCATCATCGCGATGCGATCCCCAATGTCTTCGACGATAGCGGTGTAAAGCACCCGCCCCTCCACTTCCATCCGGTTGGACTTGATGGCCATGGGAAAGCGACTGCCATCCAGGCGCAAGACCGTTACCGTGGTTTCCTGTGTTCCCTGTTTCAATACCGGTGATTTCACCAGTTCCAGGAAATCCACGTAGGTGCTGTCCTTGGGAAAACGCACCAGCTCGGTAATGGGTTGACCAATCACATTCTGCTCGGCACAGGCAAAGAGTTTCAATGCCGCATTATTGAAGGTTTCGATATGACCCTGCTCGTCAATCGTGATAATCCCCTCCGCCGCATTGTCCAGCACCGACTGAAGGCGAATCTGGCGTGAAGAAACCTGTCCCTGCATGCGATTAAAGGCCGCCACCAACAGCTTGGTTTCCTCGGTGGGCGCACCCAGCACCGGCAGATAGGACTCACCCCGTCCCGCCGCATCCAGCGCCTTGGATACCTCCAGCAGGGGACGGCGAATCCGCATTTCGAACGCCAGGTAGGCCAGTAACAAAAGCAGCCCCATGAAGCCGACGAACACCCAGATGATGTTAGACAGGGTGTCTGCCGTATCCAGGGACTTGAGCATGTTCTTCTGTGCCAAGGCATCCAGCTCTTCCTGCATCAGTTCCAGAATCCCCCAGGCCTGATCCAGTACCGGGCGTATCTCATTCTGCAGGATGGGCAGGTCTGCCCGCCAGTTCTTGGAGGCATAAATCTTCTGGGCTTTGATGAGTTCCCGATCGTAGTTATGTTTTGCTTCTAGCATCATGGCCAGGGACAGGGATTCCTGAAAACCCAGCTTACCGACTTCATCGTACTCCTTGAGCTGAACCAGTAAATCATCAACCCGTTGGGCGTAAATATCGCGATTGCTTATGTTTCGCGCCATACTGCTTTTGGGCCTGCCGAACACCCCGGAACGATTGGCAATGTAAATACGTACCGAACTGATTTGTTGCGACCAGGTATAGCGCAAGTCCTCCAGTACCCGCATCACTTCCTGCTGATCCATAGAATGCGGCCGCTCAGCTGCCTCCGTCAGGGCCAGTTCGATGGCCTGGATGAATTTCAAATTTTCCGGAAGCAGTTTGTTGAGCAATATTGGCGCCGCAGGAAAACGCCGCTCCACATCAGAGGACACTGCAAGAAGATGACGGCTGCCTTCCTCCAGGCGATTGAGTACATAATCAAGATTGGCGGCAAAATCGCCGAAGCTGCGATAATGTCGCACCACGTAATGATCATTGATACCCTTCGACTGGGCCTTTACCTCGGCAACCCGGGTCAGCACCTTGTGATAGGTATTCTCATCCAGCAACAGGGGATATTGATAAATAGTGCTTTCTGCAATCTGCAGGGCATCCTTGAGGGAATTGAGCACCCAGCCCAGATCCCGGTGTTCCTGCACCAGCCGGGAACTGTCCTGGGAGGCCTGGCGTACCTTGTTCTGGGTGAAGAACACTGCTGGCAGGGCCAAGGCCGCCAACACCAGCGCTGCCACCACGAAGCGCCAGCGAATGCTGGCAACCGGCCGGTCTTGTACCGTTTTGTCCTGTGCTGAATCCGACTCTGTCCCCATACTTCCCCGAGCCCTGCACCACCGTGTAGACTACCGCCGCGTACCTCCTTGTTACCGTATGCTCCCATTTGATCACTCGGCGTACCAACTCACACTGTTTTCCATATCCCCTCCGATGTCAACCACATGTTATTGCTATTAAACAAGCCCTTTCATGTGTTGTGCCAGTTTTCCGCTGACGAAGGGAGACCCACCCTGGCGGATTTTGTCCCCGTGAAGGAGGTCTATCCCGCCGGTCGTCTGGATCGCGACAGCGAAGGCCTGGTGCTGCTCACCGACGACGGCGCCCTGCAACATCGCATCAGCCACCCGCGGCACAAGCTCTACAAGACCTACTGGGTGCAGGTGGAAGGGGAACCCGCCCCCACCGCCCTGGCCCACCTGCAAAAAGGCGTGCTGCTGAAAGATGGCAAGACTGCCCCGGCCCGAGTACGACGCATCGACCCGCCCCCCGTGTGGCCGCGGGTGCCGCCCATTCGCCAGCGCGCCCATATTCCCACCAGCTGGCTGGAACTGAGCATCCGCGAGGGCCGCAACCGCCAGGTGCGGCGCATGACCGCCGCCGTGGGCCACCCTACCCTGCGCCTGATCCGCACCCGCGTCGGCCCCTGGTCCCTGGGCGAACTGGCCCCCGGCCAGTGGAGCGAGGCGCAAATACCCGAGGATTGGCGTACAATTCGCTAGTCGTTTTGTTGTACCCAATACCGGTTCCCTGAGATGAATCCAGCCCCCTCCCCCAATCCCCAACCTGTCCCTCGGCAACGTATCGTGGTGGGCGTGTCCGGCGGCGTGGACTCCTCGGTGACCGCCTGGCTGCTGCAACAGCAGGGCCACGAGGTGCAGGGCCTGTTCATGAAGAACTGGGAGGAAGACGACACCGCCGGGCACTGCAGCGCAGCCGAGGATCTGGCCGATGCCCGCCAGGTCTGCGAGACCCTGGACATCCCCCTGTTTACCCGCAACTTCGCCAGTGAATACTGGGACAACGTGTTCGCCCATTTTCTCGAGGAATACCGCCGCGGCCGCACCCCCAATCCCGACGTGTTGTGCAACCGGGAGATCAAATTCAAGACCTTTCTCGAACAGGCCTTGGATCTTGGTGCCAGCCACATGGCAACCGGACACTATGCAAGGGTGGCTTACCGCGATGGCTACTATCGCCTGCTCAAGGCCAGGGACAACAACAAGGACCAAAGTTACTTCCTCCACGCCCTCAACCAGCAGCAACTGGCCAAGGCACTGTTCCCTCTGGGCGAGCTGGAAAAACCCGAAGTGCGCCGGCTCGCCGCCCAGGCCGGCTTCGCCAATGCCGGGAAAAAGGATAGCACCGGCATCTGCTTCATCGGCGAACGCAAGTTCAAGGACTTTCTGAGCCGCTTCCTGCCCGCCCAGCCCGGCGAGATCCAGACCCCCGAGGGCAAGACCATCGGCCATCACGACGGCCTGATGTATTACACCCTGGGCCAACGCCAGGGCCTGGGCATCGGCGGTGCGCGGGACGCCTCCGGTGAGCCCTGGTACGTGGTAGCAAAAAACCTGGAAGACAATATCCTCGTCGCGGCCCAGGGGCATGACCATCCCTTGTTGTTCCGCGATCAGCTGGTCGCCGAGCAGCTTCACTGGATCACTGTCCCACCGGAAACCACACCCCTGCGCTGCACGGCCAAGACCCGTTACCGGCAGGCCGACCAGTCCTGTACCATTACCCGACTGGAAAAGGACCAGTGCACGGTGGTCTTCGATCAACCCCAGCGCGCCGTCACTCCCGGTCAATCCGTGGTGTTCTATCATCACGACGAATGCCTGGGCGGTGGTGTGATTCAATAAGCATCCAGCCAATCCTATGAGTTACTCCCTTACCGACAGAACCCTGGCCCTCGCCGGCATTTACCAGGCCACCTTTCTGGTGCAGGAGATCGCCAATACCGGTCAAGCCAGTGAAGCCGACATGAGCACCTGTATTCACAGTATTTTTCAAGTAGACGTGGACAAGGCCGAGGACGCCTTTGGTGGCGTGGAAAAACTGCGCACGGGCCTGCGCGTTCTGCTGGAGCAACTGGGGGGAGGCGCTGGCGATACGCCGGGCAAGAACCTGTACCTCACCAAATACGTCGCTGGGGTGATGGTGCTGGAAAAACGCCTCAAACAGGACGCGACAATGCTGAGCAGGGTGGCCGACGGTATCGACACCGCACGCGCCCAGGTGGAACACTTTTCCTTATTGCATGACAACGTCATCGCCAGCCTGGCGGAGACCTACGCGCAGACCCTCAGCACCATCAAGCCGCGCATCCTGGTTCAGGGTGAACACCTTCACCTGTCCAATCCCAACAACGCCAACCGCATTCGCGCCCTGCTGCTGGCGGCCATCCGCGCCGCGGTCTTGTGGCGCCAGTGTGGAGGTACCCGTTGGCAACTGCTGTTTCAACGCCGCGCCATCATCAGCGAAGCACAGCGTCTACTGGCCTGAAGCCTCGTGGCAATAACGGGCCTTTTTTTTCTCATACTTTTTCAGTTGGCGTGACAACATCTTGCAGGACTCGCCGGGACAGGACTCTTTCCGCCTGATCCGGTAATCCTCCACGAACGCGGTAAACAGCCCGCATTTCTCCGCATCGGCATCCATATCCTCATCGGTACCGGCCTGAGACGTCGCTTCGCGCGCGGGATGGGAAGGGATTTGCACAGAA
Source organism: Gammaproteobacteria bacterium (assembly GCA_011051685.1). Classification (GTDB taxonomy): domain Bacteria; phylum Pseudomonadota; class Gammaproteobacteria; order SZUA-152; family SZUA-152; genus SZUA-152. The sequence goes on from DRKQ01000085.1 coordinate 14,775, forward strand.
GGAGCCGCCTTCGCCCCCGTTGAAGGAACCTGAGATTCAGCAGCCTCTGTGGGTTCTCTTGTGGGCTCTGGTGTGGCCTCTTGCGCTGATTCCCGCACAGGTTTTGACGCGGGTGTGGATTCTTTTGCGGCTGGCGACACCTCTGCCCCGGGTTGCTGACTTGCTCCCTGAGCCGCGGCTGTCCCCTCCTCCAACGGGGTTTCCTGCAATGCCCTGGCAACTGGAGTGGATGAAACAAGGACATCGGCTGTTTTCGGCGCCGCAACCTTACCCGCCTCCTTGCGCAAGCGGGTGATCAGGGTCTTGAGCTCTTCATTGGTAATGGTACGACGGGGTGCCTGGGCAGGATCCGGATCGTCTGCCTCGGTGACGACCGGGACATCCGTCGGCGTGGTTTCCGGCACGGGCTGTTTCGGCAGCGCAGGCCGGGCATCCTCGTTCTTGACGGGCACAGACGTCTTTTGCGGGGAAGGCTGTTTGTTGAGATCGCCCAGGGTGTATTCATCCTGGGGCACGGGAGGAACATTGCCAAAATGCACATGACCGTTTTCATCCGTCCACTGATACACGGCTCCCTGCACAATTACAGAGAACAGAGAAAACAGACAGACAACTAAAAAAAGACTGGCTTGGCGCACGTTTCATCCATATATAAAAACCCTCAGGGCTTTAGCGGATCAAACGGCGCGGACTTTACCGGACCTGACAACGGGAAAGTACGCTAAGGTATTATGAACACTCAATAAATTCCAGGGCATTGGCATCCGGATCCCGGCAAAACAGGGCGGCGCGGCCAGATCGACTCAGGGTAAAGCCAATCTGCGCCTTTTCCAGCGAGGCCTGCAAATCCGCCAGATTATCCACGGCAAAGGCCGCGTGCCGGTCCCGGCCACCGTGCGCCGGACGCCCGTTGACGGGATCCGGGTTGGGCAATTCCAACAGATGGATTTGCTGGTTGCCGCAGTCCAGCCAGGCCCCGGGATAACCAAGATCCGGGCGCTGTGGATTCTCTGCCAGCCCCAGCACATCGCGGTAAAACGCCAGGGCGCGCTCAGTGTCAGCAACGATAAAACTCACGTGCAACATACCCTTGATCATGGGCCATTCTCCTGACTGGTTTCTGCGGCGGACAAATAGGCCGCCACAATAATCAATACACCACCCAGCCATTCACGCGGAGTGATTATTTCATCGGTGAGCCAGAGCGAGGACACGGCCCCCGCCACCAGCTCGAACAACAAGATCACAGCCGAGCGATGTACCGGCATGTTCTCCACCCCGTAAATCAACGCCAGGGAGGCGCTGAAAATACCCAGCCCCCCCAGCACCACCGCCCATGCCCAGGTTTCTCCTGAAATCACGGGAATGGGCACCTGGGCGAACAACAACCACACACCAGCAACCAACACCACGCCCCACCAGGTCACGGTGGCCTTGAGTACTGCCGGCATATGCCGCAAACGCCGCACCGCCACATTGGAAAAGGAAAAGCCGAGGCCGGCGCTGATGGCCAGCCAGTCCGCCCTGTCCTGTGGCCAGGGAAAGCCCAATTGCGGATTCCACAGCATGAACAGCGCACCGCCCATAGCCAGCCCCAGGGTCGCCAATCCCAACCGCGAAGGACGCTCCCCCAGCCACCACCAGCCCAGCACGGTGCTCCACAGCGGGGAGAGGTAGAACAACAGCAACACCCGCACCACGTTGCCCTCGAGGACTGCCAGTACAAAGGCCGTGTTCAGCCAGCCATTGGCCAGGGCCACCAGCAGCAACAGTCCTGGTTGCTCCCCCAGCACACGGCGCTGTGTCCAGGACAGCCACAATCCCGGCAGGGCCGCGCTGGTGAAAATCACCCAGGTAGTCCACAAACCGCTCAGCCCCGCCGCCTCCAGCAGGCGCAGCGGATACCACACCACCCCCCAGAAGGTGGCCGCCCACAGCAACACCATCACCGACAGCATGGTTCGGTTTTTTACAACCCTGACAAACACGCCTTGCTCAACCCCCTGTATCCCGATTTCCTGTTTGGCGCAGGTATTTTGCGCTGAATCCCCGTGCGTTCTCCGCTATACTACACGGCCTGTTTTTCCTGGCCCCAAAAAATCACCAACACCATGAATCCAGACCTCCACCGGCTGCAGCCCTACCCGTTCGAGAAACTGCGGGGGCTGAAAGACGGCATCACGCCGCCGGCCGACAAGACACCCGTCGCCTTGTCCATCGGCGAGCCCAAGCATGCCGCGCCGGATTTTGTGCTGGCGGAGATGACCGCGCAATTGCGTGGTCTGGAACAGTACCCACTCACCAAAGGTACGCTGGCCCTGCGCGAAGCCATCGCCCGGTGGCTGGTACAGCGCTTTGCCATTGCCCCGCAATCACTGGATCCCGAGCAGCACATCCTGCCCGTCAACGGCACCCGCGAGGCCCTGTTCGCCTTCGCCCAGGCGGTGGTGAACCGCAGCCGGGACGCCGTGGTGATGATGCCCAATCCCTTTTACCAGATCTACGAGGGCGCCGCGTTGCTGGCCGGGGCGCAACCCTGGTACCTGAACACCCTGGAAGACACCGGCTTCATCCCCGATGTTGATCACGTGCCCAGCGAGGTCTGGCGACGCTGCCAACTGATCTACCTGTGTTCCCCGGGCAATCCCACCGGCGCGGTGATGGACGAATCCAGCCTGCGCCAACTCATCGCCCTGGCCGACGAGCACGACTTCATCATCGCCGCCGACGAGTGTTACTCGGAAATCTATTTTGACGAAGAGAACCCACCCGTGGGCCTGCTGCAAGTGGCCGCAAACATGGGGCGTGACGATTTCAAGCGCTGCGTGGTGTTTCACAGCCTGTCCAAGCGCTCCAACCTGCCGGGGCTGCGCTCGGGCTTCGTCGCCGGTGATGCCGAAATTCTGGAAAAATTCCTGCTCTACCGCACCTACCACGGCTGCGCCCTGCCCCTGCCCACCCAGGCCGCCAGCATCAAGGCCTGGGGCGACGAACAGCACGTGGCAGAGAACCGCGACTACTACCGTGAGAAATTCGCCGCCGTGCTGGAGATCCTCTCGCCGGTGCTGGACGTGCAGCGCCCCGACGCCGGTTTCTACCTGTGGGCCAAGACACCCGTGGACGACGAAACCTTCGCCCGCGACCTGTTCGCCCGGCAAAACGTCAGCGTGGTGCCCGGGCGCTACCTGTCCCGCAAGGCCGGGGGCACCAACCCCGGCGAGAACCGGGTACGCATGGCGCTGGTGGCGCCGCTGGCGGAATGCATCGAAGCAGCACAGCGTATTTGCAGTTATGTGGAGACACTAAAAAATTAGAAGACATTCTAGTTTAGCGTCATTCCGGCGCAGGCCGGAACATAAGCGCGTAGCGCGTTGAACGCCACAGGCGGCCCGAAGGGTGAGCGAAAGCGAATAATCCAGGGAAGTTAGATAGTCTACTAGATTCCAGCCTGTGCCGGAATGACGGAAACAGAGAGTTCTTTGAAATATTTAACCCATTTAATTGGAGCAAAAAAATGACCGACCTGAAAAAAGTCATCGAAGACGCCTTTGAACACCGCACCGACATCACCCCGCGCAACGTGGACACCCACGTCAAGGAATATGTCAGTGAGGCCATTCGCCTGCTGGACACCGGCGAACTGCGCGTGGCGGAAAAGGTCGATGGCGACTGGGTGGTGAACGAATGGCTGAAAAAGGCCGTGCTGCTGTCCTTCCGCATCAACGACAATGAATTCATGAAGGGTGGCTTCACCAATTACTTCGACAAGGTCCAGTCCAAGTACGCCGACTACAATCCCCGCGAGTTCCGCGAATCCGGCGTGCGCGTGGTGCCCCCCGCCTCGGTGCGCAAGGGTTCCTACATCGCCCCGTCCGTGGTGCTGATGCCCTCCTACGTCAACATCGGCGCCTACGTCGACAGCGGCACCATGGTGGACACCTGGGCCACCGTCGGCTCCTGCGCGCAGATCGGCAAGAACGTGCACCTGTCCGGCGGCGTCGGCATCGGCGGCGTGCTGGAGCCGCTGCAGGCCGCGCCCACCATCATCGAGGACAACTGCTTCATCGGCGCGCGTTCGGAAGTCGTCGAAGGCGTGATCGTCGAGGAAGGCTCGGTGATCTCCATGGGCGTGTACATCGGCCAGAGCACCAAGATTTACGACCGCGAGACTGGCGAAGTGAGCTATGGCCGCATCCCCGCCGGCTCCGTGGTGGTGTCCGGCAACCTGCCCTCCAAGGATGGCAGCTACTCGCTGTACTGTGCGGTGATCGTGAAAAAGGTGGACGAAAAGACCCGCGGTAAAGTGGGCATCAACGAACTGCTGCGCGGCATTTAAAAGACTGGCCACAGAGGGCACAGAGAACACAGAGTATGTGTTGGATGTTTTCTCAGTGAACTCTGTGCACTCTGTGGCAAAAATATATGACAACGCTCTACGGCATTAAAAACTGCGACACCGTACGCAAGGCCCGCAAGTGGCTGGAGGCGCACGACGTGGACTACAACTTTCACGACCTGCGCAGCGACGGACTGGAGAAAAAGGATTTGACGGCCTGGGAAAAGGCCGTGGGCTGGGAAACCCTGCTCAACCGCCGCGGCACCACCTGGCGGCAGCTACCGGTGGCGGACAGGGAAGGCATCAACAAGAGTAAGGCCATCCAGTTGATGTTAGCCCATCCGGCGATGATTAAACGTCCCGTGCTGGTGCACAACAAAGGCATTCATGTGGGTTTCAAACCGGGGGAATACGAGGCACTATTCTAAACACCCATTGATCGAATCTTTTCCGTCATTCCGGCCTGCGCCGGAATGACGGTTATAAGGAATGCAGAAAAATATGTCGCACAACGAATCCGCTACAGTATGCCTGGCCAAAGACCTCATCTCGCGCCGTTCGGTGACGCCGGACGACGCCGGCTGCCAGGAGGTGATGATCACCCGCCTGGCCGCCCTGGGTTTTACCATCGAGCGCCTGCGCTTCGGCGAGGTGGACAACTTCTGGGCGCGCCGTGGCGACAGCGGCCCGCTCTATGCCTTCGCCGGGCATACCGACGTGGTTCCCACCGGCCCCGAGGAGCAGTGGCGCTTCCCTCCCTTCGACCCGAGCATCGAAGACGGCATGTTGTACGGCCGTGGCGCGGCGGACATGAAGGGCAGCCTCGCCGCCATGGTCACCGCCTGCGAACGCTTCATCGCCAAGCACCCGGACCACAGGGGTTCCATCGCTTTTCTGATCACCAGCGACGAGGAAGGCCCGGCCGTGGACGGCACCGTGAAAGTGGTGGCGCAGCTGGAGGCCCGCGGCGAAAAAATGGACGGCTGTCTGGTGGGCGAGCCCTCCAGTACTAAAGTCGTGGGCGACATGATCAAGAACGGCCGGCGCGGTTCCCTGGGCGGCACCCTCACGGTGCACGGCGTGCAGGGCCACGTGGCCTATCCGCACCTGGCGGAGAATCCCATCCACGCCGTGGCCCCGGCCCTGGCCGAGTTGAGCACCACCGAATGGGACAACGGCAACGACTTCTTTCCCGCCACCTCGTTCCAGGTGTCCAACGTCAACGGCGGTACCGGCGCCAGCAACGTGATCCCCGGCGAGGTGGAGGTCGTCTTCAACTTCCGTTACTCCACCGAAACCACCCACGAAGAGCTACAACAACGGGTCGAGGAAATTCTCAACAGGCATAACCTGAAATATACCCTCGAGTGGAATCTCTCCGGTTATCCCTTCCTCACCCCCAGCGGCGCCCTGGTGGATGCGGCCTGCACCGCGGTAAAGACCGTACAGGGTATCGATACCGAGCTGTCCACCGCCGGCGGCACCTCGGACGGACGCTTCATCGCCCCCACCGG
>DRKQ01000086.1 GCA_011051685.1 Gammaproteobacteria bacterium
AACGTGCCATCCTGGTTCACGTGGACTTTGCCCACAGCATCGCCCCCCAAACCGATTCTTCGCGTCTCGACGACGACGCCCTTGCGGAATTCCGCGAGCTGGCGGTGTCGGCGGGCGCCACGCCCGTGGCGGTAGTGACCGCCACGCGGCGCCGCCCCGATCCCAAGTATTTTATTGGTGCCGGCAAGGTGGAGGAGGTGCGTGAGCTCATTGAGCACGAGGGGGCCGAACTGGTGCTGGTGGATGCGCCCCTGGCGCCATCCCAGGAGCGCAACCTGGAGCGCCTGCTCAAGTGCCGGGTGCTGGATCGCACCGGGTTGATCCTGGATATCTTCGCCCAGCGCGCCAGCTCCCACGAGGGCCGATTGCAGGTGGAACTGGCCCAGCTCAGGCACCTGTCCACCCGGCTGGTGCGCGGCTGGACCCACCTGGAGCGGCAGAAGGGTGGTATCGGCCTGCGCGGCCCGGGTGAGACCCAGCTGGAGACCGACCGCCGGCTGCTGGGGGCGCGCATCAAGCAGCTCAACAAGCGCCTGGACAAGGTGCAGAACCAGCGCGAGCAAAGCCGACGCGGCCGGCACAAGGCCGAGGTGCCCACAGTGTCCCTGGTGGGCTACACCAATGCGGGCAAGTCCACCCTGTTCAACCGGCTCACCGCCTCCGGGGTGTATGCGGCGAACCAATTATTTGCCACCTTGGATCCCACCCTGCGGCGCCTGGAGCTGCCGGACACCGGGCCTATCATTCTTGCCGATACGGTGGGATTTATTCGCCATCTGCCCCATGACCTTGTGGCGGCCTTCCGCTCCACCCTGGAGGAGACCCGTCAGGCGGATCTGCTGTTGCACGTCATCGACGCCAGCAACGAGCAATACCCGGAGCACATCGACCAGGTGAATGCCGTGCTGCGGGAGATCGGCGCGGACCAGGTGCCGCAGATCGAGGTGTTCAACAAGGTGGATCTGCTGCCGGACCACCCCCCACGGCTGGATCGTGACGAAAACGGCCAGGTGCGCCGGGTGTGGTGTTCGGCGCACAGCGGCGAGGGCCTGGAACTGCTCTCCGGTGCCCTGGACGAACGCTTCAGCGCCGACCAGCTGCATGAATGGCTGCGGGTGCCCGTGGCCAACGGCCGGCTGCGGGCCAAGTTGTTCACCCTGGGCCGGGTGCTCAGGGAGCAGGTGGCGGACAATGGCGACCTGCTGTTGGAAGTGGAGCTGGCGCGACGTGATTTCGAGACCCTGCAAAAGACCGAGGATGTGCAGGCGGCGCATCCCGCCTCGGGCTAACACTCAAGATATAAACGGTTGCGGCAGGGCACCGAGACCCCTAAAATCCACCTCCTGCGCCGGCACAAAGGGTACGGCAAACGAATTCAAGTGCGCATGTCTTGCGAAAAGCTCGTCACGAGCAGCGGCCATGTGGGCAAATCTTTCATAAACGGAGTGTAATCAATGGCCTGGAATGAACCTGGCGGTTCGGGGAACAAAGATCCCTGGGGCGGAAACAAAAATAATGAACAGGGCCCGCCCGATCTTGATGAAGTGGTGAAAAAGCTTCAGGAGAAATTCGGCGGCCTGTTCGGTGGCGGCGGTGGCCGCGGTGGTGCGGGTTCCGGCAAGGCCGGTTCTCTTGGCGTCGGACTGATCGCCGCCGTGGCCATCGCGGTGTGGGCGATCTCCGGTGTGTACATCGTCGAGGAAGGCACTCGGGGCGTGGTGCTCACCTTTGGTAAATACACCGAAACCACCCAACCGGGACCCCACTGGTATCCCCGGGGTATCCAGACCGTGGAGACTGTGGACATCGCGAACATACGCGGCATCAATATCGGTTTCCGTTCCGGCAGCAGCAGTGTGGGCCGTGAATCTCTGATGCTGACCCAGGACGAGAACATCGTCGATGTCAAGCTGGCCGTGCAATACAAGGTGAAGAGCGCCAGTGACTATCTGTTCAACGTCAAGGATCCCGAGACCACCCTGCGGCAGGTAGTGGAAAGCGCCATACGCGAAACCGTGGGTCAGAGCGACATGGACTTCATTCTCAAGGAAGGCCGTGCCGATGTGACCCAGAAAACGCAACAGCAGGTGCAGGAAATCCTTGATCGGTACAAGACCGGCCTGCAGGTCACCACGGTGAACCTGCAGGACGCCCAGCCGCCAGAGCAGGTGCAGGACGCCTTCGCCGATGCGGTAAAGGCCCAGGGTGACCAGGCGCGTGTAATCAACGAGGCCGAGGCCTATTCCAACGACATCATTCCCCGCGCCCGTGGTAAGGCCGCGCGCCAGGTGGCTGAGGCCAGTGCCTACAAGGAGCAGGTGATCGCCGAGGCAACCGGTGAGACCTCGCGCTTCAGCCAGGTACTCAAGGAATACAAGAAGGCCCCCAAGGTAACGCGCAAGCGCCTGTATCTGGAAGCGGTGGAATCGGTAATGAGCAACAGCAGCAAGGTATTGGTGGACGTGAAGGGCAGCGGCAACCTGCTGTACCTGCCCCTGGACAAAATGATCTCGGGTGGCAGCAGCGATTCATCCAGTGTGCGGCGCATCCTCCAGGGTGGGGATTCATCAGCAACACGACAAAAGGCAGAACAACGATTGCGCGATAATGTGCGCGGCAGGGGAGTACGCTAATGGGACAGGCTAAAGGATTGATCGGCATCATCCTGGCGATTGCCGTAGTGATTGCTTCTTTCTCGATCTTCACCGTGAATGAGCGGGAAAAGGCCATCCTCTTCCGTCTGGGTGAGATCGTGAAAACCGATTTCGAACCGGGCCTGCACTGGAAGACGCCGTTTGTGAATAATGTACGCAAGTTCGATGCGCGTATCCAGACCCTCGACGCTGAGCCGGAACGTTACCTCACCGGTGAGAAGAAAAACCTCATCGTGGATTCCTTCGTCAAGTGGCGCATCAAGGACGTAGCCAACTACTACACGGCCACCGGTGGTGATGCCGTGACCGCCAATCTGCGTCTGTCACAGATCATCAAGGACGGTCTGCGTGGAGAGTTTGCCAAGCGCACCATCAAGGAGGCCGTATCCGGTGAACGTCAGGAAATCATGACCCTGATTACCAAGCAGGCCAATGCCGAAGCGGAGCAGTTTGGTATCAAGATCGTCGATGTGCGCATCAAGCGCATCGACTTCCCGCCGGAAATCAGCGACTCCGTGTTCCGGCGCATGCGTGCCGAGCGTGAGCGCGTGGCCAAGGATCTGCGTTCCCGCGGTGCCGAGTCGGCGGAAAAGATCCGCGCCGAGGCCGACCGTCAGCGCACGGTGATCATTGCCGATGCCTTCCGTGATGCGGAAAGGATTCGTGGTGAGGGCGATGCCGCCGCCACGGAAATCTACGCCAAGGCCTACGGCAAGGACCTGGAATTCTATTCCCTGTACCGCAGTCTGAACGCCTACAAGCGCACCTTCTCCAGCAAGGAGGATGTGCTGGTGATCGAACCGGATTCAGAGTTTTTCAAATACTTTAAATAAGCACGGGCCGGGCCTTGCCCGGCTGCAGGCTGACCGGAAATGGCATGTGGGATGATTTGCTGAGCGCCCTGGCGCTGGTATTGGTGATCGAGGGTGTCTTTCCCTTTTTGAGTCCCACGGGGTTTCGCCAGAAAATCCGCCTCATCAGTGAGATGGATGATGGCCAGGTGCGGGTCGCCGGCCTGGTGAGTATGGCCATCGGTCTGCTTTTGCTGTACCTGATTCGTCAGTAGGTTTTTTTGATTTCAAAGATCTTTCCACGAGCCAACCTGAAATAGATACGCCGTCATCATGAATAACGAACGTTGGCTGTTGCCCGAAGGCATCGAAGAACTGCTGCCACCCCAGGCCCAGCGCCTGGAGCGCCTGCGTCGCGAGGTGCTGGATCTGTTCCAGTCCTGGGGCTATGAACTGGTGATCCCGCCACTGGTGGAATACCTGGATTCCCTGCTGACCGGCACCGGCAATGACCTCGACCTGCAAACCTTCAAGCTCACCGACCAGCTCAACGGCCGCACCCTCGGCGTGCGTGCCGACATCACCCCGCAGGTGGCGCGCATCGACGCCCACCGCCTGAGTGAACGCCAGGCACCCGTGCGTCTGTGCTACCAGGGCACCGTGCTGCACACCCGGGGCGATGGTCTCGGCGGTTCGCGCAGCTTCACCCAGATCGGCGCCGAGCTTTATGGCCACAGCGGGGTGGAGAGCGATGCGGAGATGGTCAACTTGATGTTAGACACCCTGGCGCTTGCCGGCATGGAATCGATTTACGTGGACCTGGGGCATGTGGGTATCTTTCGTGCCCTCACCCGGGCCGCGGGACTCGCTGCCGAGCAGGAGAGCCAGCTGTTCGACGCCCTGCAACGCAAGGCGGTGCCGGAAATACGGCAACTGCTGGCAGGTTTTTCCGTGGATGCGAATACCCGTCAGGCCTTCGAGAAACTGGTCTGGCTCAACGGTGATATTTCTGTGCTGGATGAGGCGCGTGTCGCGCTGCAGACCAATGCCGATGCCATGCAGGCCCTGGAGGAAGTGGCCCGGGTGGCTGCGCGTGTACAGCGCCAGCAGCCGAACCTGCAATTGCATTTCGACCTGGCCGAGCTGCGCGGTTTTCACTATCACACCGGTGTAGTGTTCGCCGCCTACCAGGCCGGGCAGGGCAGGGCCATCGCCCAGGGCGGGCGTTACGACGAGATTGGCGCGGTGTTCGGCCGCGCGCGTCCGGCCACCGGTTTCAGCGCCGACCTGCGCGCCCTGGCGGTGTTGGGCAAGGACAAGGGCCTGACTGAAAAAACCATTTTTGCACCGGCGGATGACAGTCCCGCGCTGCTGGACAAGATTCGTGAGTTGCGCGCCGCGGGACAACGGGTGATCTGTGAGCTGCCCGGCCAGCAGGGCGACGCAAAGGCCGCCGGCTGCCAGCAGGTTCTGGTTATGCAGGATGGCCAGTGGCGAGTGGTCGAGGTTTAAAAAGTCAAAGATTCAGGCAATTATCGACACTCGTAGGGTGGGCACGCGTCTTGTGCCCACGCGTTAGCTGAATGTTCCGCGTGGGCATGAACAACATGCCCACCCTACGGGATTTCCAGGCGCGGTTCGCGCCTGGAAAGGCGCTCCCACAGGGGAAATAACCCTGTAGCAAATATTTTGAGACGATTCAGAAAGATTCAGGCAATTATCGACAGGTAACATTATGGGCAAGAACGTGGTAATCATCGGCACCCAGTGGGGCGACGAGGGCAAGGGCAAGGTGGTGGACCTGCTCACCGACCAGGCGCAGGCCGTGGTGCGCTTTCAGGGCGGTCACAATGCCGGCCACACCCTGGTGATCGATGGCGAAAAGACGGTGCTGCACCTGATCCCTTCCGGCGTGCTGCGCGACAACGTGGTGTGCATGATCGGCAATGGCGTGGTGGTCTCCCCCGCCGCCCTGGTGGAGGAGATCGACATGCTCGAGGCGCGTGGCGTGCCCGCCAGCGAACGCCTGCGCATCAGCGAGGCCTGCCCGCTGATCCTGCCCTATCACATCGCCCTGGACAACGCTCGCGAGCTGGCCCGCGGCAAGACCAAGATCGGCACCACCGGCCGTGGTATTGGCCCGGCCTACGAAGACAAGGTGTCGCGCCGCGGCCTGCGCCTGGGCGACCTGTTTCATCGCGAGCGTTTTGCCGCCAAGCTGGGCGAGGTGTTGGATTACCATAACTTTGTTTTGCAGCATTATTACAAGGCCG